>CAJFIN010000003.1 GCA_904381335.1 Candidatus Neoanaerotignum galli | reverse complement strand
CGGACTCGTCTGCTGGTCGAACTTCCACCCAAACCCAGCCATCAACGATGGGGAGGTCGCCTTCCCAAACGAGCTCATAACCGTCAGGGATGTCGGTGAGGTCGTTGGTGTTGACAGAGGTGGCATCGGAAGGAACGGAAAGTTCACCTTCGCCAGCCTGTTCGTTGTTTACAATATCCCAGTAGTTCAGTCCTACGATGATGTCATCTTCGGACTCGTCTGCTTCTAAAATAGCGCCAATCGCAATGTCATTGCCATTGGCCAGGCCTTCCACACCAATGATCTCATAGGCATCGGCAGTCCAAACATCAGAATAGCGGCCGTCTACCTGCCAACCGGTGAGTGTGTAGCCTTCAGCGACAATCAGTTCTGGGAAATCAGCACGGTATGTATCATTTTCAGCATCATACGTAGCAACAATATCTACGTTTTTCACAGCATCGCCGTTCACAATGAAGTTACCGCTTTCTTCATTGAGGATATAGAAGTGAACGGTATAGGTTTCTGCTGGTGCAGGTTCTTCCACGGGAGCAAAAACGGGATAAACCGTCAAATAACCGGTGGATTCGCCTTCTGCAAAGTAGGCCAAATTGGGGTCAACTTTGATATCGGTTACGGTCAGTTCTGTGGTGGTAGCACCATTGAGTACCCAACCAACCAGCTCAAATCCATCATCAGGTACTACAGTGGGCGGAACGATCATTTCATTCATATCCGTCCAGGTGTATTTCACCTCATCTAAACCGTTTTCATAGGAGCCGTGGTCATCGCTGGCATTGATAACAAAGGTTACTATGGCCGTGCGGGACGGGGTAGGTTCTGGTTCCTCAGATACATAGACACCATAGAGTTCATACTTTTTCAGCTGCGACAAAGAAGTTATCTTTTTGGCGGGATCACCAATGTCTTTTTTGTCCTGATACCAGCCATCAAAGAGATACCCTTCTTTTTCTTCTGGCGTCCGCAATTCATAGTCAGCTAAAGTTTTGGCGGTGATAGTGTCAGAGCCAATACGCTCGCCATCGATAGTGTAGTTTACAGGGAATTCATCCCATACCATGCAGATGATATTGGTATATCCATTGATGGTAATTTCATCGCCAAGCACATTATCGGTGTTGCCATTTTTGTACTGGTTCCATCCGCCATCGTTATACCAGCCCTCAAAAGCAAAGCCAGTGGCAAATTTATCCGGGGTATAATAATCGTGAATGTCCAAACTGGTCAGATCATAGGAAGAATTCTTTTCTGCTGCGCCGAGGAAAATATCCTGAGAAGGCGTTTGCATATTGCCGTTACGGTAGATAACCAGATGGACGGATTCCATGCTGGGCTCTTCTTCCAGTTTTTGCACTAAGATTTGAACAGAACCGGTGCCATCCGGCTGATCCGTGATGGTTACCAGAGTCGTAGGATCAATGATTTCGTATCCATCTGGTGCTACCAAAGTAGAAGGATCCATTTGCGTTTCACGCAAAGCTACTTCTACCTTTTCTGTACCGCCAGGTACAATAACGCCTTCTTCTGGATCATAGTAGGTGATGGTAACGGTTTTTGTCCCTGCCACTTCTTCAAACAATGCCGTCAGCGTTACATTGCCTTCGTTCTCGTAATAGGCAACATAATCCAGAATATCCTCGATGTCAGCATCAGCTTGAATCGTTGTGCTGCCTTCACCCACTACTTGCCAGCCGGTGAAGTCATAGCCGGGTTTTTCTGCTACAGTCAGCAGAGGGTGCAGATCCTGTTCCGACATGGTATCGGTGTAAGAAGTCACACCAGGCTGTGCTATCAGCTCGCCTTTCGACAAATCAATGTTATAGTTGACATAGATTGTCCGATCGGAAGGGATTGCCTCATATACCACAGAAATGGATTGGTTGGAGGAAATATTTTCAAATTTGTAGAATGTTTCCCCTGTTTCTCCATCGATTTGTAAAGAGTCGCTGTTTCCATTTACTGTAACAGATGCCAGTGTATATCCTTCATCTGCTGTAAAATAAATGGTAGGATCATTTCCTTCATCCACAGAGATGGTTGCTGTACTGGTGGTGGAAGAATCAGATCCCCATTTCCAATATGCCGTACCGTTTGTTACAGAGATCGTAATATCATATTGGTTCGGTTCGGGGGTAATGTCTTCTAATTTCCAAGTGCCAGTGAGAATCACATCATCGGCGGGCATGGTAAAGGTATTGTTTGTAATAACAGCGCCCTCAGGATCTGTTATTTCCCATCCTTGGAACGTATATAAGCGGTGTCCGCTCAATTCAACTTCTTGCCCAATGGCGTATGCATCGCTGAGCCTAACAGTGTCTCCTGCTTTGTATTCCTTTGCGTCCGTTGGTACAGGTTGGCCATAGGGATAAAGGCTTCCCCATTGGTAGGTTACAGTATAGGTCTTTTCGCTGTAATCCGGCTGGTTGTTTCCATTGGTATCCTGAGCCCAAACGGCATACAGCGTGGTATTTACTGTAATGTTGAACTCATCGCCTGCTATCATCAAGTCGGCTGGTACTCCGTCTTCTGACGTTACAAGGCTGGTTTGTGTTTTACTCCAGCCCAGGAAGGCAGCGCCTTTATATTTTAGGACAGTACCGTCTTTTACCGTAACCGCAGCGCCGGTCAGATACTCTGTTTCATCCGTAATAGCGCCGCTTCCGCCATTTGGATCATATTTTACGATATATCCTGGAACATCAACGATAGCGCTAGTGATATTGTCAATCGTGCCTGTTGTTCCGTCCGGTTTTGTGTAGGTAAGAGAAGCAGAAGCGTTGGTGGCCAGATCGTCACCGGCCTGCTTCGGGGTTACCGTAAAGGAAATGGGTTTTGTTTCCTCGGTAATGTCGCCGACACTCCAGGTAACGGTATTTCCGTTGATGGTCAAGCCGTCTACCTTTTGTTCATCTACCGTAAACTGTTCAGAAACGGTATCGGTAAATGTAGCGCTGGTGCCAGCTAACAGTTGATTGCGCTTAATTTCTGTCGCGATCTCTTCCACCAAGGCAGGCAATTCTTGCTGGATGTTATCCAGACCTACAAAGTTGGTATGATGCGTATCTGTCGGCGTGCTGGCCAGACGGCTCATACACTCCTCTTCCGCATCCAGGCCCAGGCCAATAGTATAGATCTCTGCGCCGCTTTCTTTTAATTCAGCCGCTTGAAGAGTGCCATTCCAATTCGTATTTTCTGTTTGGCCAGAAGTCTGATTTAGGCCAGGAATGCCATCCGAGATGAAGATTACATACTTGTCATTGGTGCTGTTAGCAAGATACTCCTGCGCCTGGTTTAAACCGGCGGTATAGTTGGTACCGCCAGAGGCGCGCATCTCAGAAATAATACGGCTTAAATCTTCGATGCCGGTTTCGCTTAAAGCAGTTAAACCAATGCAAGCATCTCTGTTTAGTTCCCAATCACTTGTGCCACCGCCTAGACCTTCAAAGGAAACGATGGCCACGCGGTTTTCCTCGCTGGTTTGCTGCAACTCTTCAATTAGGGTATAAGCAGCACTTTGAGCGGCGCTCATCTTGGAGATAGTGCCATCACACTCCTCTGGTGTCCAAAGGATATTCCAGTGCCATTTACCGCATTCATCACACACCCAGGGGCCGAGCGGCCAAGCTCGATGGAATGAAGTGGAAGTGCACTCTGCCTGGCCTTCATCCATACTGCCAGAGTTATCCACTACCAGTACCACATCCACTGGTTTTGCGGTGGTGGTGGTTTCCGTATAGTTTTTGCCGGTGACAGAAAGGGTGATTTCCACCTTTCCGGTGCTTTCGTCATATTTGGCAGTTTTTTCTGCATAGACATCACCGGCCTGCATGTCTGCCGGCGGTGCGGCTATGGCCGAAACCGGCAGCATTGTCAGTACCATGCAAAGGGCAAGAAATACTGACAAAAATCTTTTTCTCATTTTATTTACCTCCTTACTGTTTGAATTGATACCCCAATTTCCCGGGGGCGGCGGGCAAAGAAATCACAAGGGCCTCACCCCCTTTTCCTCTTTCCAGCCCACAACGGATTGTTCCGTTGCCATTAGCTGGTCAAAGGCCTGCGCTACCAGCAGGTCGATTTGGGCGCGAATGCCGTCTTGTGTACTTTGCCACATCCGCTTCAAACAGCGAGGCGTGGCCTTTTTTGTGGATACTTGCGCGTCTTGACAAAGCCGTTTCATGCTGTCGGTGACGGCAGTGCGGCTTAGGGGCTTTCCACTTTTTGTTACAAAAAGCGGTCCTGTGGTAATCCCCTCCCGCCGGGCATAGGACAATAGCTCTTGTCGGAAAAAGTCTGGCATAGCCAACTCCGGATTTTGACCGGGGCCATCCTGTCCGGTCAGGGCTTCCACCGTGACCAAAGACAGATCTCTTACTGGCAGGCCAGTGCTGCCAAAGAGCTTTACCAAAAGATACAGCCGCTCTTGATCTAGCGCCCGGGCTGTGGTCAATAGGCGCAGATATTCAGCACGTGTCAGTTCCGGCTGGATATCAGCTACCTTTAACGTCTCCACATATTGTAAGTCCCTCCGGCCCAAAAAGCTGATCAGACCATTTATGGTGGACATGCGGGCATTTACTGTGCGAGGAGAATACCCCTCGGCCAGCTGTGCCTGCCGCCACAAGGCCAAGGTATCTGCGTGGATGGTCTTATCTGCTGGCAAAAACGCAAAGAGAGCATACAGGTTGCGCCGGTATGTTTCCAGTGTGCCGGCAGCACGGCCTTTTTGGCGAAGATGGTCTAGATATGCGGTTAAGGCGTCTGGGCTTATCACTAGGCCAGGAGGGCCTGCCCGAGGTGGGGATTTTGCCCGGGGCGCATAAACAGGAACGCTCTGTCCCTTCCATAGCTTCATCTCCATCGGAAGCCTCCTTTCTCCCAATAGACAAAATGCGTGTTTTGTCCTTTCTTCGATAGTGAAGAGGGAGAAATGAGGCGTTTGGCCCTGGTTTTTTTTGACAAAAAGCGGAGTCAGTGGATGATTTTTTAAATCGTGAAGTTTATAGATGAGAAAAAAGCACAGAAACAAGGCCGCTGGAAATAATTCGCAAAAACGGTCTATTTTTTGTGCCAAAAAACCCAAAGGAATTTGTGAAAATGCCTTGAAAGCGCTTGATTTTCGTGCTACAATTTGGGTAACTTATGTAGGAGTAATGATTTTTTCTTTTGTGAAACAACAAAACACGCATTTTGTCTATTGGACGAATCCTAGCTTTTGTAACACTTTTGCGTGTTCAGCACCGGTGGAGATTAGATAGATACGAGTGGTTTCAATGCTGGCATGGCCTAATACGTCTGCCAGCTTTACAATATCCCGGCAAATATGGTAAAACGTCCGGGCAAATAAATGGCGTAGGTTATGGGGAAAGACTTTGCTGGCAATCACATCAGCTTGTCGGCATAGACGTTTCATTTCTGCCCAGATTTGGCGCCGGGAAAGGCTTTTGCCGCTTTTGGTGAGGAAGATCTCGCCGAAAGCGGTTTTTTGTTTTTTTGCGTATTGCTTCAACTTACGACAAAGTTTGCTGGGCAAAAGGATAGTGCGGAGCTTACCCTTTAAGCAGATCTCTGCTTGGCCTGCCTGTACAGCTTCTAGGGTAATATATTTTATTTCACTAACCCGAATGCCGGTGGCGCAGATGGTTTCCATCACTAAAGCAAGCCGTTCCTGGCCATTGGCCCGGGCACAGGAAACCAGGCGCAGATAGTCGTCCTTGGTCATTTCCCGCTGGGGCTGCCGAAACAGGCGGCGCTGGATACGCAAGGCCTTGATCCGGCAATCCGTCCAGCCAGTAAAGCAGAAAAATTGATTGATAGCTGCGGTCATGGAGTTGATGGTAGCTGGGGCATAGCCATGGGCCAGCAGCCCGTCCCGCCAGGCGACAGCTTGCTCCTTCGTCACGGGCTGGCCATGAAGGTAATGGGCGAGAGCGCGGACATCCCGCAAATATTTTTCCACGGTACCAGGGCATTTTTCTTCGTGCGCCAGATGGTGGCCAAAAGCAACAACCAAGGCGCTGGTAATGATATAGGATGGTTGGGTGATAGGGTCTTTCATTTAGTTATGGTCTCCCTTCAGTAGATCTTGAAATACGATTTTTGAGTAGTTTGCCACAAAATAGGACAAATATCAGAAAAATGGACGATCTGAAAGCAGAGAGAAGGATGCGCGTCCGATCTTTCGGAAAAAGTAGTTGAAAAAAGTCCCGTCTGAAACGGCGGGACTTAGAGAAGGTGGTAAAGCCTTTCTTTTTTATTGCATCAAATACATGGGCCGTAGGCCAGAGGTGGCCTGCATGGCTTCCTGAGCGCTTTGCAGTGGTGATGGGGGCAGTTTAGCTAGCAGTTCATCCCAGAGGGAACCATGGGGAGGTGCAGCTGACAAGAAGGCACAGCCGGCAAAATCGCTGTGGTTTGCCATATCCTGTAAGAAACTGTCGAACGACAGGATGCCATCAATTAGACCCAAAGACAATGCCTGCTGGGGAGAAAGCACACGGCCATCGGCAAAAAGACGCACTTCTTCTTCGCTCATGCCCCGTCCTTCGGCTACCACAGAGACAAAGATATCATAATATTCATCAATGATCTGCTGGAGCATTGCCTTTTGGTCCGAGGAGGTGGGCGATGTTTGGCTCAGCATGGTTTTGTTGGGGCCGCTGGCTATGGTGTTATCTTCGATGCCCAGTTTTTCCATCAGGCCGGAAACATTATAGCTGTTGAGTAAAACACCAATGGAGCCGGTCAGACTCATGGGGTTGGCATAGATCTCATCGGCGGCCATAGAGGCATAAAGAGCGCCGCTGGCTGCTGTTTGGGCATAGTAGGCATAAATGGGGCGCCCTGTGGCGGTTTTGTAGCTTTGCAAAGCCTCATAAAGCTCGTGACTTTCGTATGTTCCGCCCCCGCCGGAATTGATGTAGAGCAGAAGGCCGCGGTTTTGCGGGTCGTTTTGCAAAGATGCAATCTCCTGCAGTGTCCAGGAGTGGCTGTAAGTTTCTCCGCTAAAAAGGGTGCCGCTGCCGTTATCGATCAGCGTCCCTTCCAGGTAAAGCACTTCCACATAAGGCTCATCCGGCAACGCCGCTGTCTCCGCAGTGCTGGTGGAGCTAGAGAATTGATTGACAATCCCACCTAAAATGGCAACGCCGCCAAACAGCAGCAGTCCATTGACGGTGATGAAAATGGCCAATACCACCAGGCCCCAAAATAGGCAGCCCTTTTTCTTTTTGCCATTTTCATAGTTGGTATTGTAGTTGGTGTTGTAATTGATGGTGCGAATGGGCTGGCCCTGGGGGTTGGATGCAGCCTGGTCATGGGGTGGATCATTTTGGCTGGGCTGGCTGGCGGCAGGGTTTGGCTGTGTATTGGGCTCATTGGGCAGATGTGGGTCCATGGGGATCTCCTTTCTGTGGATCGGCAGTTTCATCTGACGATGCGGATACCTGGGGTGGGGCGTCATCCTCCTTTGGCGGTGAGGTCAGATATTTTTCATAGGGATTGTCCTGTTTTTCAGGCTCGTTTTGCCGTTGCTTGATTTTTTGGTAGGATAGATAGGCTACCAGTGCCACCAAAAGCCAAGCCAGCCATTTTACGGACGTTTCCGGCATGAAGATCAGCTCCTTTGATTGGGATAGAAAAGGCAGATAGAGAAAACGGCACAAGGAAGGGATTCCCTGTGCCGTAAGGTGACTTAAAACGAGATTAGTGAGCTTTGTTATATTCTTCCAAAGCATCAATGGCGTTATATACCATGTCTTTGGTCACTTTGTAAGGAACATATTTGATATCGTCTACCACCAGCATTTTTTCGATAACGGGGTCGAGTTCTTCTCTCTTTACTTCCAGATCGGAAAGTTTGGTGGGCAGGTTGATGGCTTTGTACAGCGGATACAATTCATCCACTTTATCGGTCTGGCCATCGATCATCAGCAGAACCAGTGTGCAGTAGGAAACGATTTCGCCATGCAGATGGTTCTTTTCGATCTGGGGCAGAATGGTCAGGCCATAGCAAAGTGCGTGAGCAATATTGGAGTTGATGGTTACGCCAACGCAGCCGGATACAATACCGGTGGTGATGATGTTGGTCAGAACGATCTGTTCCAGTTCAGCGCTGGTATGATCGGCTTTGCAGTCAGCAATGGCTTTTGCACCATACTGTACCAAAGGACGATAGCACATGGTGCCAACTTCTACACCCAGAGCCTGGGTGAAGGAGAGGTCTTTTCTGTCTCTGGCAGCAAGGCTGGTTTCAAAGTGTTTTGCCATGGTATCGCCAATACCAGCCCACAGATAAATGTCAGGGGCTTTTGCGATGATTTCGGTATTGATGAACACATGGATGGCCGGTTTGTGGCATTCATAGGTGTCTCTGGCTTCACCATTGGGATAATACATAATTGCTTCTGCGGAAGCAGGTGCGCAGGTAGCAGCAATGGTGGGGAAGGTGAAGAAAGGTTTGCCGGAGATCAAAGAAGCATATTTGCAGGTATCGATGGCTTTGCCGCCGCCGAAAGCGAATACCATGTCAGCTTGTTTGTAGCTGTCCAGATTCATCAGCATTTCGGAATTTTCCAAAGAAGCCTCGCCGCCGTACCATTCATAGGCGATGATTTCGATGGAAGAATCTTTCAGTGCTTTTTCCAAATAAGGTTTGGCAGCAGCCAAGGCGCGTTTACCGCCGATGGCAACAGCTTTGGTGCCGTAACGGCTGCAAACGGATTCGATGGCTTCATAGGCGTCAGGGCCTACGGTGTAATTTGGGAAAAATTTCTGGTTCTGGCTCATAGTGGTTCGCACTCCTTTTTCATTCGATTTGCTTACGACTGGAGGCTCAGGGCCTCCTCAGGTTGACTGTTTTGGCAAACAGTGTTTTGCTAGAGCAGTCTACCTTTTGATTATCCCATTCTAACAGTAAAAAGTCAATGGGTCCAAGGCGGATTTTTTGGAAATAAAACACAAAAATGAGTCTTTTCACATGGGGATGGATGTTGCTGACACAAAGTCATTGCGAAATATTCACGTTGTTTTCACAAAGTAATCACGCATTTTTTAGGCGCAGCAAATACAATGTCAATGAGTTGCCAAATACAGGAAAAGGAGTGAGCGCATTTGTTTTGGAAAAAACATACAGAACCTGCGGAGGGCCCGACTTCATCGGCGCCGGAAGAAGAACAAGGGGGAGCTACAAAAAAGCGGCGATGGAGAAAGGTGGCAATTGTATTGGTGGTAGTTGTTGCTGCCGGCGCAGCGGGCAGCTGGAGCTATGCCAAGAGTCGCCGGTCTGCAGCTCAGGCGGAGCCGGAACTGCCTGCTACTACCACATTGCAAACCTTGAGTTTTGACCAGCGGGTAACCGCTGATGGCACCACAGAAGCGGCTGACCCATACTCCATTTATATAGAACTTAGCCAAGAAGTGGATGAGGTGTTTGTGGAGGTGGGTGACTATGTGGAAGAAGGCCAGCTGTTAGTCACCTATGATATTGATGACCAGAGACAGGAGCTGGAAGACCAGCTTCAACAGGCACAGGTAAACTTGGAAAACGCTCAGCTTTCTTTGGAGGAGATGGCCCGGCCAGCAGAAGGTACAGAGCTGCTGGATTTGCAAAGCGCTGTTCTTTCTGCCCAGGAAACCCTCAAACAAGCCCAGCAAGCCCAGCAGACAGGGGCAAAGGATTTGGCAGAGTTAGAAAAAAATCTGCCCTATTATGCGCAGCTATTGGAAAATGGCGCCATCAGTCAAAGCGAATATGACTCCTATGAAGATGAGTATGAGACGCTGCAGCAAGATCAAGAAGAGGCTCAATCTCAGATAGAAAGTGCTCAACTATCTTTAGAAAGAGCCGAACTAAACCTCAGTTATGGCCAAGATCCCTTGAGTGATCCATCGGTGCAAACGGAGTACCAGCGCCAGCAAAACTCCATTTTGACTTATCAGCGGAATATTGCTTCCATTCAAGAGGATCTGGGTAAGCTGACCGAAGCAACCTATAGCCCCACCAGCGGCACCGTTATCACCTGTAACGCAGAAGAGGGACAAATGCTTACCGATGCCACGGTGATGATGGAAGTGGCCGATTTAACCAATTTGGATGTTTCTGCTTATGTCAGCGAATATGATATTGCCGATGTGGAAGTGGGCCAGGCGGTGGAGTTAACCACGGACGGCATCGAGGACAAAGTTTACCATGGGACAGTGACAAAGATTGAACCTGTGGCGGAAAGCCAGGGGACGATCACCGGCTCGGAAACCGTGGTGCCGATTGTGGTGCATTTGGAAGACCCCGATGATTTGATTAAGCCAGGATTTTCCTTTGATATGGAGATTATTGTGATGGAAGCAGATCAAGTACCGGCGCTGCCCTTGTCCGCCGTGACCAAAGAACGGGACAGCAGCCAATATAGTGTATTTGTGGTGGGAAATGACGGCGTATTAGAAAAACGAGCGATCGAAGTGGGAGAAGCTAATGATGCGTACATTGAAGTTCTCAGCGGACTTTCTGCAGAAGAAACGGTTGTGGAAGTGGCGCTGGACGATATGCAGGATGGCCAAAATCTGAGTGATTACGCTTCAGTAGCCCCTGCGGCCAGCACAGACAATACTTCTGAAAGCAGCGTCCTTGATAGTGTCACCGGCGGCATGGGCGGTGGCGGCATGGGCGGTGGCGGCATGGGCGGCGGGCCCATGGGTGGTCCCCGGTAAGAAAGGAGGGAGAATGTTGCCCTTATTACAGTTGGAAAACATCAAAAAGCAGTATCGCCAGGGAACATTGGAAGTGATGGCGCTCAAAGGCATCAACTTATCCGTGGAAGAAGGGGAGTTTGTGTCCATTATGGGCACCAGCGGCTCCGGCAAAAGCACTATGATGAATATTTTGGGCTGTTTGGACCGGCCTACCAGTGGGTATTACCGATTGGAAGGGGTGAATGTGTCCTCTTTTGATGACAGCCAATTAGCTGTGGTAAGAAACCAGAAAATAGGGTTTGTCTTTCAATCCTTTAACCTCTTGCCCAAACTATCGGCGCTGGAAAACGTGGAATTGCCGATGGTATATGCTGGTGTGCCCCGCCGGGAAAGGGATGAGCGCGCCAGGGCAGCGTTAGAAAAAGTGGGCCTGGGCAAGCGGCTGCACCATAAACCGAATGAACTATCTGGTGGCCAGAGGCAGCGGGTGGCCATTGCCCGGGCACTGGTGAACCATCCCTCCATCATTATGGCAGATGAACCTACGGGCAACCTGGACAGTAAATCCACCATAGAGATCATGGGTATTTTTCAGCAGCTCAATGAGGAAGGAACCACGGTGGTGATGGTTACCCACGAACCAGATGTGGCCCAATATACCAAGCGGATTGTGGTTTTCCAAGATGGCGAAATCCGTTCCGATCATCCCATCGAAAACCGGGTGATCTTTGGAGAGGAGGCCATTTCATGAATATAATGGAATGTGTGAAAAACGCCTTCCAAAATGTCTTTTCAAATAAGAGCCGAACGATATTGACTATGCTGGGCATCATCATTGGTATCAGCTCTGTGATTATCATTGTGGCCATTGGTAACGGCTCACAGGCTGCCATTGAAGAGGAGTTTGAAAGCTTTGGCACCGGCTCCTTTACCGTCACTCTGGTGGGCAGTACGGATATTGAAACCCGGGATCTACTGACAATGGATGACTATTATTTGTTGGAAGATGTGGATGGTATCGATGCCATTTCTCCCACCTATACCTATGGCAGCGCTTTTTTAAAGCTGATGGATCCCCAGGAAACCAATATTGCCACAGTCACTGGCGTAACGCCGGATTATGAGTCTCTCAATAATGATACGCTGCTGTTTGGACGGTATCTGTCCAATAACGATGTCAATTTAAATACAAAAAATTGCGTTATCTATGATACCACTGCCCGGAAAGTGTTTGGCACAGTGGGAGAAGAAGTGTTAGGCCAGCAGATCAGTTTAAAAAGCTGGAAGGGAACGTCTAAATATACGGTTATCGGTATTTTGGAAAACACAAACACCTCCCAAATTGAAAATCCCGATGAATATCCGGACACGATTTATGCACCCATTACCACAGTAATGCGTAATTACTATTCAGACACCATCAGCAACTTGATTATCGGCGTATCCCAAGATGCAGATACAGAGGAGATGAAAAACGTCATCTTGTCGGAACTAGAAGCGTTTCATGGTAACGAAGATAAGTATTACATTATGGACACAACGGATATGATGGATTCCATTAACTCCATTTTGTCTTATGTGACGCTTTTTATCGGTTTTGTGGCCGCCATTTCTTTGCTGGTGGGCGGTATTGGCGTAATGAACATTATGATGGTAACTGTGACAGAGCGAACCCGAGAAATTGGGATCCGCAAGGCCATTGGGGCCAAAAATAAAGATATTCGTCTGCAATTTTTAGTTGAAGCGGTGATTTTGACTGGTTGCGGCGGCTTATTGGGTCTAGCGATTGGCTGGGGAGGTTCTTACTTAGTGGGAAACTTGGTGGGGATCACACCGGTGATGAGTATGACGGCCGTTGTGGGTGCCGTGGGCGTTTCCATGGGCATTGGGATCCTCTTTGGCGTTTCTCCTGCCAACAAAGCAGCCCAGCTGGACCCCATAGAGGCGCTGCGGTATGAATAAAGAAAGGAGCAGCGATATGAAGCGAAGGCTTTGTGTGTTGATTTTAGCGGGAACGTTGGTTATACCTGGCGTTCCGGCTTTAGCAGCAGGAGAAGAAATCATAACCCAGACAACGGCTGATGCCGAAGAAGTAGCGGATGACGCTTCGGCGTTAGCAGAAATCCAAGCTCTGTCCTGTTATGATGCAGAAGAGGAAGAAGACGGCTTGTTAACACTGGAAGACGCAGTGCAGCGGGTGTTGCGCAACAGCACAGAATTAAAGAAATCTGCCACTTCCTTGGATTTGTTAGAAGATCAGGTCGCGTTAGCTGGTATTTCGTTAACGTATTCTTCTGAGGGCAGCGATCTTAGCGATGCGGCAAACTTGGTTAGTCAGCAGATTAGCCTGCAAAATAGCCGCCTTTCTCAGCAGGAGCAGGAGGAGGTGCTGGCCTTTTCCACAGAGCAGGCTTATGCGGACTTAATCCTGCGGGAGCGGGAGATTGATGTTGCAGAGGCTAGCTTGGCTTTGGCGCAACAAGAGCTGAATATCGCCCGCATCCAGCAGGAAATGGGACAGATAAGCACGCAGGAGTATGAGGCTCAGCAGCGCAGCTTTGCCCAAAGTCAAACGGAGCTGCAGCAGCAAAAGTCAGAGCTGGAACAAAGCTATATTGCGTTTAATCTTTCCATGGGGCTGGATGTAGATACGCGGTATAGCTTAGAACTGCCGGTGACTTATGAAGCCTATGAGCTGGAAATCCCGCTGGAAAGTTATGTGACCAGCAAGGCTTCTGGTCTTTCTTCCATTCGGCGGGCAAAAAAGACTCTGGAGGCTACCCGGGTGACCACCAATGCCACTAAAGCCACAGGAACAGAGGTAGGCTCTTATGCCCAAGCAGAAGCAGAATATAGTAGCGCTGTGATGGATCTGGACGATTCCCTGGAAGCAGCAGAACAATCTATTCGCACGGCTTATTATGACCTGATGAACGCCCAAACAACGATTGAACAGCAAATCGAAGCATTGGCCGCCTTAGAGCAAAGCCTGGAAACGGCGGAACTTCAGCTGGAGATGGGTCAAACATCGGTTTTGTCGGTGGAAGAAGCCCGGCAGAATATTGCCGAAGCACAGGTGCAGCTGTTAAGCGCTTTATATACATACGATCAGAAAAAAACGCAATTTGAAAATCCAGATCTTCTGTAAGGGGAAGAATATGCCGCCATAAAAATGCGCAGCGATCCTGGATGGTTCATCCGGTGCTGGCTGGTTTGGCAAAACAAAGAAAAAGTAGTTCGCTCCCTATGCCCAGTCAGGGCTTAAGGCTATGTTTTCGTACAGGATGCCCGTGGAACGGTTTCTTTTCTAGCAACAACAAGGAGGAGCGTTTTGCTTTCTCTATTGGCAAAGGTTTATGCCCCTGGGTATGCAAAAGGCCTGACGGAATTTTCCGTTAGGCCTTTTGTGCTTAGAAATAACAAATTATTACATACGGCGGTCTTTTTCCAATACGGCGTCCACTGCCTTGCGCAGGGCCGAAGGGAATCCGGCATCCTCCAAAGCGGCCACGCCTTCAATGGTGGTGCCGCCAGGGGAGCAAACCTGATCGATGAGCGCCCAGGGATGTTCTCCGCTTTGCAGGATCATTTCAGCACTGCCTCTAACGGCGCTGGCGGCAATGGCCAGGGCCTGGGCATTAGGCATGCCGGCCCGCTGACCAGCCCGGGCCAGGGCATCAATGTAAAGGTAGGCAAAGGCGGGTGCGCTGCCAGCCAATGCCATGAAGATGCCAAACTGGCTTTCTGGTAAGAAATCCACCGTGCCAATACAGGAGAAAAGTTGTTCAATCTGCGTTTTCTCTTCTGCAGACACGGCTGCATTCACAGAGCATCCGGTGGTGGAACAGCCAATTTTAGCATTGATATTGGGCATCACACGGGCAATGGAGCGGCCCTTGCCCAAATGTTCTTCCAGGTAAGCTAGATCTTTGCCTGCTGCCAGGGAAATGATGAGAGGGTATTGGGTTTCTAATTCTGCCGCCAAACTGTCAATCAGTTCTGCTAAAATGTGAGGTTTAACGGCCAGTACCAAAATGTCGGCATCAGCCACAAGGCTTTGACGGTCAGAGCAGATGGTAATGCCAAGCTGCTGACGTAATGGTTCAGTGTGGGTGGTGGAAGGGGCATAGGCGTATAAGCAATCTGGGGCAACACCGTTTTTGACCAGACCTTGTAAAATTGCTCCGGCCATGTTGCCGGCGCCGAGAAACGCATATTTCATGACGAGACCTCCTTTAATTCGGCTTCTGGCAGGAATATGCTGCCAGAGGCTCTTTTCCCAAGTGTAACAGTTTTTTGGCCAAAAGACAAGAAAATACCCAGTCAGCATATCGCCGTCCGGGTATTTCTGTGCTTTATCTTATTCTTTTGGTACCACAGGTTTATATTGCTGCCGCACCTCGGCCAAATGACCCATCATATGATCCAGATGGCCCAACATTTCATCCAGCAAAGCTTTGTCTACGTTGTAGTGCAAAAAGACATTTTCCACTTCCTGAGCTAATTGCAGGCTTTTACGGGAGATCTCCAGAAATTCCTCAAAGTTGTGGCTTTTTTCGGCGTTTCGGAAATGCCGTAGATCCTCAGCAATAAACTGGGTAATTTCCTGGGTATCCGCATATTTGCCTTGCACCATGGCATAGGGCTGCATCCGCTGCAGGAAATATTTGTCGTGCTTTGTGATGTTAAAGACATAGGATACAACAATCCCATTTTCCAGCTGAAATTTGACAATATACATATTGCTTCTTAGTCGGGAGATATTGGTGGCGCCCATTTGGCGCAGTTTTAAATCAACAATGTCGCCGCTTACTGAGTTTTGGTTCATAAACCCTTCCTCCTTTCTTTTTTCAACGCATGCCGCCGCTATAATCGCTGGACGGAGCGGGTTTTCAGCCGAAGGCCCTGGGCATAAAGAAGGGCGGCGGTTATGCGAAGCGTACCAGCAGATAAATGGTCGAGATGACAATAGAGATCAGCATCAGCGGGAAGCCAACCTTTAGGAATTTGGCAAAGGTAATGGGATGACCATTTTTGGCGCCGATACCAGCCAAAACCACATTGGCGCTGGCACCGATCAAGCTGCCGTTGCCGCCAAGGCAAGCACCCAAGGACAATGCCCACCATAACGGCATGATGTTCATTCCGCTGTCGCCCATTGTCATGATCAGCGGGATCATTGCTGCCACAAAGGGGATGTTGTCCAAGAAGGCGGACAAAATGGCCGAAGCCCAAAGGATCAACATCATAGCTACTACCAGGTTGTTGTCAATCAAGGCCAGCAGCCAGTTGGCAGCAGCAGAAATGATGCCAGTGCTGTTTAAGCCGCCTACCACTACGAACAAACCGATGAAAAATAGGATGGTAGACCATTCTACACCCAGCACAATTTCTTCCGCATCTTGATGGCCAATCAGCAGCATGATGCCGGCGGCGGTCAGGGCCACCGTGGCAGATTCCACACCCAGCTGATCGTGGAAGATGAAGGCCACAACCACCAAAACGATCATGACAACGCTCTTAATGAGCAGTCCCTTATCCTTGATGGCTAGGTTTTCATCCAGCTTCATTACTTTTTGCATATTTTCTTCTTTCACCACCAGCTCCTTGCGGTACATGACAGAAAAGAGCAGGCAGTAAATCACAAGTACAATTAAAACAACGACACCAGTGTTCATCACAAAGTCCATAAAACTTAGCCCTGCGGCAGAGCCGATCATGATGTTGGGAGGATCGCCAATGAGGGTGGCCGTGCCGCCTAGATTTGAGGCAATGGCCTGGGTAATCAAAAAGGGAACCGGATTGATTTCCAGGATCTGAGTGATGGCGATGGCCATAGGGCCAATCAGAAGCACTGTCGTTACGTTATCCAAAAAGGCGGATAATACAGTGGTAATAATAGTAAACATAATTAGTGTGGCAATGGGTTGGCCCCGAGTGAATTTTGCCGCACGTATGGCAATGTATTCAAATAGGCCTGAGTTTTTGACGACAGCTACGAAAAGCATCATACCCACCAGCACACCAACGGTGTTGACATCCACAAATTCCATTGCGCCGTCTACCGTCAGCACATGGGTTAGCAACAAAAGTACTGCACCGACCAAGGCTGCCACAGTTCGGTGAATTTTTTCTGAAATAATGGCAATGATGACGCCCAGAAAGATGCAGATAGCAATGATTTGTTGCAGTTCCATAAGTAATCACCTTCCTTTTTTTAAGTTCATCACATTTTACCGCCGGGTCTTTTTTTTGTAAAGAGGAATACTGCAAGAGAATTTTCGCAGAGAAAGTACCCCTTTTGGTGGAAAATCAGGAAGGATGTTGGCTGCCGTTATACAGGCGCAAGAAAACTGACGGAAAAAGACGATTTATTTTCCTCAAATTTCATATAGTCAGTATAGAGTTGGTTGTTTTGTAAAAAATATGTCATATATTTTTGGGAAAAGTAACAAAGGAAAAAACTTTGGCTTATACGAGGTGACTAATTCTATATCATAAGCTTTAGTTATTCTCGCCAGAAAAATCTTTTTTGTCTTTCTTCTTTTTCACAGGGATATCAAAGGCTTTTTTCCGCCCCAATTTATAAGCTTTTCTGGCTAAGGCTTCTTCCTCTTTCGTGAGGGTGCGTCCCAGCTCCTTTTCCAGATGGGACAGCAAAGAGGGGAAGAAAGGGCGGCTGAGGGGTTCTTTTCGGCCTTCTAAATCCATTGGGGTAAACAAGGAGAGACTGAGCCGCTCAGGTATGGTGGCTGCCAGCACCAAGGAGGTATAATAGGCATCATTAAGCGCATCGTGAAATCGGCGGTCTTCCGGCAACTGTAGCAGCTCTACAGCTTTTTGCAGGCCCATGCTGTGGCTGGGGTCTTCGCCTTGGAGTTTTTTTCCGGCGATGGCTTGTACGTTGATGTAGTTTTTTGTCATTGGCGCATCATCTAGGTGATGATAATAGATATTGCGAAATAACGCTTTGATATCATCGACTCCCCAACTGCATAAAACAGCCATTTCAGGGCCGATAAAACGGAGAAAATCCTGATATACGGCGGGGAAATGCGGTTGGTTTTTCAACATTTCCCAACGGATGCCGGTGATCTTTTGGACTTTCGGATGCATTTTCTGATATAGCTTTGGCTGTACCAGCACAGAATACGTCTCTTTTACCTCCATGGTTTCATTCAGCTTTACTGCGCCAATTTGGATGATCTCGCAGGGCATGCTGGGATTGGTGGGGGCGGGCCGGTCCGGCTGGAATGAGAAGGCCTGGTTAAATTCAAAATCCAATACGATATAATTCATGTGGTTCCCCTCCTAGGTAACAGTATAGCAAAAAGCCGAAAGGATGAAAAGCTTCTTTTGTAAAACACATTGCGCGCTGAACCGAAAAGAGGCATAAAAGAAGAAAGAAGAAAAAGGAGGATGACACAGTGAAACTATATTTTACGCCCCAGGAACAAGAACAGGAGCTCCATAAAGTTTATTTAGAAGAAGACGAAGTCACTGTCTATGGGCAATGGATAGAAGGGGAAGGCAGCCACTATGTGTTGACGGGTACGGCGGAAGTGGATGGAGAAATTTATCATGATTTTCAGGTGGAAATTGCATTAGTATCATCCTTAGCGGAGCCCACAGCGGCAGCGGTGATGCAGGCGCCATGGCAATGGTATGACTATCTTTTGTGATAAAATGGCAGTTTTGCTGAGAGGTCAGCCAAAGGGAGACCATTTTTATAGGAAGTTTCACCGAAGCAGCCAGGATAGTGAAGTTGGACAAAGAAAAGGCTAGAAATTGTGCAAAAGGGAGAAACGAATTTTATTAAACTGAAATTTCAGTTTTCAGTTGACGAGGAGAGATGTTCCTTGCTACAATAAAAATAAGAATAGAGTGTCCCCGGGTGCCTTTGTTCTTTTGCCGCAGCTTTTTGTCACCCCTTGAAGTTGCGGCAATCTTTTTTGTAAAAGGTGGGAAAAGCGTGGAAAAATTGGAAGTAGCTAGTTTAAACACATTGGTCTATAACAGTATCAAACAGCAAATTATGGAAAATCATCTCCAGCCGGGTCAACGGTTGGAAGTTGGCATATTGGCGGAAGCATTGGGCGTTAGCAAGACACCGGTACGCAATGCCCTCAAGGCCCTGGAACAAGATGGCTATGTGACTATCCGTCAGCGAAGCGGATCTTTTGTAAGAACCTATAACCGAGATGAAGTGACGGCTATTTTTCGCTTTCGCTTGGCCTTAGAAAAAGAGGCGGCACTATGGGCAGTGCCACAGTTAGACCCAAATCGCCTGCAGCAGCTAAAAGTAGGGTTGTTGACGCTAAAGGAGCGATTTTTACATGACCGGGCCAACCGGCAGGAGATGGAACGGTTTTTCCGCCTGGAAACGGAGCTGCATCTGTTGCCGAGTTCCTATTGCCCTGCTATTATTACACATGTGATGCAGAATTTGGTGGACTTAAGCAGTCGGTTGCGAAAGCTCAATCAGGAGAATCTGGTGCGGGAGCTGGGCCCGATGGGGTTTTTTGATTGGGAATTGAAGCTTCATTTAGATTTGTTGGAGGCCATGGAGCAAAGAGATGTGGAAAAAACGCTGCAAATGTTGGAAAAAGATATTTTGACAGCCTGCTGCCAGCTGTTAGAAAGTATGAGACGCCAGGAACAGGAGACCCAAGAAGGCGGTGCGGGGTGAAATTTTTGTGGATTTGCAAAATGGGGCTTGCGTAAAGGGCAAAACTGCGGTATAGTAAAAGAAAGAGCGGAAGCTCTTTCTGAACGGCCTGATTGGCCAGGATAAAGCAAATCTACCCCCAATGGAACGCTTTATCAAAGAAACCAAATGTTGTCCTCCTTTTTGGCAGAAGGAGACACCCTGCTGCAAAGGCGTAGCGGGATAAAAAGGCCGGAAGACAGTCTTCCGGCCTTTTTTCGTGGTCCTGGCAAGGAAATGGCGTTGGTGGGGGATAATTCGCAAAGGAGGCGGCAATGCCCATGGAAAAGACAAATCAAAAAGATCTAGCACGGATAAAAGAGGCGGCGCTGGCAGGGGCGGAACAGTGCTATGAAGCACAAATGGAGCTGCTGCGGCAATTTTCTGCCATTGACTGCGGTACAGGCAATATGGCAGGAAGCGAGAAGGCCACGGCGCTAATTGAGAAAATTTTGCAAGAGATGGGGGCGGACGTTCATCGGATCGAAGCGCCAGGTTTAGGGTATCATGTGGTGGGAAGTATCTGCTCCCCGGACGCCCAGGGAACGATTGTGCTCAATGCCCATACAGATACCGTGTTTGGCGAGGGTTTTACGGCGCAATATCCTTATCATGAAGATGAAGACTATGCCTATGGGCTGGGAATTGCGGACTGTAAGGCGGGGATTGCCATTTCCCTTTATGGGGTGAAAGCAGCTATACAGGCTGGGTTGCTGCCAAAAAAAGAGATCAAATTTATTTATAATTGCGATGAAGAAATTGGTACCATTTCTGGCAGCCATGTGTATGAAACAGAGGCGAAAGGAGCGGAGCTGGCGCTGGTGTTTGAAGGATGCAGCCGTACAGCAACAGGCGCATATGGCGTGGTAACGGGTCGAAAAGGCGTTATTTTGGGCACCATCGATGTGGAGGGAAAGGAGGCCCATGCAGGAGCGGACTACCTTTCTGGCCGCAGCGCCGTGTTGGAGTTGGCACATAAAATCATTGAGCTATACCACTTTAATGATATTGAGCAAGGCATTTTCTTTAATGTGGCCCCCATTGAAGGCGGACGTCCCAATGGTATCGTGGCAGGCAGTGCCCATGCTGAGTTTTGCTGCGCAGGCTTGCCAACCAATGAATCTTTTGCCAAAGCCGAAGCGCAGATCCGGTCTTTGGAAAATTCAGTTACGGTGGAGGGCTGTCGGGTGAAGGTAAGTTATCGCACTCTTTTCCCGGCCATGGAGCAGGATGAAAAAAATCATCAGGCTTATCTGGCAGTAGAAAAAGGGGCGAAGGCATTGGGCCTTCCTGTGGCGGAGATTGCGGAGCCTGTGGCTACCGATGGTGCGTACCTCAGCTCTTTAGGTATACCCACGGCAGATGCCATGAGCGTGGTGTGGGAAAAAATTCATACCACGCAGGAGCGGCTGGAAAAACGTTCATTAAAAGAAAAAACAGCGCTGCTGATTGCAGTTTTGGCACAGCTATAAACAGCGGCAAGTACGATCAGCGGGAAAAAGCACCCCTAGGGGTGCTTTTTTTGCGGGCAAAGCAGTTGCAAAGCACGGGGTTTTCCGCTATGATAAACCCAAAGAAAGGAGCGAAAAAAATGCGGATCTTGGTTGCGGGAGGAGCCGGATACATCGGTTCCCATGTGGTAAAAGCCCTTTGCAACAGAGGGGATAGCGTGGTGGTGGCAGATAATCTCGTCACAGGACACCGTCAGGCCGTAGACCGGCGGGCAAAGTTTTATCAAGGGGATATTCGGGACCATGGGTTTTTGTCGGCGCTGTTTCAGGCGGAGCCGGTGGATGGAGTGATCCATTTTGCAGCGTATTCCCTGGTGGGAGAAAGCGTTACAGCGCCGTTAAAGTATTATGAAAATAATGTGGGTGGCACTCGGGTACTGTTAGAAGAAATGATACGGGCAGGCGTAAAGAAGATCGTTTTTTCTTCTTCGGCAGCGGTATATGGTCAACCCGAGCAAGTGCCCATTGAAGAAACGGCGCCCACTTGCCCCACTAACCCCTATGGGGAGACGAAACGGGTGATGGAGCAAATGTTTCGATGGGCGGAACAGGCCTATGGCGTTGGCTTTGTCTCATTGCGGTATTTTAATGCCTGTGGAGCAGAGGAGGGAGGCGCCATTGGAGAAGATCATCGGCCGGAAAGCCATCTGATCCCGCTGGTTTTGCAGGTGCCCTTGGGAAAACGCGCCAAGGTATCCATTTTTGGCACGGATTATCCTACAAAAGACGGCACCTGTGTGCGGGATTATATCCATGTGACGGATTTGGCTCAGGCCCATTTGCTGGCCATGGATTATTTGGCCCAGGGCGGGAAAAGCGATATCTTTAATTTAGGAAATGGGGTTGGTTTTTCGGTGCGGGAAGTAATCGAAACTGCCCGGCGCGTCACAGGTCATCCCATTGATGAGGAAGAAAGCGGCCGGCGGGCAGGCGATCCGGCAGTGCTGGTGGCTTCCAGTCAAAAGGCCCGTGCTGTACTGGGCTGGACGTCCTGCCATACTGCCTTAGATGATATTATTGCTTCAGCTTGGGCATGGCATCAAGCCCATCCCAATGGATTTGAGGAAGAAGGCAGGTCATGAGGATGAAAACGGCGCTGGGTCTGGATGTGGGCGGTACACAGATCAAAGCAGGGCTTGTGACACAAACAGGACAGCTGTTGGCCCGATGGATAACGCCCACAGGAGAAGGCGGACCGGCGCTGCTTTCTCGGCTGGTTTCCTTGATAGGACAGGTCCAGATCGAGACGCCTTCGGACAGACAGCCGGTAGGCATTGGCATTGGTGTACCCGGCCCGGTGACGGAAGGCAGGGTACATGGCTGTGTGAATCTGGTCTGGGGAGAAGTGGCAGTGGAAGAAAAGCTGAGGCAGGCCACAGGCCTGCCTGTACGGGCGCAAAATGACGCAGATGTGGCCGCATTGGGGGAATGGTGGGTTGGCGAGGGCCGGCAATGCACGAGTTTTCTTTTTGTCACAGTGGGCACCGGTGTGGGCAGCGGACTGGTACAGCAAGGGCGTGTATGGACGGGAGCCCATGGCGCCGCAGGAGAAATTGGCCATTTCACAGTGCGGCCAGAGGAAACAGCGGTCTGCACTTGCGGCAACAGGGGCTGTTTAGAGCAGTATGCCTCTGCCTCGGCACTGCTTGATTGGGCCAACCGGTTTGGCGGGACCTATGCTTCTGCCCAGGAGGTGATGCAGGGTGCCAAGTCAGGGGAAATCTCAGCACAGCAGGCCTTGGCACAGATGACGGATACCTTGGGGATTGCCTTGGCGGCCATGGCCAATGGGGTGGATCCAGAGCGGATTGTACTGGGCGGCGGCGTAAGCCAGGCGGGTGAGTTTTGGCGGGCAAAGGTGGCGCAGGCCTTTGTTGCGCACGCATTTGGCCCCGTCAAACAGACGCCGATCAGGCTTTCCCAGTTAAAGAATGATGCGGGTATGCTGGGGGCAGCTAAGCTGATCCTGGACGAGATATAAAGCGATTTGTATTTCTTTATGTATGGGAAAAAGGCTGACATCTTGGATGTCGGCCTTTTTACGCTGGAAAACCATGGGTGATGCAGCGCTGTGGAAGGAAGGCGATTCCTCAAAGGGAAACAGCTGTGGGCAAGCGGATAACACACCCAGCAAGGGACCCACCCGATTTGCTAAAGAAAATCGGGCGGGACGAAGCTGAAGGGGTATGGGCTTTTTGGGGGATGAATATACTAATGCCGGAGGTGACCAAGAATGAAGATTGTTTATTTTGGTACGGGACCGGCCAAAGGGCCAAATCAAGGGGGCAAACGGCCCATAGGTACATCGCAGGCGAACACATCCCGCTGCCGGCAGGCTCTTTCCAAACTCCGCCGCCGGGTAATATGGTATGGCGGCGCCGCATCAGTGCTCTGCGCGTTACTTTTATTGGCCGCGCCGGGAGAACAGATGGTGTTTCAGACGGCCCAAAACGAGCAGCGGAAATTGCCGATTTATTGTGTTCAAACGGATCAAAAACAGGTGGCCATTTCTTTTGATGCCGCCTGGGGCGCAGATGATACAGATACATTGCTGACTATTTTACAGCAGGAAAATGTTCCGGCCACCTTTTTTTTGTGCGGCTATTGGGTGGAGAAGTACCCGGAAGAAGTGCAAAAGATTGCTGCTGCAGGGCATACGTTGGGTAACCATTCCTCGACCCATCCCCATATGGCTTCGTTGGATGCCCAGGCCATCCGCCACGAGCTGCGCCAGTGCGGTGAGGCGGTGGAACAACTGACGGGACAAAAGATGGAGTTATTCCGAGCGCCGTTTGGGGAGTATGACAATGAAGTGATTGAAATAGCGGCCGAAGAAGGCTATTACACCATCCAATGGGATGTGGATACGCACCCAGCAAAAGAAAAGGAGAAGCAAATGATATGGCAGCCGTTTTCCATGGGGGTGAAAAACGGTGCATCCGGCGGGGTGGAACCAGGGGTTCCGCCCCGTTTTTATTTCCAGCATAGGCGAATCTGGCCAGGTCCTAAGATCACATTTTGAATCAAACAGGCGGCCACCGCCTTTTTTTGTTCAAAAGAGAGGGAGAAAAAGTCGGGGAGTGCCATAGGGGCAGCACCCTGGGTCAAGGCGGCTTCCTCTTGATCCAGATCCGCCAAGCGATGGGCAATATAGGCTGAGGGCAAAGATGCATCTTCTTCTAATCGCTGCAGCAGCAGGGCGCGCCGGCTTTCGATGGCAGATAAGGTCTGCGGCGAGACGGTGTCCGGCAGGGAGAAAGAAGCCAGGCGTTTATTGATTGCTTCCCCGATGGCTTGCTCCACATCCGCCACGCGGTGGGTTTGCCGTAGGGCGCAGGTATGGTGAAGATACCGGCCGCTGCAAACAAAATAGGCCACTTTGCCCTGGGCACAGGCACTCAGCCGCACAGAAAAAGCATGGCCGCAGCCGGCGCAATGGATTTGGCCGGTGAGAAAGGAATATTTGCCTTTGCCGCTGTTTTTAAGGGGGCGGTTTTGGTGAAGCTTTTGCTGACAGGCTAAAAATAAACCGCTGTCTACGATGCCTTCGTGAGCGCCTATGGCGAGGGCAGGGTGTGGGCCATCTTTGCCAGCGAGCAAACAGCCATGGATGCCATCAAAAGCGCTGGTCTCAGACAGCACGGCGGCGCCTTGGGCCAGATAATAGAGGCGAACATCTTCATCCGCCCGTACATAAACAGGGGAGCGCAGCAGGCAGGAGAGACGGGCGGTGGTCCAGGAAGAAAAAAGAGAGGGATGTTCTGTCTGCATCTGGTGCAAAAGGGAAGAAAGGGTTTGGCCTGGGAGAAGATAGTAAGAAAACATCTGCCCAACGAGAGAAAGCGCTTTTGTGGGGGCATAAATGGTTTGCAGACGTCCTGTCCGGCGTATTTTTTGCAAGCGAAAGCCAAAGGGGGCCGGGCCGCCGCCTACGCTGCCTTCCCGCAGCCGAGCATAGTAATTGTCCCGCACGCGCTGGGCAATGGTTTCCCGTTCTAGTTGGGCAAATACAGCTACGATATAGAGCATCGCCCGGCCCATGGGCGTGGCAGTATCAATCTTTTCTGTGGCGGAAACAAAAGAAATGCGGCGCTGCTCCAGGGTTTGGATGAAATCGGCAAAATCCAGCAATGACCGACTGATCCGATCCAAGCGGTAAACTACAACTTTTGTGATGGGCAGTCGGTCCAAATCAGCCATCATCGTTTGAAAAGCGGGACGGTCGGTGTTTTTTCCGCTAAAACCCCGGTCAGTATAGACATGGGTTTCTTCGCTGATGCCAGCCTCTCGCCGGCAAAATTCTTCTTGGGTTTGAATACTGATACTGTCTTTTTTATCTAGGGATTGACGGGTGTAAATGGCGATCATACGCTCACTTCCGCATAAGATGGATATTGGATTGTATGCAAAAAGAAAGGAGAAAAGCCATGAAAAGCACAAAATACCAGTTGGAGGAAGTACCGCCTTCTTCTTCTGAACAGGAACAACAGCGCCAACGGTTAGCCTTGGCAGCATTGTTTTTGGCAATCAAACGGGAAACGCTTTCTTCTCAGGGCCGTTAAGGCCCTTTTTGTATGACTGCTTTTAACAGAAAAAGGCACCTTTTGCCAAAAAGACGCATATGATGTAGAAAAACGAAAGGGGGGGAAGAAAATGCGGATCTGGATTGATGCTGGCCATGGTGGAACAGACAGCGGCGCCGTTTCCGGGGGCGTAAAAGAAAAAGAAATTACCCTGGCAATTTGTCAGAAATTAACGAAACAACTAACTGCCCAGGGGTTTACCGTGGCAGAAAGCCGGGGACAGGACACGTATCTTTCTGTAGCGGAGCGGGCGCAGAAAGCCAATGCCTGGGGGGCGGATCTGTTTGTTTCTGTGCACTGCAATGCTGCGCAAAATACAGCGGCGGCAGGAACGGAAGTGTTGTGCTATCAAAAGGGAACGGAGAGCAGCCGCTTGGCAGAAGACATTTTGCATTTTTTGGTGACAGAGCTGCACCTAAAAGACCGGGGCGTGAAAGAGAGAAAGGATTTGGCTGTGCTCAACAGCACAAAAATGCCGGCAATATTAGTGGAAACAGCCTTTTTGACCAATGAAGGGGACCGGAAAAAATTGAATCAAGAGCAGGACGCCTTTGCGCTGGCCATGAAAGAGGGGATACTAGCCTATTTGGGCGTGGATGAAGAAGAATTGTCCCAGGCAGAAATGCGGTATGAAACGTTGACACAAGTGCCTGCCTGGGGCCAGCCCACAGTGGAAAAAATGTTGGCAAAACAAGTCTTTGCAGACCCAGCGCATCTGGACTTGAGCCGGGATATGGTGCGGATTTTCGTGCTTTTGGACCGATATGGTCTTTTGGGCTGACGCCTTTCTTTTTATCTGAAGGGGGGATAGTCTGGATTGGATGGAGAAAGGGGTGGAAGCAGAGATTCGTCAAGTGCTGGAGCATCCCCATCTTGGCAATGGATCTATACTGCTTTTCCATAACGATGCGAAGTATACCCCCCAGGCTCTGCAGCCCATCCTCCAGGGATTAAAGGACCAGGGATATGAGATTGTGCCCATTGCTGAATTGATCCATCGGGGGCCTTACCGCATGGATGTGGAGGGCCGGCAGATCCCGTTGGAGGAGGAAGCTGTACCTGCCCCACAAAGGCCAAAAGAAGATCCGGCTGCCCTGCCTGTGGCAGAGATGTGAGATGTTTGGCAGGAAAAAGGGCATAAAAAAACCTGCGTCTTTTGACGCAGGTTTGGCGTTTTGATTAAGCACGGCCCAGATATTCGCCGGTTCTGGTGTCGATTTTGATTTTTTCGCCCTGGCTGATGAATAAAGGCACATTGACCGTGGCACCAGTTTCCACAGTGGCAGGCTTGGTAGCGCCCTGGGCGGTATTGCCAGCAAAGCCAGGCTCTGTTTCGGTAACTTCCAGTTCTACAAACAAAGGAGGTTCGATGCCGAATACTTCGCCTTCATAGGACAGGATTTTTACCATCTCATTTTCTTTGACAAATTTTAAGGTATCGCCAATGTCATCCGCATTTACAGCAATCTGTTCAAAGTTTTCGGTGTTCATAAAATAATACAAAGAGCCATCGTTATAGAGGTACTGCATATCCATCCGGTCGATATGGGCTCTTGGCATTTTTTCGGTGGGACGGAACGTTTTTTCCACCACACTGCCGGTTTTTAAGTTTTTGATTTTGGTGCGGACAAAAGCAGCGCCTTTGCCAGGTTTTACATGCTGGAATTCCAGAATGATGTAGATTTCACCTTCATACTCGATGGTGACGCCGTTTCTAAATTCACCTGCAGAAATCATCAATAATCCTCCTCATCATAATACATCTCTTTTTAGTTTATATGAAAAAAAGATATTAGGCAAGAGGTTTTCTGAAAAAAACAGCCAAAAGGAGTAAAAACGCACGTTGAGACAGACCCTGAAGGAGGGACGAAACAGAGCGAACGAAAAAAATCAAACCAGATGAAACTTTTTTGTCACCTGTTTTGTCTTAGAAATAAAGCGTAGTAGGCAAGAAAGGAGGAAGCAGGTATGAAACGGAATTGGCTGAAGGGCGTTATTGCGAGTATGGCTTTTGTGATGGCCTTTTCATCTCTTACCTTGGGTGCAGTGGTGGAAAAGGGCGATTATCATGCGGAAATCAATGGGGTAGCGCTTTCGGTGCCGCTATATGAAAATAAAGATCATGCTCATATGTATCCCGTGCGGGAGACGGCGGCATTATTGGGGTATCAGGTGGATTGGGACGATGAAACGCATACTGTAACGGTGGTGGATGGAGAAAGGGTAGTTTCTTACCAGACGGGGGAAGATCGTTATGTTGTGAATGATGAAGCGGTGTCTTTAGGTGCAGCTTCGGAAATCAAAAACAATCGATCCTATGTGCCGAGCCTGTTTTTTACCTCGTTTTTCCCTGTAACCATGAAAAATCTTTCGGAGGAGAAAGTGCAGGTGACAACGGAGGAATACGGCGTTTTGCAGTGTGTGACCGGAACAGTGAAAGATGCGGCGATGCACTCCCTGCAGCTGCTTTTGCCCGATGGCACAGAGCGGTCTTATGACACGCAATGGGCTTGGACAATGTATATGGATGGGTTAACACTTGGAGATACGTTAACGGTATATGCCTATGAAAAACTGCCCCAGCAGGCGGTAAACATAACAGAAACGCGTTGAGTATAAAAAATCCCGGCCATCGCCGGGATTTTTTTATTCGACTTTTTCCCCATGGGCAAGTAACGCATCAATGGCCAACAGATAGCCAGTTTCCCCAAAGCCGCATAGCTGTCCTAGGCAGACAGGTGCGGTGACAGAAGTGTGGCGAAAAGATTCGCGCTGATGGATATTCGATAAATGTACTTCTACGGTGGGAATGCAGATGGAAGCAATGGCGTCCCGCAAAGCGTAGCTGTAATGGGTGAGGGCCCCGGGATTGATCACAATGCCATCGATGTGTTCTTGATAGCATTGCTGTAGGCGGTCAATGAGAGCGCCCTCATAGTTGCTTTGAAAGAAGGAAATGGCGACTCCCTTTTTTTCGGCATACGTCTGAATGGTTTCGTTGATATCTGCCAAAGTACGGCGGCCATAGATGCCCGGTTCCCGGATGCCGGTAAAGTTTAAGTTGGGGCCATGGATAACACAAATTTTCATGATAGATTCTCCTCCAATCGGGTCAGCAGCAAGCGGCAAGTGGCAGAGATGGAATGGCCCTGTAAGGGCACTGTCACATTGGCATAGCGCTGGTATAGTTCTTCTCGTTCTGCCATCATACGGCGGATGGTGCCCAGTTTATCCTCCGTTTGCAGCAGGGGACGGGTGGTATCGGAGCCGATGTTTTGATAAATTTGCTCTGCAGTGGCTTTGAGGTAGACCACAAGACCTGTGGAAGAAAGGGCCTGCATGGCGGCAGGGGATTTGACCATACCGCCGCCGGTGGCGATGACCAAATTTTTCTCTTGGGCCAAGGCGGCAGCGGCATCCTGCTCCATCTGGCGAAATGCTGCTTCACCTTCTTCAGCAAAGATAGTGGAGATGGTTCGTTCCTGGCTTTTTTCGATGTATTTATCGGTATCGATAAATTGGCGGGAAAGCTGGCGGGCAATTTTTTTCCCAAAGGTGGTTTTCCCACAGCCCATAAAGCCAATGAGGATGATGTTTTTTTCGTTCATGCCTGCCCCTCCCGATAATATAGGGCCAAAGCGTTATACAGGGCCTGGGCCTCATGGGGAGAAAGTTGGATGTTTCGCCAAAGCTCTGCTGAGGCAATGCCCTGATAAATGAGCATTTCAAAGCCATTTACCCCTTCGGCGCCTTGGGCTCTGGCTTCCCGCAGGGTACGGGTTTGCCACGGGGTATAGATGATATCCACCACAAAAGGAACCTTTTGCCAAAAAGAAGGATCCAAAACAGGGCTTTCGTCCCGCTCCATTCCCACACTGGTGGTTTGGATGACCAGGAGAGGACCTTCTAGGTGAGGAATGTCCTGCAAAGAGATGGGGTGAACGGGCAGGGGATACCATTGGCGAACCCGCTGGGAAAGCGCTTGCGCTTTTGCCAGCGTACGGTTGGCAATCCAAAGGGCATCGGCGCCTTCTTCTGCTGCCAAAAACGCTGCTGCATTGGCGGCACCGCCAGCGCCAATTAGCAGCACTCGTTCTCCTTTCAAAGAACGATGGTGCAAAGAAAAGCATTTTTTTAGCCCTAATACATCTGTATTATAGCCCCAAAAACCATTTTCCCGGCGGCAGAGTGTGTTGACGGCGCCAATGCGTTCAGCCAGGGGATCGATTCCCGCTAGAAAAGGCAGGATGGCCTGTTTATGAGGAATGGTAATATTTAGCCCCTGTACTCCCAAGGCAAAAGCACCTTTGACAGCGGCTTCCAGTCCTTCAGGAGGGACAGGAAAAGGCACATAGACGGCATTTTCACCTAGCAGGGCGGCAAGGGTGTTTTGCAATATGGGAGAAAAGCTGTGTTTTACTGGATGGCCAAAGATCCCAAATAGTGCCGTTTGGCCATTAATCTTTGTTTGAATCTGCATTATGAGCGGCTCCTTTCATAGCAGGACAGCACAATGCGCTCGGCGGGACGCTTTATTTTCGTGATCCATTGATCCCGAGGGCAGAGGGGCTGGCTGTAGATGGCCAGCATCCCTGCGCTATGGGCGCAATACATATCAGTAAAGACTTGATCGCCTACCAGGGCGGCTTGACGGGCGTTTAACCCTTGGTCTTTGAGTACAGCCTGGAGTTTTTTGCAGCCTGGCTTGCCCGCCCGGCTAACCGCCAACACCCCCAAAGGCCCATTGAAGCGGTCAACTCGTTCGGGGGTGTTGTTGGAGAGCAGGCATAAGAGAAACCCTTCTTGCTGTAGGGTTTGAAATTGCCGTATGATTGCGGGGCTGGGTAAGGCTTGGTCAAAAGGGGCCAAAGTGTTATCAATATCAAAAAAAAGCAGCCGAATCCCCAAACGCTTGAGCTGGGCAACGGGCAGGCAGGTCACATCGTGAATGACCAGGTCGGGATAAAACCGGCCAAAAAAATGATCCAGCATAGAAAACCTCTCTGTTGTTATTTGACATGCCAGGCGGGCTTGTCCTTTAGAAAGGATACCATATTTTTTTGAAAAAGGGAAGGCGGGTTTTGGACAAAAAAGATCCGCCCAGGGCGGATAGCCTTGGGCGGCAGGGTTACTTGCGGGCTTGGGCGAGGCTTTCTTCTATGGCGTTTAAGAGTACGCCGCTGGTGATGGCAAAGTCTTCTTCCACATCAATCCCAGTGGACTGGGCCTCCAGCACACTGGCGGATAAAGCATCTGCTGTGGCCTGGAGATTGGGGTAAAAGACGGGGATGGTTTCGGAAAGATTGGTGACCGATACATCCAGAATTTCCCGGCTGTTGACTTGTACCTCCACCAATATGCGGCCTTCGCCTAAGTCCACTTCTGTGGCATAAGTGCCGGGGATGTAATGGGCAGACAGGGAGGATACCCCATTTCCCAAGGCGTGGCAAAGCAGCAACAGCAGCCCTGCGGCCAGTATCACCACCAGGGCCCGCCGGATTAGCCGCTTTAAAGGGATCACATAAAACCGATGGGCCGTCATACGATCAGGCTCCTTTCTTGACGGCGTTTGGTTATTTTTATGCGTTGGTTTTGGCGCATATGCCGGTTTTATGATATAATGACAAAAGTATCGAATAGGACTTAAGTAGGCAAAACAGGCAGAAAGGAGGAGAGTGCTATGGCGCTGACATGCCTGATTGGCCGTTCTGGCAGCGGCAAAACCACATGGATGCTTTCTCAGTTGGCGGCAGCCCAACAGGAGGGGCGAAGGGCGGTCTATCTGGTGCCGGAACAGTTTTCTTTGCAGGCGGAAAAAGACCTGCTTCTGCTGACAAACGGACGGGGCATCTTAGAAGTAAAGGTATTAACGTTTCATCGGTTGGCCCATATGGTTTTTTCTCGGACGGGAGCGCCAAAGAACCGCCCTCTGGATGAAATTAGCCGGGCATTGGTACTGCGCAAGGTGGTACTGGAAACAGAAAAAGAATTGGCCTATTTTCAAAAAGCGGCGAAAAAACGCGGTTTTTTAGAGCAGCTGGGAGAAACCATCGGCGAGTTTTTTTGTTATGGCATTACGGCAGAAGAACTGGCGAGGGCTGCGCAGGAGCAGACAGAGCATCCTGCACTGGCGGATAAGCTGAAGGACATTTCCCGCATTTATGGTGCCTATTGCCGGTATCTGGAAGAGGGCTATCTTTCCAGTGATGAAATGCTGGATTTACTGTATGATGCTTTGGACCAGGATTCTTGGGTGCGGGGCGTTTCATTTTATGTTGATGGGTTTTATGGCTTTACCGCCCAGGAGAAGAAAATCCTGCAAAAACTAATGGCCTTGGGGTGCAGCCTACATGTGGCCTTGACCATGGAACCGAAGGATACCCTGCGCACTCTGGAGATGACGGATCTTTTTTATGAGCCGAAGCAAACGTATTTGGCGCTTCGTGATCTGGCTTGGCAAGTAGGGGCCTCGGTGGCAGAGGATGTATGTTTTACCGGTCAGTATCGGGCGAAGCCAGCGGGACTACGGGCATTAGAAGCAGGCTATGGCACTTTTCTGCCTCAGCCAGGAGAACGGGAAGGCATTCAGATCTATTCCTTAGCTAATCGTTTTGAAGAAGGAGAAAAAGCCGCCCTTCAAATCCTCCGCCTGGTGCGGGAAGAAGGCTGCCGTTATCGGGAGATTGGAGTGCTGGCTTCCGATTTATCCGGATATACCATGGCGCTGGAGCGGGCCTTTGACCAATGTGGGATTCCCTATTTTTTAGATGAAAAAAAGAAAGTGACCGATACCCGGCTGGCAGGAGCAGTTCTCTTATTGCTGCAGGTGATACGGTTTGGTTTCCGGTTTGACGATGTGTTTGGGTTTTTAAAAACGGGGTTTGCCCCTTTTACAGAGACAGAGATAGAGCGATTAGAAAATTATTGCCTTTCCTATGGCATCCGGGGGAAGCGTTGGCAGCAGCCTTGGCATCGGGGCTTGGAACAGGAGCAGCAGCAGGAGACCTATCTCTTTCTTAACGGACTAAGAGAACGGCTGGTCACGCTGTTTTCTCCTTTGACGGCGGGGCCGAAAAAACGTACCGTATCCCAATGGAACCGGGATTTTTGTACTACACTGGCTGATCTGGGCTGGGAAACACAACTGGAAGCAGAGGATGAAGCATTTCAGGAGGCGGGGGAACAAGCCCAACGGTATGAAAACCGGCAAAGTTATCAGGCGCTGCTGGATGTGCTGGCGGCGATGGAGGACATCTTGGGCCAGGAGGCTATGACGTTTGCTGATTATGCCGCATTGATGGAAGGCGGACTATCTGTGGGGAAATTGGCCATTATTCCGCCTTCCGCAGATTGTGTCACTGTGGGTACCGTGGAACGCACCCGTCTGCCGCGGCTGAAAGTGCTATTGATTGTGGGGGCCAATGAAGGGCTACTGCCTGCCGGCACGAAGGAAAATGGCATCCTTACAGAGGATCAACGGGTGTTGTTGGCGCAAGGAGGCATGACACTTGCCCATTCTGGCCAGCGGGCAGCACTGGAGGAACGATATCGATTATATTGTGCAATGACCCAAGCGGAAGAACAGCTCATCCTATCCTACTCTCGCAGTGATCTGATGGGAGCGGCATTGGCGCCTTCCATGTTGGTGGGAAGGATAGCGCGTATGTTTCCTTCTGAACCCCAAGAGGAGGCACTGCCGGAAGAGCTGACCTTTTTTAGTCCGCAGCTGACATTGGATCATTTGGGCAGCCATAGGGAAACAGAAGATGGCGCCCTATGGACACAGGCATGGCAACGGCTGCGGGAAGAGGACCCTTGGAGGGAACAGATGTCTTTACTTGAGATGGCGAAAAACCGTCCTTCTTCTCCAGGGTATTTATCGGCGGAGGTGGCGCGCCGGGCGTTTGGAGATACGCTTTTTTCCAGCATATCCCGCCTGGAGACCTTTGCTTCTTGCCCCTATCGGTATTTTCTTACATATACGCTGGGCGCAAAAGAGAGAAAAATCTATGGCCTCGCCAATCCAGATTTGGGGATCTTATTTCATGATGTATTGGAACAGTTTGGCCGTCAGATGAAACAGGAAAACCGCCGCTGGGAAGAGTTAGACCGGGAAGAAGTGGTCCGGCGGGCCGCCCAGGCGGTGGAGGTGAAAGCGCCAGCCATTGGTGGAGAAGTGCTTCTTTCTACGGGGGCAATGCAGTATTTGATGGTACGTCTGGCACGAATTTCTGCGCGAGCGATTTGGACATTGGCAAGACATTTACAGGCAGGGTCGTTTCGTCCGGCAGCTTTTGAGCTTACCTTTGGCCAGGAAGGCCTGCTGCCGCCCATTGTGGTGGAATTGGGAGCAGGACGGCGGCTTGTACTGACGGGAAAGATCGACCGGGTGGATGTTTGGGAGCAACAGGGCAAAACCTATCTGAAGATTTTAGATTATAAAACAGGGCAAAAGGAATTTCAGCTGCTGGAGCTTTTTTATGGGCTGCAGTTACAGCTGTTAGTCTATTTAGACGCCCTGATGCAGGAAGGAAAACCGTTATTTGGCCAGGAATTGCTGCCGGCAGGGGTATTTTACTTTCGGGTGCAGGATCCCGTGCTGGAACAGAAAGAGCGTCTGACACAGGCAGATGTGGAGCAGCTGTTGGCAAAGAAAATGACCATGTCCGGGCTGGTATTGGATGATGCGGAAGTGATCGCGGCTTTAGATGGCACCATGGCGCAAACTTCTGATATCCTCCCGGTGAAGTATAATAAAGATGGCTCTCCTGCTGCGGCTTCTTCTTTAGCCAGCGAGCAGACCTATGGCCTATTACAGCGGTATGCGGTGGATTTAGCAAAGCGTCTGGCCCAGCGTATCCAGGCGGGGGAGATCCGGGCGCTACCGTTAAAAGAAAAAAGTGGGTTACCATGCCGCTATTGCCCTTACCAAAGCATTTGCGGCCACGAAGAGGGGCTTTCACCCCAGCGAAGTATGCGGGCCAGAAAAAAAGAAGAGTTACTGGACGAGATGCGTCAGCAGGTGGATGGTTCAGAGATAAAATCGTGATAAAAAGAGCGCTGCTTTTAGCAGCGCTCTTTTTATCAAAACCCTAGAGAAACGGGGGGTTGATATGGCGGATAGAGAAACGGGATATGGCAAAGCCCAAGGAAAACGGTGAGGATTTTTGTTGGATATATCCTGGGTTTCATAAAAAAGCCCCTGGATTTAAAGGCTAGGGGAAAATCTGCAGATCAAAGCAGTACAAAAGATGGACGCCACTATTGACGGGTGTCCGTAAAACAGTTCATTTTCCGCATGGTTCAGATCATACGGAGGATTTGCTTATGTCTAATCTTCAAACTTGTTGGTGGGGAGTGGTTTGTCAAAAGTGTGAGGCGTTTGCGGACGGCAAGACCACAGGGGATAGCCGCTTTAGCGGTGTAAGAGGGTTAGGTTCCTTGGCGGAACGAAGTGACGGGATATTCTCAGTCAGCCGTTTTTCTGCTGACCGGGAATGAAGCTCCGAAGGACGCACGATATTCCCGACCGGAGAGTATAGAAATGCGCCCTTTAGTTCCTAAAGGAATTTTTCAGTTCGACAAACTGGAAGTAAAACTGCTTGTGGAAGTATAATAAAGCAGGTTTTAGAATGGTTCCATTGCTTCAAAGTGAAATTTGTTACTCTACAACTTCATAACCTGAGTTTTTGAGAATATCCAGCGCCTTTTGATAGTTTTCCTTTTTTATCAAAACATAGTCCGTATTATAGGTTGAAATCGCAAAAATTGAAATACTGTTTTCTGACAGAATCCCTGCGATTTTGGATAATATCCCGATCAAAGAAAAATCTAAAACTCCTTGAATACGAAAGCATTTCCACCCATCATCACGCTCAATGACATTCTGAGGGACATCGCTTGTAACGCACACAAGGGATTTTTCTTCATCTGTTTTCCCGATGAAGCAATATTCTGCATTTAAGTTTACAAATGAATAATCCACCACTTTACATAACGTAAAATCTTGATTGAGCTTTTTAATTTCCATAATGTTTTCCTCCGCATATTTCGATTTCTCCAGTTCTGAAAACTGGAGTTAAGTTAGTTTTAGTGGTCACTGTACTATTTATCGTTGATTTTCAGTTCAAGTATATCTGGACGTGCATAATGTCCAACTACATCATGCTCCATTTTACAGGAGATAGACAAACCCATGTCAAGTTCTGCGTAGATGATGGTTTCTTTATCCCAGACTGGTTCTGTCAAATAATGTCCATACGGGTCGATGATGCAGCTTCCTCCTCTGCAAACAATTTCCGGAAGCTGTGATATGACATCTCTCTCGTACAGGTCAGCAGGATATGAGTTGCGCCTGATGATCATATCCGCATTCACAAAATAGCACTTGCCCTCTATTGCAATATGCTGAATGGTAGCCTGCCATTCTGGATTGTCATTGGTATTTGGAGAGATGTAAATCGTGATACCTTTTTGATAGAGTGCCACCCGAGCAAGCGGCATATAACTTTCCCAACAGATCAAGCTGCCAATCGGCCCCCATGGCGTTTCTGTAACAGGAAAGTATCCCTTATTGGCATCCCCCCATACAACACGCTCGGAACCTGTCGGCTTTAGTTTTCTATGTACCTTGTACGCTCCGTCCGGCTCAAAAATGACATTACTATTATAAAGGGTCCCATTAATAGCATCCCTCTCGGAAAAGCCAAGGCTAATATATGCTCCAGTTTTCTGAGCTGCCTCTGCTAGCTGCTGAAACTCCGTTTCTCCGGCAACGACAGAAGCATCGTAATATCGTTTCCAGTCTTTCCGCCCCTCTTCACTTCGTTTACCCATACTGAAGCCAAAATTCATTCCAACAGGATATCCGGAAATAAAAAGTTCAGGAAAAACGATGATATCTGGTTTTTGTTTTGCAGCCTTGTCAATACATTGAAGAGTCTTTTTCAGTGAGGCGCTTTTATTAAACATGACTGGTTCTGCCTGTACTAATGCGATTTTACAAGTGCTTTTTATGTCTTTCATGGTAATAGTTTTTCCTCTCCCAAAGATTTGAATTTATCTCATACTATTCCCCCAAATTATACCAAAAAGTGTGAAGAAATCTATCGTTTGGCTAAGACCGCCCGGGCATTTTTCGTCCCGGCGGTCTCGGTGTCAATCATAAATCAGATCAAACTTCACAATATCTTCTGCCTGTGCCCTGCATGCGTTCATCTACCGTACCCATTCCATTTGGTTTTTGGCTTTTGGCTGCTCGGTCACGCCATATTGCTTCGCCAGCGACCGCACGATCAACTCCATGCAGTTTCGTATCGCTTCGTTGCTTTCGGCGCAATACTGTCTTACGGACACCTGCCTATGCACAGGGGGCGTTTTTTTTACCAAAGCCGGTATAGCAAATAGCCATGAAGGGCAATGGAAAGCAGAAAAACAAGATAAAACAGGGGCTTTTTCGTTTTGTGATGGAATTGCAGCATCCCCAACAGGCCGCCGATACCGCCGCCAAGCAGGCCGAGGAAAAATAAGGTTCTCTCCGGCACACGCCACCGGCCGTCTTGTGCGGCACGCTTATCAATCCCCATGGTAAATAGGAGCACAATATTGATGAGGATGTAATAAACAATCAGAATTTTCACGATCAAAGGCATATTATTTCACCACGTTTCTCCAATCCAAATCCCCGCGATCCAATGCTAAAAGCAAGATTTCAGCTGTGGCCAGGTTACTGGCTAATGGGATATTATGCACATCGCATAAACGTAGGATGCTATTGATATTTGGCTCATAGGATTTGGGAGAAACTGGATCGCGCAGAAAAATCACCAGATCGATATCATTGTTAGCAACCTGGCTGCCCAATTGCTGTTCGCCGCCTAAAGGCCCAGCCAAATATTTATGCACCGTCAAATTAGCGGCTTCTTCCACCAGACGGCCTGTCGTGCCGGTGGCATAAAGGGAGTGTTTGGTAAGGATATGGCGGTAAGCGATGCAGAGGTTTTCCATCAGCTTTTTCTTATTATCATGTGCGATCAAAGCAATATTCACGGCTATACCTCCTCAAAAATAGATTTAGCGCGATTGGCGCCAATGTTTAAGACCAAACCGATAGCGGCCATGTTGGTCCACATGGAACTGCCGCCATAACTGACAAAGGGCAAAGACATACCTGTGTTAGGCAAGAGATTGACAGCAACACCGGTATTGACAAACGTTTGAAAGGCAAACATACCGCCAATGCCGGCAGCAATCAGCTGGCTAAATAGGTCACGGCAATTCATGGCGGTTAAAAAACACCGAAATGCTACCACATATTCCAGTGCTAGTACAGCAACACAGCCCACAAAGCCAAATTCTTCACCAATCACAGAAAAAATAAAATCATTATGAGGCTCAGGCAGATAACTGAGCTGATTCAGAGTGCCCTGATAAAGGCCCTTGCCTGTTAAACCGCCGGAACCAATGGCATTGATGGATTTAAAGGTTTGATAGTACTCGTTAGAGCCTTCCACCGGGCGCAAAAATGTTCGGATTCGGCTAAGCTGATGAGGGGCTAGAATGTGATCCACTAGCAACGGATCTTCTCTAGCAGCATCCAGGCATACCAAAAGCACTAATGGCAACGCTACCACCAGGCAAATCAAAATATATTTCTTGCTGATGCCTGCCACAAACAGTTCAATAAGCAAAATGGCACAAAGCACCAGACTGGCAGACAAAGAGGGCTGTTGTTGGATTAGCGCCACAGGCAGCAAAATAAAGGCGCATAAAAAAACCAAGACAGGCAGCTGGTTTATCCGGTCATGGAGCCGGTCAATGAGCTTGGCCAAAGCAAAAATTAAAATGATTTTGGCAAACTCCGAAGGCTGAATGCCAATGGGGCCGAGATAGAGCCAGCGCTTGGCATTGTTGGCGGTTCTGCCGAAAAGCAGCACTGCCACAAGCAGTAACAGTAAAAAAACATAAAAAAACAAATAGTATTTGGACCAGGCTTTGTAATTGATGATACAAGCAATAATCAGCAGGGGAATTCCCGTCAAAAACCAGAGAATCTGGGAATAGTACGTAGAGGGGTCTTCGCCCAGGTTGATATGAGTGGCGGAACCAATACAGATGATGCCGAATATCGACAGCAAAATAACAGCGCCAATCAGCCAATAGTCCAAATGAGAAAGCAATTTTTTATTCATCCGATTTCTCCAAAGGCATCCCCGGGCGGAAAGGCGCCCCGGCGGGGCGGATCTTATGATTCGGCGTCCTTGACGGCATTGCGGTGCATGCTTTTAATGGGAATATTTGCATAAAGCACAGGCACCGTGCCGCTGTGGTCTTCATTTTCCGTCTGGGTGATGTTGATATCCAGTTCGTCTTCATCAATTTCCATATAGTTGGAGATGACTTTGATGATATCTCCCTTGAGCATTTCCAGCACTTGGGAGGAACAATCCACCCGGTCATGAACCAGCACCAGTTTCAGCCGGTCTTTTGCAACGGAGCCGCTGGCCGGCTCTTTTTTTCTGAAAAAGCCGAAAATATCAAATGCCATAGCGCTTCGACCTCCTTAACCGCGGCGGAAAAATTTTTTGATCTTATCCATCCAAGTTTCCTCTGTTTCTAGATCCATCAAAGGCACATCTTCACCAAGAATCCGGCGGGTAATGTTGCGGTAGGCCTGGCCGGCTTTGGAATGTTCATCCGTTACCGCTGGTTCACCTTTATTGGTGGTGATAACGATGCTTTCATCATCCGGCACTACGCCGATCACTTCCACGGCGAGAATCTCTGTTACATCGTCAATGGACATCATTTCGCCTTTTTTGACCATATCCACCCGCAGCCGGTTCAAGATCAGGCCAGGATTAGAGAGCTCATGGGCTTCCAATAAGCCGATGATCCGGTCAGCATCCCGCACGGCGCTGACTTCCGGCGTGGTCACAACCAAGGCCCGGTCAGCACCGGCAATGGCGTTTTTAAACCCTTGCTCAATGCCGGCAGGGCAGTCGATGATGATGTAATCAAACCCTTCATCTTTCAGGCTCTGGCAGAGTTTTTGCATCTGCTCAGGGCTGACAGCGTCTTTGTCCCGGGTCTGAGCTGCAGGCAGCAGATATAGCCCGGCATATCGCTTATCTTTGATGAGGGCGTTTTTCAGCTTGCAGTTGCCTTCTACCACATCGACTAAGTCGTAGACGATCCGGTTTTCCAGCCCCATCACAACATCCAGATTCCGCAGCCCAATGTCTGCATCCACCAAAGCTACTTTTTTGCCGCTGAGGGCCAAACCGCAGCCCAGGTTTGCGGAGGTCGTTGTTTTGCCAACACCGCCCTTGCCGCTGGTTATTACAATCACTTCACCCATGTTGCGTTAACTCCTTCCACCTTTAGTTACCGTATACAATCATTCATGTAAACAAAATTTTTCTATTCCAAAGGGATATTTTATTTCCTTCTGTCAGTATGAAGGAAGGGTACTATGTTTACTATATCAAAAATATACAGTCTTTGCATTATTTTTTTTAAGCAAAATCGGAAAAGAACCGACAAAAGCCATCATTTGATCACCGGCTCGATTCATTCAAATGCAGATACATAAACCACGCCGTCTTCTGCATAGGCATATTCTGGATTTTTGAGGGATTTACTTCTCTCGCCATCAGGGAACCGCGTAATCAGGTCGCCTATGCGCAGCTGCACAGGATTCATGTTTAACGCGAATACATATGCTTCAGGCTCGCCGCTGCTGCCGGCATGGGCAACGCCTTTTAAGGCGCCTAAAACAATGATATTGCCGGTGGCCTTCACCTGGGCGCCTGGGTTTACATCCCCCAGGATGACGATGGTGCCATCATACTCCAAAGACATGCCGCTGCGCAGATTGCCCTTATAGAAATAAGCCATATGTTCTTTGCTGAAGGGGGGTAACGGCATAGCATCCCCTTCTTCTTGTTCGGCTTGCTGCGCTGCTTCATTGGCCAGGTCTGCCTCTTCGATGATGTCTTCCATCCGGTTACCCGTTTGGGTTAAGGCCACTTCCGGGGCTTCTTCTTCTGGTTCCGGCGCAGTGCCAAAAGCATTGGATGGTTTATAAGGGTCTTGGTCAAAGGTGATCATTGTGGTCTCCTCCTTTAAAAAACAAGCAATTTAAAACAGTTGATTATGGTGCAAGCATTGTATCTAAATAATTGTTTTGAGGTGTATAATTTAGCCCCATATATTCAGCAATGATATTTTTCCCCACTACGGCGGCAGGAGATGGGCTAGTCTCGCCAAAGGGGATCATCACTGTAACGGCAATGAGCGGGTCATCATAAGGGGCAAAGCCCACAAACCAGGTATGAGAACTACGGCTGAGACTTTCCTGGGCAGTACCACTTTTGCCGGCCACATCAATGGGAAAATCAGAAAACAAAGTCCGCAGTGTACCCCGGCTGCCCTGGGTTACTTGGCGCATACCTTGATAAACAGCCTCAAGGTTTTCGGGATCAAACTGGGTTTGTTTTTCAATCTTCGGTTCCGTTTCTTCGATGGTAACGCCCGATGCTGTTTCCACTTTGGAGACAATGGACTCTTGAAAGAGGGTGCCGCCATTGGCAAGAGTGGAAATGTAGCGGTTCATATGGGCAGGAGAAAAGTTATTGACGGACTGACCAATGGCTGCTCGAATGGTGTCACCATCGGTCCAGCGGGTTTGGCTGGTGGTGGCTTCCGGGTTTTGCCATTTGATGGATTGCTCTTTATAAAGCGGCGAGGCCATATTCGGTTCACTTTCGCCAATTTCAATGCCTGTGGGGCTGTCTAAACCAAAATAGCTCATATATTCATTGAGGGTTTGGATGGACTGCTCCGCCGTACCGGCATCCTGATTGCCCATGCGATACGCCACCTCATAAAAGAAATAGTTACAGCTGACCTCCAGCGCAGTGGAAACATCGATCAGGCCGTGGGTTCCGCCGCTGGAGTAGATCCAGCAACGGGCATAAGGACGGCCAGCTTTCGTGAAACTGCCCTCATCCCGGATCAACGTTGTGGGAGAGATGATGCCGGTTTCTAACCCCGCCATAGCCGTAACCATTTTCAGTGTGGAACCGGGGGCCTTCTTTTGAGAAAGGGGCCGGTTGACTAGAGGCGTAGAAGGATGCTGCAGCAAGAAGCTGTAGTAGTCATTGTCAAAGGTATTGACCAGGCGGTTATTGTCATAAGAAGGATAGGTGACCAAAGCCAAATACTCACCAGTATGGATATCGTTAATGACCACAGAGCCGGAAGAAGGATCTAAATCCGTATCGGCAGGGGTAAGTTGGCCTTCCTCCAGCATGGTAATGACAATGGACAAAGGGGATAAGGCGCCGGAAGAAAACTGTGCGCTTTGTTCTTCTGACAAATTGATTTTTCCTTGCTCCTGTAAAATAGAAATCATCTGGCGGGAGGAAAGCTGATCGTTTAAAATGGCGCCAGAAAGACATTCTTTTCCCCGATCTACAGCATCCTCTTCCGATAATGAGAAGTCTGGATACTGGGCCCGGATGAGATCACCGGCAACCTTTTGTTCTCCAGAAGAAGCCTCCAGGATCTGGGCCAGAGAAATGGTGCCGCAGTTGACCATGGAAGCAAAAAACTCTGGCAATGTAATGGGCATATCTTCTGCCGAGGAAGACTGAAGCTTTTTGATTAGTACATCCGTCAGTGCATCTTCCAGATAGTCATACGCGGCGATCTGCAGGTTCATATCCAAGGTCAAAAAGACATTGTTGCCCGAAACAGGCGGCTCCGTTTCGATGGTGCGGATACGCCGGCCAGAAGAATCCACTTCCACCAGCATTTCGCCGTCTTGTCCGTTGAGCTGCAGTTCATAAACCCGCTCAATACCGCTTTTGCCTACGATGTCTGAGGTGGAGTACCCATATTGGGCCAGTTCGCTGTATTCACTGTCGCTGATTTTCCGGATATAGCCCAGAATATGGGAGAAATATTTTCCACCGGGATAAGTTCTAAGAGAAGAGGTGTCGATATTTACGCCGGGGAAACGCTCGTTATTTTCTTCTACAGCGGCAATGGTGCGGGAGTTAATATTCATGGCCACGGTGACGGGTTCATACCGCCGCCAGCGATTGAGGTAGAGACTGTATCGAACGGTCGCTAAATCCCGCCGTAAGTCTTCCTGCAGACAGTCAGGAATGTCAAATAGCTCATAAAGGTAGGTCATGGTTTCGCCAGCGGAGAGGTTTGGTGCCTCATCTTCATCAATGCCCATACTGATTTTCCAGTCTGTTTCCTCCTGGGCATCGCCATCCAGCAGGAAAGTATACGGCTCGGAAGTGGACAAAGGCAGTTCGTCCACCACAGTTTCTCCATTTTCCTGCAGCAGCTGCAAAAGGGAGAGGAGCATCAGGTTTTGATCCGACAGAGAGTAGTATAAAGAAAGCACTTTTCGCTTTTCTTCCAACAACAAACCCTGGGATTCGGGCAAATGATTCTCCAGCAGTTCTTCCAGATAGACCATCCATTGACCGGCGGTCCACTTTTTTTGACTGCGGGTGGCGCCCATTTGATCGTACCAGTCGTCTTGCTCTTGCTGAGAAGAAAAGGTAAAAGCGTAAGGAGCAGTGCTGGTGAAGGGTAAGTCGTCTGTTACAGCGGTTTCATCCCAGCCCTCCAACAGCTCCAAGCACATTTTGAGCCGTTCTTGCTCAGAAAAAGAGATGGAGATGCTGTCATCCAGCATCAGGGAATAGGCCACTTGGTTGGTGGCTAAGGGCCGGCCATAACGGTCATAAATCATACCCCGGCTGGCAGGAATAGTCAAATCTTGAAGAATACTGGCTGTCAGATCTTGCTGATAGTCCTCTCCATGGAGGATCTGAAGATAAAACAGCCGGCAGGTTACGGCGCAAAAGAGGATGAACACCGCAGCCATCATCACAAAGATCCGGCTTTTAATAAATTCTAAAAATCGTTCTAAATAACTTTTCATGCTGTCTCCTCTTTTTGTGCCCCAAAGGGCTTATTTGATGCCAAAAAGCCGGCGCTTGGCTTTTTCCCGTTCCTCTATGGCACTGTTGACAGAAAATAAAATCCGATAAACGAGGATGGAGAATACGGTGTTATACGCCATCTCCGGCAAAATCAGATGGGTGAGGAAATAGGGATAATCCAAATTGCCGCTGAATAAAATAAGGGTCAGAAAGACACAGCTTTCGTACAAAAACGTGGCAATAAAGCTTAAAACCATGGGCATAAAATAGTTTTCTCGATAAAAGCCCTTATTGAACTTGCCTGCCAGGTAACCGCTGACCATGCCAAGAAGTGCATAATAACCGATAGCGCCGCCAAAAAGCACATCTTGCAGCAGTCCAGCAAATAACCCCACGGCAGCGCCTTCGGTGCTGCCTCGCAAAAGCGCCATGGATAAGATAATGATTAAGGCGGTATTGGGCACAACACCCATCACAGCAATATGCTGCAAAAGCGTACTTTGCAGTGCTAAATTGCAAATCAAAACCACAAATAGCGTAATACACCGTCTCATGCGTCATCCCCTCCCTGCTCTTGTGGGGCAGAGGATGCATCGGCATCTTCGCTGCTTGGAGGAAGGGTGCTTTCTGTCTGGCCCTCCTGGCGCAGGCGTTGGTCGGAGAGCACCAGCACAGAGGAAATGTGCTTAAAATCCACAGCGGGCGCAATGATGGCATATTTTGTCAGACCATTGCTGTCGGTGACGACTTCTTGCACATAGCCCAGTGTCAGCCCTGCGGGGAAAATATCCGACAGGCCGGAGGTGACAATTTCATCACCGGTCATGATTTCGCTGTCGGCATCGATGTATTCCATGCGGCAAAGCCCATCGTTCATCAGGGTGTAATCTCCCCGAACCACCCCTAAGTCCCCGGTGCGCAGACTCATGGCGGAAACGGAGGAACGGCTGTCTAAGATGGAGAGCACCTGGCTATGGATGGGGCCGCTTTCGGTGATGCGGCCAATGACCCCTTCTGGAGCCATAACCACCATATCCGTCATCACATCTTTATTCCATCCGGCATCAATGAGAAAAACATCAAACCAGTTGCCAGGATCTTTTGCAATGACGTAGGCGCCAGTGGTTTCATAGGCGGGATATTTTTGCGCTAAATCCAGAAGACTGGAAAGACGCTCGTTTTCCTCCTCATAAAGGGAAAGCCGATGGTTTTCTTCTTCCAGCAAGGCAACCTGGGCCCGCAGTTCTTCGTTTTCCTCCGCCAGATCCTGCTCGTGGGTGAGAGAAGAAATGGCTTGGCCTACCGCCGAAGTGATGGAAGAGGATAGATGTTCCAAAGGCGTAACAATAAAGCCGGCGGCACTGCCCAGGGGGCCGCTTCCGCCCCGGCTTCCGGTGGTGAAAAAAGCTAAGGCTGCCAGGAAGATAATGAGCAGAAGAAAGATCTGCTTTTTATAGGTCTCGAAAAACTTCAAAGCCCAGCGCTCCTTCTTACATTCTCAATTTTTTGGGGGAAAGCAGCACGGTGCGCAGAGTTTCAATATGTTCCAGCACCTGACCTGTGCCCATGACAACGCAGTTGAGGGGTTCGTTGGCGATATTCACCGGCATGCCTGTCTCCCGGTTAATCAAGGTATCCAGGCCGCTGAGCAGGGCGCCGCCGCCGGTGAGGGTAATGCCAAATTCCATGATATCTGCCGCCAGTTCCGGGGGCGTAGCCTCCAGGGTCTGCTTAATGGAGTCAATAATGGAATAAATGGGTTCGCTGATGGCCTCCAAAATTTCGTTGGAAGTGATGGTAATGGTCTTTGGCAGCCCGCTGACTAGATCCCGGCCGCGAATGGCCATTTTTTCTTCCTGGGCCTTTGGATAGGCGCAGCCAATGGTCAGTTTGATTTCTTCGGCAGTGCGTTCGCCAATGGCAAGATTATACTCTTTTTTAATATAGCTGATGATATAAGAGTCGATCTCATCGCCGGCCACCCGCAAAGAAGTGCTGGTAACGATGCCGCCCAAGGAAATCACAGCCACTTCACTGGTACCGCCGCCGATATCTACTACCATGCTGCCAGTGGGGCTTTCCACCGGCAGCCCTGCACCAATGGCGGCTGCCATGGGTTCTTCGATCAGATAGGCATCATTGTTTTTTGCACCCGCACCAATGGTGGCTTCCATGACAGCCCGTTTTTCTACTTCTGTCACGCCGGAAGGAACGCAGACCACCACCCGGGGTTTTGGACCAAACAGGGAACGGACATAGGCTTTGCCAATAAAGTAGCGCAACATGGCCTGGGTGATGTCAAAGTCGGCAATAACGCCGTCCTTCATGGGACGGATAGCCACAATATTGCCTGGGGTACGGCCGATCATTTCTTTTGCCTCATTACCCACAGCCAGCACCTCTTTGGTGATGGTGTTGATTGCCACCACCGAGGGCTCGTTGACTACAATGCCCTTGCCTTTTACATAGACCAAGGTGTTAGCTGTACCCAAGTCAATGCCCATATCTCTGGAAAACATATAAAAAAACTCCTTTCCGCTGGGAATGTTCTAAATCGGTTCGATATGTAGATTACGCCCAAAATAGCATATAGCTTATCTTACCGCGTTTTTGCAATTTTTTCAACTAAAAACCAGTAAACAATATGTGAATTGGCTGCCGCCGGGACAGCAGGTCCCAGCAGCAGCGGATGGATTAATTGCCTTTACTGCTTAAAGGGTTTGATTTTCCGGTGAAAAAAGGGTCGTTTAACGGAGCGGCTTGGTCATGAGAGTTGTAGTTAGCCTGGGAACGAATGGCCTTCTCCTGATCGGGGGGCAGACGCTCAGGAACACTCTTTGCACTTGCCGGGGTGGTTTTACTTTTTCCTTTCATGGGATACCTCCTTTCGATTTTAGCGAAGCAGCTGTACTGCCCCGCCGGTTTTAGCTTGTGCTGGTGGGGGCCGCTTTATGCGCCGGAATGGGAAAAGGGAGAAATCAAGACGGAAAAAGAGATGTCAAACCCACTGGTTTCTGGTATACTCAAAGACAGGAAGGATCAGCGGCAGAAAAGGCCGCCAAAGAAAGGAGATACATCATGAACGAACCAAAAACCATCCTCTGGATTGATGGCTGTATTCGGGGAAGAGAACTTTCTCGCAGCTATGCTCTGGCCCAGGCTGCGCTGGAGGAATTGCAGGCAGATAAGTCGCTGCAAGTGGATCACTTAGACCTGATGCAGCAAGACTTGCGGCCGCTATATGGCGATTCATTTTGGGCAAGACAGGCCCAGGAAGAAGCAGGCAACTGGGAGGCGCCCATGTTTCGTTTGGCCCGTCAGTTTGCCGCTGCCGATGGGCTGTTGATTGCTGCACCCTATTGGGAATATAGTTTTCCGGCGCTGCTAAAATGCTATTTAGAGCAGGTCTCTGTGGCAGGCATCACCTTTCGCTATACGCCCCAAGGCGTTCAAGGCCTTTGTCAGGCGAAGCGGATGCTCTTTTGCACTACCCGGGGCGGAATTGCCACTGGTGAGGCAGGAGAATTGGAGCAGGGAGGCCGCTATTTAAAGGCGCTTTGCCTGATGTACGGTGTGCCAGAGATGGAGATGGTGGCGGCAGAAGGGCTCGATATTGACGGCGCGGATGTGGCAGGGAAAATGGCCCAGGCTTGTCAGCAAGCCCGTCAGGCGGCCCAGCGGCTGCGAAAGGCGCTAAAAGAGGAGACATCGGATTGTAAATAAATTGTAAGAAAGTTCAGAAAAAATTCTGAAAAAAAGATAGAATCTATGCTATAATGGAACTACAAAAGAAAATGGGCGAAAAGGATGGCCGGATGGAATGGAAGATCTACATAAAGTTCATACCATGATCGGTATGGCAATCTATGATAAATATTTAGGAGAAAAAGATCGCCGGGCCCTCTCTTTGACGAAGGGGGACTATGTTTACCGCAAGAATTTGGGTGTGCGTTTAGGAGCCGGAGTGGGATATTTGCTTCTGGCCGGGCTCTATTTGGCCAAACAGCTTTTTGTGGATGAGGCGGATCTTTTTTTGCTGCTGAGCCGGCAAACGGTAATTCGGCTGTTTGTAGGCCTCATTGTGGTGTTGATCGTCTATACCGTCATCGGTAACCTTCTATTCCGCAGGGAATATGACCGAGCGGTTCGGCGCAATGGCCTATATGAGCGAAGGGTGGAACGGCTGCGCCGCTATGATGCGGAAGAAAGGACGATAGGGGATGAGTAAAGTAACGGCACTGTTACAGGATTTGGCAATGTTTTATGGCCGAAATGAGGGGCGCGCCAGCCTGATACTGAAAGCTCTGGGCGGCCTGATACTCTTTTTTGTATTGACGGGCATCAGTGCAGATGCTTTAGGGGGCGGACAAAGAGTTCTTTTGACGGTGGTACCGGCGGCGCTAACGGCAGTCTGCAGTCCGGCTGCGGTATTGCTTTTGGCGGCTGCGGTGGCGCTGTTTTGTGTGTTTGAAGTTTCTGTGGAAGCTGCGGCGCTGTTGCTTTTTCTGCTATTTTTGTTTTTTGTTTTTTATGTCCGGTTCTTTCCAAAAGAAAGTCTCGTTGTGCCGGTGATGGTGGTGTTGGCGGTGTTCCGACTGCCCATGCTGGCGGTGCTCTTTGCCGGTGTTTATGTGGGCCTACGGGCCATCATACCGGTGGGCGTGGCAGTATTTCTTACATCTCAATGGCCTTTGATGCAGGAATTGATGGCATTGGCACCTCGGGCGGATTTTACACCCATGGGGGCGTTGGATACGGCGCTGCAGATGTATGGCCTTATCACCAGCCAGTTTGATTTCGTCAGCTGGGGCTCGGTATGGGCTGTATATGTGGTGGCGATTTTGGCTGGATGGGCAGTGCGCAGTCTAATGATCGATTGGGAGAGAGAGAAGGCATTGGCGGTTTCTGCCATCGTGACAGCGGTGGGGCTTTGTCTGGCCCGGACTTTGGCAGGCAGCGTAGTGCCCTATAGCCAGGCAATTGTGGGCACTGCTGTTTCGGCTTTGCTCTGCTGGGCTTTTTTCCAGATAGACTGTGTGTTAGATTATCCGAAGGCAGAACGGGTTCGGTTTCAAGACGAAAAATATGTATATTATGTCAAGGCGGTGCCCAAAATCCACCGAAGTTACCGGCAGGAGGAAGGACAATAAAAATTGGCAGGTGTTTTAAGAGGGGGTGACGGCGCAGATGAATCAAACAGCAACGGATACCTTAGCATCCATTTTTTCCAGTTTTACTAATTATCAAACGCTGGATGTAACCATGCCAACGGTGGGCCTGGTGGATATTTTAGATATTGTTATTGTGGCTTTTTTGATCTATAAGATGATTTTTTGGATCAAGCAGACGCGGGCTTGGGTGCTTTTTAAAGGCATGGTGGTGATTTTTGGGTTCGCTTTGGTGGCCATGATTCTTCATCTGACAACGATTCTTTGGATTTTTTCCAACACGATTTCTGTGGGGATCATTGCGCTGATTGTGGTCTTTCAGCCGGAGCTGCGGCGAGCGCTGGAGCAGCTGGGCAAAGGCAGCTACTTCACCAGTCTTTTTAAGACAGAGGAAACGGCAGAAGATATGTTCAGCGAAAAAACCATGGAAGAAATCCTCAAAGCCTGCGGGAAAATGAGTCATGCAAAAACTGGGGCACTGATATTGGTGGAACGGCGGGTGCCGCTGGGAGATTTTGAGCGTACCGGTATTCCCATTGATGCCGTGGTCACCAGTCAGCTGCTGATTAATATCTTTGAAAAAAACACCCCCCTGCATGATGGCGCCGTTATTATCAAACATAACCGAGTGGCGGCGGCTACTTGTTTTTTGCCTTTAACCGAGGCAAATGATATTAGTATGGAGCTGGGCACCCGGCACCGGGCGGGAATTGGCGCCAGCGAAGTGTCGGATGCGTTTGTCATCATCGTTTCTGAAGAAACAGGGGGCATTTCCCTGGCCCAAGGCGGCGTTCTTTACCGGAATTTAACCATCGACAGTTTGCGCAGTATGCTTTCTCAGAGCAGCCGAAGCTCCAAGAAGAAAAAGGTGCTGCCTTGGAAGGGTAGGCGAAACCATGAATAAATGGATCAAAAAGCTAAAAGAAGCGGTGATGAAAGATTTAGGATGGAAGCTGCTTTCTCTGGGAGCGGCCATTGCTTTGTGGTTTATTGTGCTGAATATTCAAAATCCCATGGAGACGCGAAATTTCACTGCGGTGCTGACACTGCGCAATGGACAGCTGGTGACGGAGGATAGCATGATCTTGAGCAATCAAACAGAGCTGACCAACACCCGCGTCACATTGCGGGTGCGCGGACAGCGTCTGACGCTGGATCAAATCTATCAAAACCGCGATGAGATTGAAGCCTATATTGACTTTGGCACCCTGCAGCTGGAAAACTTGGTGGGGCAGAGTACCAGTGTGCCAATTCAGGTGCGTCTGCCGTCTAATGTAAGCGGCGCCACAGAAATATTGATGCGGTCCCCCGCCAGCGTGACGCTGGAGCTGGAGTATCGCACGGAAAAAGAAGTGCCGGTGCATTTGTTGATTGACGGCACAGAATTGGAGGGCAGCCTGTCCCAGCAGCCGGAGCTTTCTGTCGATACGGTGACCGTCAGTGGCGCGCAGTCGCTGGTGGATACTGTGGCAGAGGTGAGGGCAGACTTGACTGCAGACCCGTTGGAAGAAAATAGCTCCTACACGGTGGCTCTTACTGCGGTGGATAGTGCTGGCGCAGAAGTAGAAGGGGTGACATTGTCCCAAAATACAGTGAATGTGTTTATCCCTAACCGGCAAAGTAAGCGTATTCAGCTCATTTGTCATACTTCCGGCACACCGGCAGATGGATTTGTGCTTGGCGAAGTGACTTGCTCCCCCGATTGGATTTATGTGGTTGGGGAGGAAGAAGCACTGGCGGAATTAACAGAACTGGATTTGCCCACAGTTTCTGTGGAAGGCAGAGAAAGTGATGTGACCAGCAACTTTGCCTTGTCATACCTTTTGCCAGATGGCGTAAGTTTGCTGGAAGGAGAGGAAGATCGGGTAACAGTAACGGCAGAAGTGGAAGAAGAAACGCGCCGGAGCATGACCTTGGATGCATCCTCATTAACATATTCTGTGGATTTGGCACAAGGGTACTCGGCGGAAGTTCTTTCCGGCAGCGTCATCTTTGAAGTAGGCGGCCCTGCGGAAATCGTTGATGCCCTGTCAGCAGAAGATATTTCGGGACGCGTAAGTATTTCTGGCCTTTCAGCAGGGGAATATAGTTTGCCGGTGAATTTGGATTTGCCGGCGGGGGTGCGTCTGGTGAATAATGAACGGCCCTATGTGACGGTGCTTGTTACCAGCACACAGGAAGAGGAACCGGCGGAAGGACCAGAGACGGAGCCTTCGGATACGATGGACGATTTGTCTGATACACAGCAAGAATCTGGTGCACAGGATGCAGAGGCACAAGAGGAGGAAAGATAATATGAAAAAATGGATTTGTATGGCCCTGACGGCAGCCATGTTGTTGGGCACTGCTCCGGTGGCGTTTGGGGCAACGGCATACCAAAATAAGGCAACACCGATTACCATTACTGCTGGCAGTATCCGTTCTTATAATAATCAACCGGTTTCCACACAAGCCAGTGACAGCCTTTATGTAAAAGAGGTGGCAACAGAAAACTCTGGCTTGGGCTCTCAGGGAGATCGAACGGTAAACCGGGTACTTTACATCAAAAAGGCCGGCACCTATCAACTGGAAGGCAGTGCCGCCAAAACACAAATTTGCATTGATACCACCGGAGAAGTGAAGTTGATTCTGGATGATTTAACGCTGAATTGTGAATCAGCGCCGGTACTTTTGGTACAAAAGGCTTCGAAAGTGACGCTGCAGTTGGAGCCGGATTCAAAGAATAGTCTTAATGGCGGCTATTACCGGACGTATACCGATGCAAAAGGCAAGGAAGTTTCCCTTGGCGGGGCCATTAGTTCCAATGCGCCGTTGGTGCTGACGGGCGGAGGCTCTTTGACGGTGAATGGGAAAAATGATGGTTTTGAAGTCAATGGCAGTATCACCCTTAGCTGCGGCCAATTGACAGTATCTGTGCCAGGCACAGCCGTAGAAACGCTGGGAACAAATACCGGTGTTACTATCACAAGCGGCAAATATCGTCTTTCTTCCACTAAACAGGGCAGCGGCATCCGGACCCAGGGTGAAATCAAGATCCAGGGCGGCCGGGTAGAAGCGGCCAGTCAAGGGGAAGGAGAATCCGGCCTGGCAGCGAAACAGGGCGTTTCCTGCAGCCGGGGCGCAACGGTTTATTCCACAGGATTGGCGCATGAAACATGGAAGGATATGGCTACCCAGACGTATTTATATCTAGCTTACAGTGAAACGCGCACGGATGGCCGGATTGAAGTGAAAAATGATGAAGATCGCACGGTGGCTACGTTCCAAAGTGATGTGCCAGCAAATTATGTGGTACTGACGAACATTGATTTGAATAATGCCAAAACATATACCGTTTATTCCAATGGCCAACAGCTGCAATTTGGCGGCCGTTACTCCCTGTCTGGTCAACCTGCGGGCACGGGAGAAGAAGTAAACGATGTGGTGGATGAAGCAGTATCCACAGCGTTTTGCACGTTGGACCATGGGTATTATTTTGGTAATGTAATGAATGCGGGACGAAACGCCATTGGCGACTATGTGGTTTTAACACCGGAAGAACGGTTAGGGTATACGGATGTGCAGGAATCTGATGCGTATTTTGATGCGGTGGCCTACTGCAAAGAAAATGGGATTTTGTTAGGTGTAACCGATACAGAGTTTGGCGTGAATGTACCGGTGACACGGGGCATGGCCGTTACGGCGCTGTACCGTTTGGCTGGTTTGCCCGACCCGGGTGATGCCACTGCCTTATCCACATTTAGCGATGTCGATCCTGCGGCGTATTATAGCCAAGCAGCACAATGGGCTGCCAATAACCGTATTATTTATGGCACCACAGAGGGGACATTTTTGCCTGATTCGTCCATGACAAGGGAGCAAATGGCTATGGTGCTGTATCGGTTTGCCACCTATCGGGGGACGGTAGTCAATACGGGAGATCAGAATGTAAAAAATATGGCGGATTATCGCAGCTGGAATGGCGCGCAGAAGCAGGCTATTAGCTACTGCATCAATTATGGGCTGATGAGCGCCAATGCAGACAATACGTTCCATCTAAATGATCCTGTAACGAGAGTAGAGCTGGCTCAAATTTTGTATCAAAGAAGTCAGCTGTAAAAAATGGCATTGACCAAAGAATCCAGGATACAAAAAATGAACCGTTCAGGCAGAATTTGCCTGGCGGTTTTTTTGTGCCACAAAAAACACATAAGGGCGTTCTTGAGCTTTGGGCGTTGATGGAAAAAAGGAAGAACAAGCCAGAAGGGAAAACATCTGGCAATATGGTGCCTAGCTATGGCTCAAAAGTGCAGTTGCAAACGCCATGGCAAAACTAGATAGAGAAAAAAGGAACCTCCTGCCAAGAAACAAAGGGGGATGCGTTTGTTTTTTGTTGATTTTGTTGCTTCGTTTTTGGAATGGCTTTGAATAACAATCAATACTGCTAAGGATAAGAATTTTTGATTGTCTAATTCTGTAAAAAGCTCTATAATAGAACTATATAACATACCACAGATGATCTATAGATCTGCTGTGGAACGAGCAGCATCTTGGGGAAAGGGTGAAAAACCATGAGGAATCAAGGCAACAGTATGACAGAGGGGAATATGGTCAAACAAATCCTGCTGTTTACCATTCCGCTGCTATTGGGAAATATTTTGCAGCAGTTATATAATACGGTGGATGTGGCGGTGGTGGGTCGATATGTCAGCAGCGCTGCCTTGGCGGCGGTGGGATCGTCTTCTCCCATTATCAATATTCTGATTGGGTTTTACAGCGGCGTAGCCACAGGGGCAAGCGCTGTGATTGCGCGCTATTTTGGCAGCGGAGACAGGGAAAAAATGCAGCGAGCCGTTCATACTACACTGTTTTTGACCATCCTGGTGGGGGCCTTTTCCACAGTGTTTGGTTTAGTGGCATCGCCTGCCATTTTGCGCTGGATGCAGACGCCAGAAGAAGTGCTGGAAGAGGCTGTCATATATTTGCGCATTTATTTTTGCGGCATTGGCGGCGTGATGCTCTATAATATGGGTTCTGCCATTCTCCAGGCAGTGGGGGATAGCCGCCGGCCGCTGTATTTTTTGTGCTTTACATCTGCGGTCCATGTGGGGCTGGATTTGATCTTTGTCATGGCCTTCCGGTGGGGGATTGCCGGCGTGGGTTGGGCCACCTTCTTAGCCCAAGTGGCATCGGCAGTGTTGGTGTTATGGGTGATCCATCGAAATCAGGAGCTGTTTGGCCTGCATTGGCGTGGGATTCGCTATTATAAGGATTTGGTTGGTCAAGTGCTTTCCATTGGCTTTCCCAGTGGGATTCAGCGATCCATTACCTCTATTTCAAATGCCATGGTGCAGTCTTATGTGAATGTGTTTGGCACGCTGATGATTGCCGGATATAGCGCTTATTTGAAGGTAGATGTGTTTTTAGGACTGCCGATGCAGTCTTTGAGCTTGGCTATTGTGACGTTTGTGAGCCAAAATATTGGCGCGGGAAAGATTGAACGGGCGAAAAAAGGTGTGTTTGTCACGGCCGCACTATCCACAGGCATTACGGCGGCTATGTGTGTTGTTTTATGGATTTTTAGTGAGCCGGTGATCAGTCTATTTAGTACAGACCCGGCGGTGGTAGAAAATGGGGTACGGATGATGCGGTTATTGCTGCCGTTTTATGTTTTGCTGAGTTTGGGCCAGGTTTATGCCGGTGCAATGCGTGGTTTTGGCAGCGCCTTTATTACCATGGTATTAATGATTGGCTGCTATGTGGTATTGCGTCAAGTTTTCTTGATGGCAGCTACCCACGTGTTCCACTCTATGGACGTGATCCTTATCAACTATCCAGTGACATGGTTTGCCGCATTTGCTTTGATCTTCCTGTATTATAAGTTTGGTAAATGGGAGAATCGGTTGAAAAAAATGGAAAAATCTTCAGACCATTTGCAGGACTGATGGAACAAAAAACCGCCTTGAAAAAGGCGGTTTTTTGCTACCCAAGCAAAATAGCCGATGGAAATGGCCAATATTGCAGCCAAGAAGTAAGTATGGTATGATACATAGATATCACACAACACGAATGGTGAAATTTGTCAAAGTGTACTGAGAAAGGAGATTCAATATGGACACCTCATTTGCAAGCAGACTGCGTATGCTGCGAAAGGAACAAAGGATGACCCAGAAAGAGGTGGGAGAAGTACTCCACTATGGTTATACCGCCATTGCAAATTATGAAGCAGGACGGACGGAACCTTCTTTTGCCGATTTGATCCGGTTGGCGGAATATTTCAGTGTGTCCACTGACTATTTACTAGGCCGTACCGAGGTTCGTACTTATCCGCCGGATGATGCGGACAGTTGCGCAGATATCTTGTGAGGAAGCGCCCTATCAGGTATGCCGGATATCATTGATGATCTGTTGAAGATGGGCTAATTGTTCATCGGTTAATCCGGTGACTTCTAAAAACCGCCGATCGCTGTGATCCAGAAGATCATCCACAGAAACGCAGAAAAAATCTGCTAACTGTAACAAGGTATCGATGGTGGGCAAAAAGAGCCCCTTTTCCCAGTGGTAGACGGTTTGCACTGATACGTTCATTTGCTCGGCAATCTCGCTTTGCGTATATTTGTTGGCTGTGCGCAGGGTATGAAATCTGTCTTTGAACATGGCGGCCTCCTATCTAACAGGGTAGGGGAATTTTTTTGCCAAGAAAATAAAGTTATACTTAAAAAATTTATCTTATTACTTTATTCAGCCAGAAATAACGTTGGTTGAGTCACAGGAAGATAGTGCCTAAAAGGATAGGTTGGGCAAAAAAAGCGAATTTTATCGATGTTTTATCTTCGTATTTCTATCTTAGAATTCTGGCATAATGGCAGAAACAGTCTTTCCCTTTCAGTCAAAACCAGATATAATAAGAAAATAATAAATTAGGTAGGAAGAAAGATATCGTCTTGGGTAAAGAGCCGACATGATGGGGAAAGGAGATGGACCGGAGAATGGAACAAGACTATCTGACGACACAAACGCCAGGAAAAGCATTGCTGATTTTTGCCTTGCCGATGATTACCGGCAATCTCTTTCAACAGACGTATACCATGGCAGATTCAGCCATTGTGGGGCGGTTTGTGGGCGAAGGAGCCTTGGCGGCGGTGGGCGCCAGTTATGCGCTGACCAATATCTTTATCTGTGTGGCCATTGGCGGCGGGGTTGGTTCTTCGGTGGTGGTGAGCCGGTATTTTGGCGCCAGAGAGTACCGAAAAATGAAGAGCGCCGTGTTTACTGCACTACTGACTTTTTTGGTGGTTAGTATTCTTTTGGGCGGCATTGGGCTAGTGTGCAGCGAGGGTATTTTGCAGCTGTTGAAAACGCCGCCAGATGTGCTGGATATGGCAGTGGACTATTTACAGATTTATTTTTTGGGGCTGCCATTTTTATTTATGTATAATGTCTTATCATCCATGTTTAATGCCTTGGGGAAATCACGGGTGCCGCTATATTTTTTGATCTTTTCTTCTGTATTTAATGTGGTGCTGGATGTGATTTTAGTCACTCGGTTTTCTATGGGTGTAACGGGAGTGGCCTGGGCTACTTTGATTGCCCAAGGGATTTCAGCGGTGATGAGTTTTTTTGTGTTTTTGCGGTTAATCCATCATCTCAGTCAAGAAAAATCGTCGGTATTTCAGCTGCGGGAACTAGGGAGTATGACGAGAATTGCGCTCCCCTCCATATTACAGCAATCTACCGTTTCCATCGGTATGATGTTGGTGCAGTCAGTGGTTAATAGTTTCGGCTCTCAAGCCTTGGCGGGATTTTCTGCGGGCATGAGGATAGAATCCATCTGCGTGGTGCCCATGAGCGGCATTGGCAATGCCCTTTCCTCTTATACGGCACAAAATATTGGTGCCGGCAAACCGGATCGCGTGCCGGAGGGATATCGATCAGCTAATCGGCTTATTTTGCTTATTGCCCTTGGGCTGATGCTGGTGCTGGAAATTTTTCACGCTCCACTGATCCGGCTTTTCCTGGGCAATGAAGGGACGGCTACGGCAGTACAGACGGGGCAGGACTACCTCACATTTATCGGCTTCTTTTTTGCTATGGTGGGGTTTAAAATGGCAGTGGACGGCATACTGCGGGGCGCCGGTGACATGAAATGGTTTACAGTGGCCAACTTGGTGAACTTGACGCTGCGGGTGACCTTGTCAGTGACGCTGGCACCAAAAGTGGGTATTGGCATGGTTTGGTGGGCGGTGCCCATGGGTTGGTTTGTTAACTGGGCGATTTCCTACCGACAATATCGTACAGGGCATTGGCGGCAGATTTATCAAACAAAGAAAGGGTAAAATGGTATGTTGCAGAAAGAAACGTTGCTTTCTCTAGTAAAGCGTCCGGATCTTATTGCCTATTGGCAGTCCCTTAGCAAGCGGGAAGTGGAGGATATGTTAGGCCCGCAGGCGGCGGCAATGGTGGGTTTTGATCAACACAATCCCCATCATTGCTATGATCTGATGAACCATAGTTTACACACCGTGTGGGAGATCCAACGGCAGTTGGCAGACCGGCTAATAGACTGGCAGGACAACCTGTTAACGGCCGGCTTATTTCACGATGTGGGAAAACCTGTGGTAGCTCGGCAAAAAGAGGACCGATTGGTCTTTTATGGCCATGCAGCCAAATCGGCTCAGATTTGTCGGGCCTTGCTGCCGCAGCTAGGTTTTGATCATGTACAAACCCAGCGGATTTGTTTTTTCATCACCCATCATGATGATTTCATTCCGTTTTTGCTGCCGGAAGAGGCGGTAGAGCGGTTTGCTTCTTACAAAAAGGCAGATCATGCCCAGGTATTGAAACATTTTCGCACTTGTGCGCAGAAAGAAAGCTTGGCACAGTTGGGAGTGAAACAAAAGGCGTTATGGCAGGCATTGCTGGTATTGTGTTATGCAGATGTACGGGCCCAGGCAGAAGTGGTGGTGTATCATGGCGTGGTGACGGATTCCCGTGCGCATAAAGAAAAAAAGCTGGATTGCATTGCCCAGATTTTAGCGGACCTATCGGAAGAGGAATTGGAACAGGACAGCTGATCAGAAGATTTCCCTCCCAAAAGGAATGGCAAGGCAAAAAGATGGTTTGGATGGATTTTTTTGTTGGAAATGGGAAATAGGCTTGAAAGGTACGGATAAAAAGTCTATAATCAAGGCGAAAAGGTGCGGAAAGGACGCGGCACCAAAACTGGCAAAACGGCCAATTATGACAAAAGGAGATGGGAGTCTTGCAGCATGCAAACGCAATGACAGAAGGCAACATGGTGAAACAAATCATCCTTTTCACTATTCCGTTGCTGCTGGGGAATATTTTGCAGCAATTATATAATACGGCCGATGTGGTGGTCGTGGGGCAGTTTGTCAGTGCTGCTGCTTTGGCGGCGGTGGGTTCTTCTTCCCCGATCATCAATATGCTGGTGGGATTTTTTATGGGGGTATCCACTGGCGCCAGTGCGGTAATCAGCCAATATTTTGGCGCAGGAGACTTACATAAAATGCGGAAGGCCGTCCATGTTACCTTATTTATCACGGTGATTTTGGGCATTGTTTCTACGATTGTGGGTGTGGCATTGTCACCTTGGATTTTGCGGATGATGCAGACGCCGGAAGAAGTTATGGTAGAAGCGGTGGTCTACTTACGGATTTATTTTATGGGTATTTTGGCCCTGATGATTTATAATATGGGTTCAGCTATTTTGCGGGCAGTGGGCGATAGTAAACGGCCACTTTACTTTCTGATAGTTACTTCGTTGATTAATGTGGTGTTGGACGTTGTATTTGTGACCCAATTCCAGATGGGGATTGCCGGGGTGGCCATTGCTACGCTCATTGCCCAGGTGGTTTCGGCCGTGCTGGTGATGGTGGTGCTGTATAACAGCCATGAGCTCTTTGCCCTTCATCTGCGGGGGATCCGTTATAATGGGCCAATGGTGAAGCAGATTCTGCAAATTGGCTTGCCCAGTGGGTTTCAGCAAAGTGTTACCTCCATCTCGAATATTTTGGTACAGTATTACATCAATGCCTTTGGCACAGCAGTAATTGCCGGGTTTAGTTCCTATTTAAAAATCGATACGTTTTTGTTGATGCCAATGCAGTCGATTAGTTTGGCCGTGGTTACCTTTGTGGGCCAGAATGTGGGGGCGAGAAAAGTAGCTCGTGCAAAACGAGGCGTCACCATTTCGGCGGTGATGGCATTTTTGGTTAACGTGGTTTGTTGTGTGGCTCTCTGGTTTTTCGGCGACTATGTATTGCGGATTTTTTCTACCGATCCGGAAGTTATTGCCAGCGGCTTAGAGATTCTTCATATTATGCTGCCGTTATACTGTATACTTGGATTAACCGTTGTTTATGCAGGCGCTATGCGCGGGTTTGGAGAAGCCATGGTACCTATGGTCTGTATGACAGGCTCTTTTGTGGTGCTTCGTCAAATCTTCTTGTTTATTTCCACAAAGTTGAATGCATCGGTGGACGCCATTATTTATGGTTACCCGGTAACATGGGTGGTGGCTTTTGTAACCCTTTATGGCTATTATCGGTTTGCCCACTGGGAAAAACGCCATTTCTGGGGCCAAGAGAATGCAGCAAGCGGCCAAGAAGAAGAACACAAGTCATAATTTTGTACATTTATGATTGAAAATCGACTAAAAAACAAGTATAATAATGCCAAGTGGTGGCCCGATGCCGTTTGTCCAAAGATAGTGGACAGGGAATGGGCCTGGAGATCATGCAAAAAGGAGTGTTTTGATATGGAAGTAACGAATGTCTTTTTCCCCGGTTATAGTATCGCTTCCGGTCTTTCCACCTATGAAAAACTGGGCGAAGTGTGTGCCAAATATGGTAAAAAAGCAGTGGTCATTGGCGGTGAGCATGCACTGAATGCTATGCGGCCTGTTTTGACAGAAGCCGTGAAAGGAACCAATATTGAAATTGTGGGTTTTGAATGGTATGGTGGCGTGGCCAGCTATGAAAATGGTGAACGTCTGCTGGGCCTTGATACGGTAAAAGAAGCAGATATGATCTTTGCCTGCGGCGGCGGTAAAGCCATCGATACCTGTAAGTATGTTTCTATGCAGTCTGGCAAACCGTTCTTTACTTTCCCCACTATTGCAGCCACTTGTGCCGCTACAACAGCGATTGCCGTTATGTATTATCCTAATGGCGTGCAAAAAGATGTGTTTGTGGGTCCTCGTCCCACCAGCCATTGCTTTATCAATTTGGAAGTAATTGCCAATGCGCCAGAGGTATATCTTTGGGCTGGTATTGGCGATACATTGGCAAAATATACGGAAGTGCCTTTTAGCGCCAGAGGTCTTCAGCTGGCCCATCGGGATGAGCTGGCAGTGGTTATGAGCGAAATGACTGGCACGCCTTTGCTGAAATATGGCACCAAAGCTATGCAGGATGTTAAGAATCATCAGTCCTCTTTTGAGCTGGAACAGGTGGTGCTGGCCATCATTTTGACCACAGGCTTAGTCAGCTATCTGATTGATGTAAACCTGAACAGCGGTATGGCTCATGCACTTTTCTATGGTATGACTGTTCTGCCTCAGATTGAAGAACGCCATCTGCATGGCGAAGTGGTTTCTTATGGCGTGCTTTGCATGCTGATGATGGATAAACAGATGGATGAATTGGAAAAGATCTATAAGTTTATGAAATCCATCAATCTGCCCACGAAGTTGGCGGATATCGAAGTAAAGGAAGACGAGTTGGAGCCCGTATTGGACAGCGCTATTACCAAATACGATATCGATGTATCTCCCTATAAGATCACAAAAGAATTAATGAAACAGGCCATTTTGGATCTGGAAGAATATAATAAGACCCACTAAGGGGTCAAAGGGCGTCCGGCTTTCGGCTGGGCGCTTTTTTATTTGCCAAAAATAAGAAACCGTCTGATCCCTTCCCTTAGGAAAGGAACAGACGGTTTTTGTTTTATGAATGGCAGCCGGATTAGTCTTCAAAGACAGCGCCAGTATTCGCGCTGGTGACTAAGCGCTGATAGCGGCGCAGATAGCCAGGGGCCACTTCTTTTTGTTTAGGCACAAAGGTTTTGCGGCGCTGAGCCAAGGTGGCCTCATCCACCAATAATTCCAGGGTGTTGTTCGGGATGTCGACCCGGATCAGGTCGCCTTCTTCAATCAGACCAATGGGTCCGCCGGCAGCAGCTTCCGGAGAAATGTGGCCGATAGCTGCTCCACGGGAGGCGCCGGAGAACCGGCCATCGGTGATCAGAGCTACGGAATTATCCAGCCCAAGGCCTGCCAGTGTGGCTGTGGGGGCCAGCATTTCCCGCATACCAGGGCCGCCCTTAGGTCCTTCATAACGGATGACGATTACATCGCCGGCTTGGATTTTACCGCTGTTTAAAGCCGTAATACAGTCTTCCTCAGAGTCAAAAACTCGGGCAGGGCCTTCGTGCACCATCATTTCCGGCAGTACAGCACCTTTTTTTACGACAGCGCCATCAGGAGCAATATTGCCCCACAAAATAGCTAAGCCGCCATCGGGAGAATAAGCGTGTTCCCGGTCACGGATGACGTTGCGGTCATAGACTTTGGCATTTTTAATGTTTTCTGCAATGGTTTTGCCGGTGCAGGTAATCAGGCTGGTGTCAAAAAGACCATAGCTAGCCAGGTCTTTCATTACGGCGCTTAAACCGCCGGCTTGATGCAGGTCTACCAGGCAGTCTGCTCCAGCGGGAGCCAGTTTTACAATATGGGGTGTTTCTTTGCTGATGGCATTGATTTCATTAAAATCAATGGTCAATCCAGCTTCATGGGCAATGGCGGGCAGGTGAAGGGCGGTATTGGTGGAACAGCCTAAAGCCATGTCAGCATGAAGGGCATTTTTCAGTGCTTTTTCGGTGACAATGTCCCGCGGGCGCAGATCTTGCTCCAGCAGAGCCATGATCTGCATACCGGCCTGCTTTGCCAGACGGATGCGGGCAGCATGTACAGCGGGAATGGTGCCGTTCCCTGGCAGCCCCATACCGATAATCTCGGTCAGACAGTTCATGGAGTTAGCGGTAAACATGCCGGCGCAGCTGCCACAGCCGGGGCAAGTATTGTTTTCCACATCCATGGCTTCTTCTTCAGAACAGAGCCCCTGTTCCAGCTTGGGAATAAATTCATAGCCGCTGGAATAGGTGGTTTTGGTGCCATCTGCCAATCGGCCAGGCATCATTGGGCCACCGGAGACAAAAATGGAGGGCAGATTCAGCCGCAGGGCAGCCATCAGCATACCAGGCACGATTTTGTCACAGTTGGGAATAAACACCAGCGCATCAAAGGGATGGGCATTTGCCATAATTTCCACACTGTCGGCGATATGTTCCCGGCTAATGAGAGAATAGTGCATCCCATTATGCCCCATAGCCAGGCCGTCACAGACACCTATGGCAGGAAAGACAAAGGGCGTGCCTCCGGCCAAGCGAACCCCATCTTTGACGGCTTGAGCAATCTGACCCAAATGCAGATGTCCCGGGATAATATCATTTTGGGCGCTGACAATACCGATGAGTGGGCGTTTGATTTCCTCATCTGTCAACCCAAGGGCCTTTAAGAGACTGCGGTGGGGCAGTTTGCTAGGGCCCGTTTTCATTGCGTCACTACGCATGAAAGTTCACATCCTTTCAAAAGTTGTCTAACCAATTTAACGGCGCTTTTTCCTTTATCCTACTCTAAAAAAAGGGAAAAGTCAAGAATCTTTCAAAAATGCTAGTAAGAAAATAAAAAAGGTGGTATAATTAGTCTGACAACTTATAAGAAAGGAGACCGCTATGAACGAACCATTTACCCCTGTCAGTCAGTCAATTGCAAATCAGATTCGAAATATGATTTTTTTAGAGAAGAAATATCAGCCGGGAGATAAGCTTCCCAATGAATATGAATTGGCAGCCTTGTTGGGGGTAAGTCGGGCCTCGCTGCGGGAGGCAATAAAAATTTTGGCTGGTCAAGGGTTGCTGCTGATTCGCCGGGGTAGTGGTACGTTTGTGGCGCCACGGAAATCAGGTGGGCCAGACTGGTTTGAACAGGCGTTTTGGGAGGATCAGAAAAAACTGGTGCGGCATTGGTTTGAATTTCGGTTGATTTTAGAGCCTTCCAGTGCACGGTTGGCTGCAGAACAGGCAACGGAAGCAGAAGTGGCGGAGATTCATCGTTTGGCAGAGGAATTGGTGCAAAAGGTGGAGCGGGGCGAACCGTTTATTCGAGAGGATCAGGCTTTTCATACAGCCATTGCCACTGCCACCCATAATAGTGTGATCACCATGACAATGCCGGCATTGGAAGATGCTGTCCGCAATGCCATTACAACGGCTTCTTCCATTGGTCGGACGGAAACATCCAGCCGCAATGCCGCCACATATCATCAAGCTGTGGCGGAATATATTGCCTTGCGGGATGGTGAGGGAGCCCAGATGGCCATGCGGCTGCATATTCTACATGGCCTGCGGGATTTAGAGGAATAAAAAACTGCGTTTTGTTTCCAAATGGAGGGGACAAAACGCAGTTTTTTGTATCCTTGAGAGTCGATCGCCTGGTTTGGCGTTATCTCAAAAGGCAAAAGAATTAGCGGCCGGATTTATTTGCCATTTCTCTTTCCTGGGCTTCGATCATTTTTTTGAACATGTAGCCCGAACGGACACAAGCATTTTTATTAATACTTCCGGCTTTTTCATACACTTTGCTTTGTGTTTCACCAGTATTAAGAATGATTTTA
>CAJFIN010000002.1:99287-154426 GCA_904381335.1 Candidatus Neoanaerotignum galli | reverse complement strand
AGTCCGTAGATTTTTTGCAGAGCGAAAGCACCAAGACCTAGAAAATGTGGTGATGTACTCTGCGCAGGAAGAAATGGCTACCATTGATAGTCTGATGAGCGGCCTATCTGCAGTAGTGGCGGCGATTGCAGCAATTTCTCTGGTGGTGGGTGGCATTGGCATTATGAATATTATGCTGGTATCGGTGACGGAACGAACGAAGGAAATCGGCATTAGAAAAGCCTTGGGCGCCCGAACGGAGGATATTTTGTGCCAATTCCTGATTGAAAGCGCCATTATCTCTGCCGCTGGCGGCGCCATTGGTACGGCGCTGGGCATTGGGCTGGTGGCGATTGGCGGCTCCTTTGTAGAAATGGCTGTGGTGATAAAACCAGAGGTAGTGTTATTGGCAGTGGCCTTTTCTGCGGTGGTGGGCATCTTTTTTGGCCTTTATCCAGCGGCTAAAGCAGCCAAGGCAGACCCCATTGAAGCACTGCGATACGAATAATCATCATATTAGTAGAAATGCATAGGATATCTAGTAAGGCCCCTGTCTAAAGTGACAGGGGCCTTTTGTGCTGTTGAGCGAGTCAAAAGAAACAGGAAGGAATCTTTTTGATTGACAAAGAAGAGGAAAAGTGTATAATCAAGAAGGATTTTTTACCGTATAAAATGGGGAGGATAGAAAGGAAGGAACGGCCAATGGATACATCGCAGATGTTTGGAACGGAAAAAATCAGCAAGGTGCTATTCAAAATGGCGCCGCCGGTGATGCTTGCTCAGCTCATTCAGGCGCTTTATAATATTGTAGATAGCTTATTTGTGGGCCGGTATGCAGAAACGGGATTGACGGCCCTTTCCATTGTTTATCCGCTGCAGCTATTGATGATTGCGCTGGCTGTGGGCGCAGGGGTTGGCATCAATACAGTGATGGCCGCCAAGTTGGGGGTAGGCCGGCAGAAAGAAGCGCAGCGCTATGCCGGAATGGGAGCGCCGCTGGCGCTAGCCATCTGGGCGCTATTTGCGCTGGTTTGTTGGATCATTATGCCAGGGTATGCCGCCATGAGCACCAGTTCGCCGGAGATCATTGACGAGGTGGTGGCTTATGGACGGATTGTCTGTCTGTTTAGTTTTGGGCTTTTTTTAGAGAGCGCATGGACAAAGGTGCTGCAAGCCCAAGGGGACATGAAAACCCCCATGATCGCCCAGATTCTTGGGGCAATAACGAATATTGTTTTAGATCCACTGTTGATTTTTGGATTGTTTGGTCTGCCTGAGCTGGGGGTGACCGGTGCGGCCATTGCCACGGTGGCAGGACAGATTGTGGCAGCGCTGGTAGTGATGAGGCGAGGGTTTGTGAAAGCACCGGAAAAGCGCCTTTGGTGGCCCCAGGCGAAATGTATCTTACAGCTGGGCTTTCCCAATATGCTGATGCAGTCGGCATACACATTTTATATTTTCGGCCTGAACTTAATTTTGTCCACATTTTCCGATCAAGCCGTAACGGCGTTAGGACTTTATTATAAGTGGCAGACGATTATTTTCATTCCTTTAGGTGCGATGCAAACCTGTATTGTGCCCATCATCAGCTATAACTATGCCGCTAAACAAGTGCCCCGCTGCCGGGAGACATTCCGAACAGCCATATACTTTAGTGTGGGGCTGATCCTATTTGGCACCCTGGCCTTTGAGGCAATCCCTGGACCATTGCTGCGGGTGTTTACTTCCGATCCATTGGTGGTGGAAATTGGCACAGTGGGTTTTCGGATTATTGGCACCAGCTTTCCGCTTTTGGCGAGCAGTTTGATTTTCCCTGTGTTTTTCCAAGCGCTGGGAGAGGCGCTAAAGAGCGCTTTATTAACGGTGATTCGGACGGTGGTACTGTTTGTGCCATTGGGATATTTGTTTGCCCAATTTGGCTTAAATTGGTTTTGGCTCACATTCCCGGTGACAGAGATCATCACCACCAGTGTGGGGTATTTATTTTACCGCCGGTTTGTGGCGGACCCATATCGCCAGTTTCAAAAAAGAAAACGGGTATAAAAAAAGCCGGTCGTTTCGACCGGCCTTTTTTGTTGCTAGAGGGCAAGGGAAGATTATTCGTCTTCGTCCTCTTCTTCGCTGCCATCGTCCCACAGTTCGTAGAAGGTATTGGTTACCTGTTCAAAAACATCATCGTCTTCGATCAGGCCTAAATCAACTTCACCGTTTTCATTTTCATTGTATTCATAAATCAGCACGGTTTCATCTTCTAGGGGAAGTAAGGCAATGTAAGATTTGTCATCCACATCAAATACGCCTAAGATACCACATTCTACTTCTGTATCATCGTCTAAGGTCAGCGTCATGGTTTCCAGTTCATCGTCTTCGCAGCCGCAGTCACAGTCATGGTCGTGGATATGTTTTTCTTCGCTCATGGGTTTGTCCTCCTTTGTTCCGGCGGGAATAGCCGCTCGGCCCTTGCTCTTTGGGTTGCTTGCGTTTGCTGTTACGAGGCTATTATACCATACTTTTACCTTTCGTCATGGTTTTTTTCGGTTTTTTTGCACTTTTTTTGCTCAGTTTTAGCAGGGTTGTTTTGGCGGAGGGGAATGTTGTTTTCTGCCTTATCTTCTACTAGGGCGCCATGGGAAAGACGGCGGTAGGAAATGGAAATGCCTAAAGCTTTTTCATATTTTTTTAGGAATTGAGCCTCATACGGCGTAACTAGAGAAACTATCATGCCGGCATGGCCTTGCCGTCCGGCGCGCCCAGCGCGGTGCTGATAAAAAACGGGGTTTTCCGGGATATCCAGATGGATGACCAAATCAACTTGAGGAAAGTCCAATCCGCGTGATCCTAAATCGGAGCAGACCAAAAAGGCGGCCCGGCCTTCTCGGAACGCTTCCAGAGCGGTTTGCCGCTCCTGCTTGGAAGACTGGCCCAAAAGCCCTACGGCTGTTAAATGATGATAGCGCAGCCGCTCCACGGTAACGGCGATGCGGTTGGGGTTATTACAAAAAACAATGGATCGCCGGGGATGAAGGGCAGCATAGAGTTTGCGGATGGTGAGGATTTTTTCCCGGGTTTGTGTGCGCAGCGCAATATGGGTTAGGTTCATGGGGGTTACAGCGCTTTTGGGCCGCAGGAAAAGGGGATTTTTTTGTATTTGTTTTGCCCGCTCTAAAGTGGCATCGTCCAAAGAGGCAGAAAAAAGAGACACCCTGCGCCGGGAGGCCAAAGTGGTTTTGAGCACAGCCTGTACTGCCTCTTGGTTGGCATCGTCCAGCAGCCGGTCCCCTTCGTCCAGCACCACAAAAGATACGGTATGGGCTTTGATTTTCCGCTGTTCGATCATCTCCAGCACGCGCCCTGGAGTGCCGATAATCAGCTGCGGCTTTTGGCGCAGGTGTTCCAACTGCCGCTGCCGGCTGCCGCCGCCAATGAGCAGGGCCGCCCGAAGGGGGAGCGCCCCATTTTTGATTAGTAGCAATGCCTGATGGTAGATTTGGGCGGATAGATCGTGGGTGGGCGCCAAAATGATTGCCTGTGCAGAAGATAGGGTAGGATCCAGCCGGTCTAAAATGGGCAGCAAAAAGGCTAAGGTTTTGCCTGTACCGGTGGGACTTTGGGCACAGAGCTCCCGGCCTTCTAACAGGGCGGGGATGGCTTTTTGCTGTATGGGAGAGGGCTGGGTGACAGATTGGCCCTTTAAGGCTTGGCACAGGGCCTCAGACAGGCCTAATTCAGAAAAAGACGGCATAGTTATGATCTCCTTTATTTTCCTCTGTCAGGAGTTTCGGCCTGAGCAGGGGAGGAAGTATTGTTTTTGACAAGAAATAGGTCGGCAAAGTGCTTTGCCGCATGGCTGAGGGCCACGTTTTTTAAACGCACAATGCCAATATGACGCTTTGGCAAAGGCGGACGCAGGGGAATCTCAAAAAGCTGTTTGCCATCGATCAAGTCTTGGGAAAATTCTCTGGTGGTAAAAGTAAGGCCAAGATTGATTTTAGCAAAACTCATCAAAAGGTCGCTGCTGCCCAGCTCTAAAATAGGCCGCAGCAGCACGCCCTGCTTTTGCGCAAAGGCATTTTGCTGCCGGCGGGAATTACTCAGTTCTTCCAGCAGTAATAGCGGATAGTTGCCAATTTGGGAAAAGTCCAGCCCTTGTGTGGCCAGTGCCTTATATTTGACGCCGCCCACAAGGCAGTCATGGATTTCCATGATGGGGATTACCTCCAGATCCCGGTCCTCTTCAATGGGCAGGTTGATAAAACATAGATCCACAAGTCCGTTTTTTAATAACCGCAGAGACTCATAGGTGGTTTTATTGGTTACTTTGATGGAAATCTGAGGGTATTCTCGGGCATACTGCTCTAAATAGGGCATTAGTACGTTGGCAATGACCGTATCGCTGGCACCGATCTTGATTTCTCCCGCTTTTAGCTGCACTAGCTCTAAAAACTTGTTTTCTCCGGTGGAAACCAGGGAAAGGGCTTGCTCCAAGTATTCATAGAGCACTGCCCCTTCGGGGGTGGCCCGGACGCCTTTGGTGGTACGGATCAATAATGGCGCACCCAGCTTTTCTTCCAGCTGGCGGATGGACATGCTAACGGCAGGCTGAGAGATATACAGGGATTTGGCCGCCAGCGACATGTTGCCCATGCGTACCACGGCACAGAAAATCTTATATAAGTCTAAAGGAATATTATGCGCCATCATGACCTCCTTTTGCCCGTGCTGCTCTGAGATGACAATGTCCATGGGGCTGAAACGACAGTGGACGATATTACTTTTAGTATACCAAAATCTGCCGCGAAAGGCAACGGACGGGATTTGCCTTTTGATGCAAAGTATGATAGGATGAAAACAGAGAACCGATGTGGGGAGGTGCGCGGAAATGGAAGAGAAAAAATGGCAGGAAGAAGTGTCGACAGACTTGATCCGCTGTAAGCAGGCGCTGAAAAAAGATGCCTTTGATGTGGAGAAAATGGAATCCCTCTTTTCAGAGATGCTCCAGCGTTATGGGGAGGAGATCGAAGGGTTTGACGAGGGGATGGAAGTGATTACCACTTATGAAAATCAAGCTGCCACAGCCTTTGCCCTGGGGAAAAACATGACCCTGATTGTAGAACGGCTTTCCATTATCCGCAAGGAAGGATACCGCACGGATGGACTTGTCCGGCATGCCTTAAAAGATGGGGTAGAGGGGGCAAGTTACCAGTATACCTTCCCAGAAGTGCGCAAAATTATCTCTGAAGACGAAACACGCAGTGTCTTTGAACGAAATGACTTAATGGACCGGATTGACCAAATTGAGACAATTTGCCGCAGTTTAGAAAGTAAAAAACATAAATGGGACCAGTTGCGGCCCTATGTGGTTTGGCTGGCGGGAAAAGATGTAAAAACAGCGATGCTCTTGTTGCCGCTGCTGCAGTCAATTAATTAAATGAGGAGTTGGATATGAAAAAAGTTGCAAGTTTTGCCTTGGGCTGTAAAGTTAACCAGGTGGAGAGCGAGGCAATTGCTGAGGCGTTTGCCAGCCGGGGCTATGAAGTGGTGGATGTGGATGAGGCAGCGGATGTCTATGTCATCAATACCTGTACCGTCACCAATGTGGGAGATAAAAAAAGCCGTCAGATGATTCGCAAGGTGCGCCGTCAAAATCCCCAGGCCATTGTGGTGGCGGTGGGATGTTATGCCCAGACGGCGCCGGAAGAGATGAAAGCCATGGCGGAAGTAGACATTCTGTTAGGGACAAAAGGCCGCGGGGAAATTGTGGATGCTGTGGAACAGTATCAACGGGGACAAGGCGTGCTGGATTTGGTGACGGGAATTCGTCAGGAACATACCTTTGAACCGATTTCTGTATCAGGGATGCATGAACGCACTCGGGCCTATTTAAAGATTCAGGATGGGTGCAGCCAATTTTGCAGCTACTGTATTATCCCCTATGCCAGAGGGCCGGTACGAAGCCGCCCGGAAGACGAGGTGGTGGCAGAGGTACGCCGTCTGGCAGAAAACGGATTTCAGGAAGTGGTATTAACAGGGATTCATGTGGCAAGCTATGGGAAGGACTTAAAAAACACCAGTTTATTACAGGTGTTGGAAAAAATCCATCCCATCGAAGGGATTCATCGTATCCGGTTTAGCTCCATCGAGCCAAATGTAGTAACGGAAGCGTTTTTAGAAGGGCTTTCCCGATTGCCGAAGGTTTGTCATCACTTTCATCTGTCGCTGCAGAGTGGTGCAGCCCGCACGCTCAAAGAAATGAACCGGAAGTATACTCCGGCAAAGTATGCGGAGGCTGTGGCAATGCTGCGGTCACTATGGCCGGATGTAGCTGTGACAACGGATATGATCGTGGGTTTCCCCGGGGAGACCAAAGAGGATTTTGCTCAATCAGAGGCATTTGCCCGACAGATGGGGTTTGCCAAGATCCATGTGTTTCCTTATTCGCCCAAACGCGGCACACCAGCGGCTGCACGGCCAGATCAGGTGGCGCCGGAAGAAAAAAATCGCCGGGCCAAGATCTTGGGAAAAACGGCTCATCAGCTGCAACAAGCCTTCTTAGCGCGGTTTTTAGGCCAAGAGATGGAGGTGTTGGTGGAGCGGCAAGGCTCAGATGGTTTATGGCAAGGCCATACATCAAACTATATTGCCGTGGAGTTTGCGGCGGAAGGAAATTTGAAAAATGCCTTAGTGATGGCAAAGCTGACCCGGCTGGAGGGAGAAAAAGTGTGGGCAGAGGTAACACAGGGGCCGAAGGAAGAAAACACTTTCTAAAAAAGTTTGCATAATCGTGGATTTTATTATATTATAATAGTAATGGCACAACCAAAGTTCACCTTGGAAAGTTGGTGTTTCTTATGGAAAAAAATTGGAACGAGACGATGCAGTTTGATGGTCTTGGCAAAGAACTGGATAACGAAGCAAAACGGATTTTTTTGACGGTATATGATGCACTGCTAGAAAAGGGATATAACCCAGTCAATCAGATTGTGGGGTATATTCTTTCCGGCGATCCCACCTATATCACCAGCCATCGTGGCGCACGAAGCCTGATTCGCCGTCTGGAGCGGGACGAGCTGTTGGAAGAACTGGTGGAAAACTATATCGAAAACAATCGGAAATGAGGCGTCCGTCGTGCGGATTTTAGGACTGGATCTAGGAGAAAAAACGGTGGGCGTGGCTTTGTCAGACCCTTTTGGCTGGACGGCCCAGGGCCTGACCGTGATTCGCCGTGTAAACCCGACAGAGATGAAGCAGTCGATGGGGGAGTTGGCGAAAATCATTACCCAGTATGGCGTAGAGACCATTGTGCTGGGCTATCCGCTGAACTTGGATGGAACAAAAAGTGTCCGTTGTGAAAAGACAGAAGAATATGCGGCCCGTCTGCAAGGGCGCTTTCCTCAAATTCCTGTGGTGCTGTGGGATGAGCGATTTACTACTGTATCGGCCCATGCGGTGCTGAGAGAAGGCGGCTTGGACGGCAAAGAGAGAAAGAAAGTTGTAGATCAGACGGCAGCAGTACTGATCTTGCAAGGATATTTAGATCGCCTGGCCCATGGTGCGGCAACGGCGGAAGAAACAGATAAAGGAGAATGATGATGTCAGACAAAGATGATATGGAGGAATTTGAAACCATCCTCCTGACAGATGAAGATGGCCAAGAGGTGGAATTTGCCGTGATTGATGCAGCCGAAATGGACGGCGTCAACTACCTGTTGGTGGTGGAAGCAGATTGGATAGAAGATGAGAATGCTGAAGCCATGATTTTGAAAGAAGTAGGCTCCGATGAAGAAAATATCGATTATGAATTGGTGGAAGATGATGAGGAGCTAGAAAAAGTGGCGGCGCTGTTTGAAAATGGCGAAGGCTATGATGTTATTTTAGATGAATAAAGCGTAAGGAAAGACTGCTCACGCGGCAGGCTTTCTTTTGATGTGCTTTTTTTCATAGGCCTGGCGGCAGGCCAAAGAACGATGATGCGCAAAACAAAAAAAGCATAGTAGGCCGAAATAGAAGATACGCTAGGGCAGGGACGAATATGGGCCTGAGCGACAGGGTTTTGGCAAAATAATCCGCCTGAAGAAGGCTTTGTTTTGGCGCAAAAAATCGGGACTTTTGATACAGAGAACGAAAATTTAGAGAAAAGGAGGATTTGTTTTGGCTACAAAAAAACCAAAACTCAAGGTGATTTCCTTGGGCGGCCTGCATGAGATCGGCAAAAATATGACCGTGTTTGAGTATAACCAGGATATTGTGGTTGTGGACTGCGGTCTGGCCTTCCCTGAGGATGATATGCTGGGCATTGACCTGGTCATTCCGGATATCACCTATTTGAAAAAAAACAGAGATAAAATTCGGGGCATTGTCTTAACCCATGGTCATGAGGATCATATTGGTGCATTGCCCTATGTGCTAAAGGAACTGAATGTGCCGGTATTTGGGACGTTGTTAACCATTGGCCTGCTGGAAAATAAACTGCGGGAGCACAATCTGCTGGATTCCACCACCCGCTATGTGGTGGTGCCTGGGGAGACCATTAAGCTGGGGCAGATACAAGTGGAGTTTATCCATACCAATCATTCCATTGCGGACTCTGTGGCTATGGCCATTCATACGCCGGTGGGCACAGTGGTGCATACCGGGGACTTTAAGATCGATTACACCCCCATTGATGGGGAGATTATCAACTTGCATCGGTTTGCAGAGCTGGGGCAAAAGGGTGTGTTGTTGCTGCTGAGCGATAGCACCAATGCAGAACGCAAAGGCTTTACCATGTCTGAAAAATCCGTGGGCGCAGTGTTTGACCGGATTTTTGATGAAACGCCAAAGCATCGGATTATGGTGGCCACTTTTTCATCGAATATCCATCGTATCCAGCAGATCATTAATTCGGCCTATCGGACCAAGCGGAAAGTGGCGATTATCGGCCGTAGTATGGTAAATGCGGTGCGCACCAGCATGGAATTGGGCTATCTGAACGTGCCGGCTAACACATTGATTGATATTACGGAGATCAAAAATTATTCGGATCATCAGTTGGTGATTATTACCACTGGCTCCCAGGGTGAGACCATGAGTGCCTTATCCCGCATTGCTTCAAATGAGCATAAACAGGTGGTGGTGAAACCGGGAGATAAAATTATCATCAGCGCATCTTCGATTCCCGGCAATGAAAAGAGTATTCTCCGCGTGATTAATGAATTGATTAAAAAAGGCGCTGATGTGGTCTATGGCAGCATGGAAGATGTGCATGTTTCCGGCCACGCCCGGGAAGAGGAACTGAAGTTGATGCTGGCGCTGACAAAACCCCAATTTTTTATGCCTGTGCATGGAGAATATATCCATCTGATGGCTCATAAAAAGCTGGCAGAAAGCATGGGTATTCCAAAACAAAACATTTTTTTGATGAACATTGGCGATGTGCTGGAAGTGTCAAAAAAAGAAGCAAAAGTGGTTGGCACAGTGCCTAGCGGCCAGCTGTTGGTGGATGGCCTGGGTGTAGGCGATGTGGGCAACATTGTGCTGCGCGACCGGCGCCATTTGAGTGAAGATGGGTTGATGGTGGTTGTGGTGGCCATGGATTCTTCTACCGGCGAGATTGTTTCCGGTCCAGATATTATTTCCCGCGGTTTTGTTTATGTGCGGGAGAGCGAAAATCTCATGGATGGCGCCCGCCGCGCTGTGACTCGCGCCTTAGACAAAGAGGATGGCGAAGGGGATTGGAGCCATATCAAAAATGTCATCCGGGATGCGTTAAAAGATTATGTATGGCAGGTGACCAAACGCAGCCCGATGATCTTGCCTATCATTATGGAAGTCTAATTTTAGTAGAAAAAAGCTCGCCTTTGGGTGGGCTTTTTTTGTTGATGGATGAAGGTTGACAGGAAGAGAGACAGTTTTTACAATGAAAAGAACAAGAGAAGATCCGCTCAGGCGGGAGAAAGAAAGGGGAGAAGGAAATGAGAACAGTGGTGCTTTACCATTCTTACTATGGGGCGTCCCGCTCCTATGCGCAGGCGCTAGCAAAAAAATTGGGCCTTGAGGTATATGATATATCACATTGTCCGGACCTAACAGACTGCGGCGCCGTGGTTTATATAGGTGGCCTGTATGCTGGACGAGTAGCCGGCTGGCGTCAGGTGCGGCATAAAATTCCGGCTGAGGCACGGCTTTATCTGGCGGCTGTGGGATTATCCGGCGGCCAGGATGCGGCATTGTTCCAACGGGTGAAGGAAGGATGGAGCAAGCACCTCTCTGCCTCACAGAAAGAGAGGGCAACGTTTTTTTCTCTGCCTGGCGTATTGGAATTTTCTCGGCTTCATGCCCGGCATAAGGCCATGATGCGCGTTTTTTATTGGCTGATGGCGCGCAGCGGCAAAGCAACACAAACCCTGATGGCTTCAAAAACGGGACGGGTGGATTTAAGAGATAAAAAGGCCTTGCTGCCGGTGATCACGCAGATGAAAAAAGACGGCGTTTTGCCCCAGGAAAAAGCACCTTTGGATGGTGACAAACGCGAATAAAGCGTGTATACTAATAAGGAATGGGCAAAAACAGCATAACAGCCAGACAGAAAAAGGAGGAAAGTCAGTGACAGCGGCACAGATTGCGGCGGCCTTAAAGCAGTGCCCACCAGAGCAACTGCCAAAACAGATGGCGCAGTGGGCAAAGGACGAACGGGCTACGGTTCGCAGGGCAGTGGAAGAAGCACAAAAGCGCTATTGGGCCTATGAAAGAGAACTGGAACGGCTTTCCGGCTTGCTCCGGTATGAACGGGCAGCTCAGCAGGCAGGCTATGGTTTGGTAGCTGGCACTGATGAGGCAGGACGGGGGCCTTTGGCTGGTCCAGTGGTAGCTGCGGCGGTGATTTTACCGGAAAAAGAGAACTATCTGGGGTTAAACGACTCGAAAAAAGTAACAGAAAAAAATCGGGAACGGCTGTATGAGCAAATTACTGCTACGGCCATTAGCTGGGCAGTGGGCATTGTCTCTCCGCAGCGCATTGATACCATCAATATCCTTCGGGCAACGTATGAAGCCATGGAGGAGGCGGTGGGGAAATTAACCCCGGGACCAGAGTATCTATTGGTTGATGCACTGACACTACCGCATTGCCCGTTACCCCAGGAGGGGATTATTCATGGAGACGCCAAAAGCCTTTCCATTGCTGCTGCCAGCATCATTGCAAAAGTGACTCGGGACCGTCTGATGAAAACCTATGATGAAATTTATCCCGGTTATGGATTTGCCCGCCACAAAGGCTATGGGTCGCCGGAGCATTTAAGAGCGTTAGAAGAACAGGGGCCTTGCCCCATCCACCGGCGGACCTTTTTAAAACACATCCTTGGTCCTGAAACAGCGCCTACCCGGCAGCAGATAGCAGGCCGGGCAGGAGAAGACAGTGCTGCAGCCGCGTTGGCGGAAGCAGGCTATGAGATTTTGACGCGGAATTACCATACCCGAGAGGGAGAAATTGACCTGGTGGCGAAGGATAAAAACACCATCGTTTTTGTGGAAGTGAAGTGCCGCCGGACGGGGGCGTATGGCTGTGGAGCTGAGGCGGTAGATAGCCGTAAACAAGAAAAGATCCGCCGGGCAGCCCGCGCCTATCTTCTGGAAGAAGGCCTGTGGGAACAAGAGATTCGTTTTGATGTGGTGGAAGTAGGACCGGGCGGAATTCGTATCATCAAAAATGCATTTTGGGAGCAGAGCCAATGAAAACAATATTGCAATCCATTCCTGTGATTCAGTCGCGCCTTTTAACGGCATCGGGCCTGGTGCGGCATTGCTTTTCCACTCGTTTGGGAGGAAAAAGTACAGGGCCTTATGCCGCCATGAACCTGGGCTTTGGCCGGGGAGAAGAGCGGGAGATCGTAGCAGAAAATATGAGCGCCCTGTGCCAAGCATTGGGCGTGGCGGAAGAAAAAGTGGTTTTTGGAAAACAGGTTCATGATGTGCAGGTGTATCAGCTGGCGGGACAATCCCCCATGACGGGGCGGTTTCAAAGCAGCTTAACAGGGTATGATGCGCTGATGACAAATGAACCGAGTTGGACGCTGGTGACGTATCATGCGGACTGCGTGCCGGTATTTTTGCTGGATCCATGCCATCGGGCTATTGCCATGATCCATGCCGGCTGGCGAGGTACGGCTGGGCGAATTGTCCAGCATACCCTTGCGGACATGGAAACAGCCTATGACACTCGGCCCCAGGATGTACTTGCCTATATCGGCCCCTCCATTGGCCCTTGCTGTTTTCAAGTAGGGGAAGAGGTGAGGGACGCTTTTTTGGAGAAGATCCCGCAAAGCGAACAGGCCATCAAACGGGATGCTACACCGCAGAAATGGAAGATTGATCTTTGGGCCGTGAATCAGGCGCTGTTGCAGGAAGCTGGCGTACCAGAAACACAGATTGAGATAGAGGGCCTTTGCACCATGTGTCATGGAGAATTATTTTATTCTCATCGGGCCATGGGAGAGTCGCGAGGCAGTATGGCAGCTTTTTTAAGCTTAAAAGAGCTTGAACCATGAAGGAGCTCCTTGTCTTTTACAGGGAGAAATAGATAATGGAGGAATACCATGAGCAAACCCATTGTGGCAGTGGTGGGCCGGCCCAATGTGGGCAAATCCACGCTGTTTAACAAATTGGCAGGCCAGCGCATTTCCATTGTGCAGGATACACCGGGGGTAACCCGGGACCGGATTTATGCCGATGTGGAATGGTTGGGCCGGCCGTTTACCCTGATTGATACCGGAGGTATGGAGCCAGGGGCAGAAGATATTATCCTGCGCCAAATTTTGCAGCAGGCCCAGGTGGCAATGGAAACGGCGGATGTGATTTTATTTGTCTGCGATGTGAAGCAGGGCCTATTGGAAGATGATATGCAGGTGGCCAATATCCTGCGAAAAACGAAAAAGCCAGTGGTATTGGCAGTAAATAAAGTGGACGATATGCGCAAGGAAAATTTAGACGTCTACGATTTTTATAGCCTAGGACTGGGAGACCCGATCCCCATCAGTGCTGGACAGATGTTGGGGCTGGGGGAACTATTGGATGCTGTTGTCAGCCATTTTCCACCAAAAGAAGAAGGGGAAGAAGAATCGGATGCCATTTATGTGGCCGTCATTGGTAAGCCCAATGCGGGAAAATCTTCTCTAATCAACCGGATTTTGGGAGAGGAGCGGCTGATTGTCAGCCATATTCCCGGCACCACTCGGGACGCCATTGATACGCCCATTACCATCAACGGTCAGAAGTATATCTTTATTGATACGGCAGGAATTCGCCGAAAAAGCAAGATCAAAGAAGATATTGAACGATATAGCATCATCCGGGCAGTGGCGGCAGTGGAGCGGTGCGATGTGGCGGTACTGCTAGTGGATGCCAATGAAGGCGTCACCGACCAGGATACGAAAATTGCTGGTATTGCCCACGAGCGGGGCAAAGGGGCTATCATCGCCATCAATAAATGGGACACCATTGAAAAAAATGACAAGACCATGAATCAATTTCTCAAAGATATTGATGCTGAGCTTGCCTATATGAGCTATGCGCCGAAAATTTTTGTTTCTGCACTGACGGGGCAGCGGATCGGCCGGCTGATGGAATTGATCCGCACGGTGCATGAGAATCAGTGTTTGCGCATTTCTACGGGGATGCTGAACGAAGTACTCATCGAGGCTACCGCTATGCAGCAGCCTCCCAGCGATAAAGGTAAGCAGCTGCGTATTTATTATGTAACGCAGGTGAGCGTGAAGCCGCCTACTTTTGTACTTTTTGTCAATAACCGGGAACTGATGCATTTTAGCTATCGGCGTTATTTGGAAAATCAATTCCGGGCGGCTTTTGGCTTTACTGGTACGCCCATCCATTTTATTGTCCGGGAAAAGTCGGACAAGCAGTGACCCCCGAGGGCGCTGAGGCAGCAAAAGAGGAAGGATGGCCTTGAAAGGCCAGAGGAAGAAAAACGGAGGCAATACCATGTTGAGGTTGGTATGTTTGGCCATTGGATACTTGATAGGTTGTATTCAATCGGCATATTTTGTGGGAAAGATGAGCCGGGTGGACTTGCGCAAATATGGCAGCGGCAACCTAGGCACGACCAACGCCTTGCGGGTGCTGGGAAAGAAAGCGGGCGCAGTAACCTTTTTATGCGATGTGGCAAAATCATTGCTTTCTTTTCTGCTGTGTTGGTGGATGTTTGACAGTGTGACAGCGGGGCTTTATGGTTCCCTTGGCGCTGTTTTGGGCCATGACTTTCCCTTTTATTTGGGGTTTCACGGCGGGAAAGGTGTGGCGGCGTCCATTGGTCTGATGATTGCGCTGACGGCATTTCGCAGTCCATATTTTATGGTCTGTGCGCTGGGACTGGCGTTGGTGGGGTTATTGGTGGCCAATGCCATTTCTTTGGGCTCTTTATGCCTGGTGGGAATGTTGCCGGCGGTTTCGATGGTGCTCTATGGACCAACAGAAGAAACAGTGGCACTGCTGCTTTTATTTTTACTGACCCTTTATCAGCATCGGGAAAATCTCAAACGTCTATCTCATGGAACAGAGAATCCGTTTTTCGGCAAAAAAAAGACGGCATCTGCCTCGGCAGAAGGAGGCAAAAAGGAGGCGCATGAAGCATGAAAAAAATCACTGTGATCGGCTCCGGCAGCTGGGGTACGGCGTTGGCTGTGATGCTGCATAAGTATGGTCACGATGTGACGATTTGGAGTTATAAAGAAGAAGAAGCCGAACGCATCCGCCGAGATGGAGAGCACAAAGAATTTTTACCCGGCGTGAAAATTGATCCGGCCATTGGGATTGTTACTGATCCAAAGGAAGCTGTCCAGGGCAGGGAAATTTTAGTTACGGCAATTCCCAGTAAATTTGTGCGCACAAATTTGGGGAAATTTACGCCCTATCTTACTTCGGAACAGGTGATTGTGAATGTGGCAAAGGGCCTAGAAGAGGGAAGCCTGCTGCGGCTGTCAGAAGTGATTGCCTCTTGTGTGCCGGGCTGTCCGGTGTGTACTTTGGTGGGACCTAGCCATGCGGAAGAAGTGGCTCGGGATATTCCCACAGCCTGCTGTGTGGGTGGGGCGGACATGGCTGCGGCAGAAATGATTCAAAAAGAATTTATGAATCCCAATTTCCGGATTTATACCAATGATGATGTGATCGGCATGGAGTTGGGAGCGGCGCTGAAAAACGTCATTGCCTTGGCGGCAGGAATGAGTGATGGCCTTGGTTTTGGCGATAATACAAAAGCAGCACTGATGACCCGCGGCATGGCAGAGATCAGCCGGCTGGGGACGGCGATGGGTGGCAAAGCAATGACATTTATGGGTCTTAGCGGTATTGGCGACTTGATTGTTACCTGTACCAGTATGCACTCCAGAAACCGCCGAGCAGGGATTTTGCTGGGTCAAGGCCATAGCCTGGAGGAAACATTAAAGCAGGTGCATATGGTGGTAGAAGGGGTTAACACAGCGCATGCCGCTTGGGCATTGGCACAAAAATATGATGTGGAAATGCCCATTACTCAGGAAATTAACCGTGTGCTTTTTGAAGGTAAGGACCCCCGTCAGGCCGTGATCGACCTGATGATGCGGGAGGGAAAGCCAGAAAGTTTTGCCGACTAAAACGGCGCAGTGTTTACCGGTGCAAGGCACTTTCGATGGCACTGCCGCATAAGATAGCGTAATGTCCGAAAAGGAGAGACGAAATATGGTATATCAAACGATCCTGGGGGCCATGGGTCACACACCGCTGGTGCAGCTGCAGCGGATGGTGGGACAGGATAGCGCCCGGGTATTGGTGAAAGTGGAAGGACTGAATGTAGGGGGCTCTATTAAAACTCGCACAGCATGGAACATGATTTGTGAGGCGGAAAAACAAGGGCTGATTGGGCCGGATTCTATCATTGTGGAACCCACCAGCGGAAATCAGGGGATTGGCTTGGCACTGGTGGGGGCAGTGAAGGGGTATGCCGTAAAGATTGTCATGCCGGATTCCGTGAGCGTGGAGCGGAGAAAACTGGTGGAACATTACGGTGCAGAAGTGGTGCTGATTCACGATGACGGCAATATCGGCGAATGTATCGAGCAATGCCTGCAAACGGCCATGGACATGGCAAAACAGGATCCGCGGGTATATGTGCCCCAACAGTTTTCCAATCCTGCCAATAATCAAGCCCATAAAAAGGGAACGGCCTTGGAGATTTTGGCCGATGTGGATGGCCCCATTGATGGGTTTTGCTCTGGCTTTGGCACCGGGGGAACGCTCAGTGGGATTGGAGAAGTGCTGAAAGAAAAGAACCCCAAGATGACCATTTGGGCTGTAGAGCCGGAAAATGCCGCTATTTTGGCTGGGGGCAGCATTGGCACGCATATGCAGATGGGCATTGGCGATGGCGTTATTCCCGAAAATCTAAATCGCGAAATTTATGATGAGCTGTATATCGTGACAGATGAAGAAGCCATCCAGACCGCCAAGGATTTAGCCCGCAAAGAGGGGCTGATGGTGGGAATTTCCAGCGGCACGAATGTGGCAGCGGCGCTGCAGCTGGCCAAAAAGTTAGGACCTGGCAAAACGGTGGTGACCGTGCTGCCAGATACGGCAGAACGATATTTTTCAACGCCCTTATTTGAAGCATAATCCATATAGCGATATCGATAGTAAAAAAAGATACCCCTTTGGAGGTATCTTTTTTTACTATCGATATGGTGTATTCCCGGGTGGGTGACGGAAAAAAGGACATCATTTCGATGTTCAGGGAGAAGGAGGGCGTACAAAAGAGAAGACTTTACCCGTATCAGAAGCTTCCAAAAAGGAGGTATGACGAAACCGTGCTGTGGAGAAAGATAAGGAGCTCATTTGGTGGACAGCAACGCTTAGTGAGAGTTGTCTTTGCCTTGGTCAGCGTAGGTCCGGTTTGACCAGGAGCAGAAAGGTTTGGATGCAGACCCCATGTTGTTTTTGGGAATAGGAAAAACGAAAGGGCAGAAACAAGTATCTGCCATTACATCTGCAGAAATAGGAGTGGTATCGTCTTTGGCAGGGTCAAAAGGCAATAAGGACGAAGGAAACGACAGAGAAACCGTTATTAGCACTCTATTTAGATGAGTGCTAATTTTTTCTTGACTTTTTCTCCTTGCGTGCTACAATAAAAAAAGAGGTATCTGGAGATATGCGCCAGAGCCGAAACCGTTTGTTTGGAGGAGGGACAAAATATGGCACAGGAAAAAGGCATTTTATCCATTAATAGCGAAAACTTTTTGCCGATTATTAAAAAATGGCTCTATACAGATAAGGATATTTTCATTCGAGAACTGGTTTCCAACGGCTGCGATGCAGTGACAAAGCTGCAGAAACTGTCTATGATGGGAGAAGCGTCTTATCCCGAAGGAGAAACGTTTGCAATCCATGTTACCGTTAACCCCAAGGAAAAAACCATTGTTGTTTCTGATAACGGCATTGGTATGACCCATGATGAGATAAAAAAATATATCAATCAGATTGCCTTTTCTGGGGCAACCGACTTCTTGAGTCAGTATGAGTCAAAGTCAGAAGAGGACAGGGATATCATTGGCCATTTTGGTTTGGGCTTTTATTCGGCATTTATGGTAGCCGATCAGGTGGAGATTGATTCTTTGTCCTATCAGCCCGGTGCGGTGGCGGCGCATTGGAAGAGCGAGGGCGGTATTGATTACGAGATGAGTGATGGCGTCCGGACAGAACGGGGCACCGATATTATTTTGCATATCGGGGAAGATGGCAAGGAATTTTTGGATGAACCTACTATTTATGCGGCGCTGCGGAAATATTGCGCGTTTATGCCAGTGGAAATTTATTTCCATTATGTGGAGGAAGCGGAAGAGACGGAAAAAGCCGAGGATGAAACGCCTAAGGCAGAAGAACAGCCAGCGGCAGAAAAAACCGAAGGTGCAAACGGTGCCTCTGAGGAAGATCAAGGGCAGGAGAACAAAGAGGAAGAAGGGCCTGTACCTATCAATGATATCCATCCTTTGTGGACGCATCAGCCTTCTAGCTGCACAGAGGAGGACTATCGGAAGTTTTATCATACCTTGTTCCGGGATGGCTCTGACCCGCTGTTTTGGATCCATTTGAATATGGATTATCCGTTCCGCCTGCAGGGAATTTTGTTTTTCCCTCGGATCGCCAATGAAATGGACGCACTGGAGGGCGAGGTGAAACTGTATGCCAACCAAGTATATATCGCAGATAATATCAAAGAAGTGATTCCAGAGTTTTTGTTGCTGCTAAAAGGCGTGATCGATTGCCCAGACCTACCGTTAAACGTATCCCGCAGTGCGCTGCAAAATGATGGCTATGCTGCAAAAATGAGTGCTTATATCACAAAGAAAGTGGCAGATAAGTTAAATGATATTTTCCAAGAAGACCGCGCCCAATATGAGACTTTTTGGAATGACATCAGCCTATTTGTCAAATATGGCTGCATGAAAGAAGAAAAGTTTTATGACAAGGTCAAAGAGATTCTTTTGTTTGCCTCTACCAATGGTGGCTATAAGACTTTGGATGAGTATCTTCAGGCCAATCAGGAGAAAAATAAGGATCAAGTCTACTATGTCACCGATGAAAAACAGCAGGTGCAGTATATCCAAATGCTGAAAGACCAAGGCATGGAGGCAGTCATCCTTTCTTCTCGGATTGATTTGAATTTCTTGTCCTTCCTAGAATATAAGCATATGGGGAAAATTACCTTTACTCGTGTGGATGCGGATATTGCCCAAGGCTTAAAAGAAGATGGCGCAAAAGATGAGGCCAAGGAAAAAGAAATGGCCAATCTGTTTCATCAGCTGCTCCATCAGCCGGAGCTGAAAGTCACACTGGAAAAACTCAAGAGTACCCAACTGGCTTCGGTGATGCTGTTAAGCGAACATTCCCGCCGACTGCTGGCGTTAAAAGAACAGTATCAAAATCAGCCGGAGATCCTTAAACTTTTTGGTGACGCCAAACCGGAGTATACCTTAGTGCTGAATGAATCCAATCCGTTAGTGCAAAAGCTGATGGCATTTCTGGATCAGGGCGGCGATACGGAAAAGACAAAACTGGTATGCGAGCAGTTATATGATCTGGCCTTGTTAGGTCAAAAGCAGTTGGATTCAGAAGAAATGGGCAAGTTTATCGCCCGCAGCAATCAGATGATGGAATGGATGCTGGAGAAGTAAAAAATACAAAAAACAGCCCTCGGGGGCTGTTTTTTGTATCCAGAAAATGAGCAAGGACAAAAATCAGAAAAGCCGAAAGGTTGTATATAAAGGGTCAGATATATGAAGGAGAATAGCAAAAAGAAGGAAAATGCAGCGGGAAAAGATGAAAAACGAAAAAGAATACAGCAAAAAGAGAGAAGATTAACATCAAACGAAAAAAACGAGGTCTGTAGATAGGTGAAAGAACAGATCTCAAGGAGGAAAATAACAAGAGGGAGTGTTTGTCAAATGCGATATGGAAGATACCCTTGCGGATACAAAGCCTTGCGGAGAAAACGAGACGCCGGGCGATGAGTGAATGCAAACTCTCTGCGGGCAAAAATGGCATCGTGCAGTTCCCTATCTGCAAAGAAAAAACGCTTCCCCCACAAAGCAGAGAAAGCGTTTTGCACAGATTATTTCATGTAATCCCATAGGGAGATACCATGTTTTTTCAATACTTCATAAACCAAATGAACCGGCATCCCTACCACAGTGTAGTAACTGCCATAGAGGGTATCAATAAATAGTCCGGCTTTGCCTTGAATACCATATGCCCCGGCCTTATCTTCATATTCTCCTGTTTCCAGATACGCATAGATTTCATCCAGGCTAATGGGATTAAAGGACACTTCGGTGGAGTCTACAATGATTTCCTCTTGCAAAGAACCATCTTCTTCTACGATCAACAGTGTTACGCCGCTGTATACATTGTGGCGGCGGCCCTGAAGCTGACGAAGCATCTGCATGGCCTCTTCTTTGTCTTTTGGTTTACCCAAAATACGGCCCATATCAGCCACAACCGTATCTACGCCCAAAATGATGGCAGGCCCTTTTACTTTGGGCAGTACCGCATAAGCTTTGCGCTTGGATAAGGTGCTGACCCATTCAAAAGGCGAGTTTTCCAAATCCAAATATTCATCAGCATCACTACGGATTACTTTGAAGGGAATCCCCAGGTTTTCTAAGATCTGGCGCCGGCGGGGAGAACCGGAAGCAAGGATAATTTGGTACTTCATAATGCAAGTCTCCTTATGGTTTGAAATATGGTGATAATCACATTTTCCGATAGATCAAAAATGCAATGACAATGCCCAGTATGCCTGCAATGGTGAAACGGAAGGTGAGAGCAAACTGCAATGTGAGTACTTGAAGATCCAGCACAAGGGGCTTTGTTAGGCCAAAGGTTTGCCCATAGGATAGCCAGGAAAAATAGGGCAGCCGCCCTAAATACTGTGCCAAAAAGCCGCCGATGACGATACCGGCCAACATTAACAGCACCAAAACCCAACCATTTTTTGAACTCCGCTGCATACCATACCTCCATGAAAGTGCGCTGTTTTTCCCTTTCTTATTGTAATCAAAACCGACCAAATATGCAACTGGTAAACGGCGAAAATCGAAAGAAAATTTCCTTGGTTTAGTCCATCTTGGCCTTTTTTCTTTCTCTTTTGCCAGAAAAGGAGCCAAAAGTTAGAAAAAGGGAATAAAAAAGAACGTAATGCTGAAGAAAAAAGAAAAAAAATTACGATAATAAGTGGACTTTTATTCTGCCCATATCCCCTTTCTAAGTGAGAGGAAAGACATTCACTTTACAAGAGAGAAAAGGCAACAGTGTATGAAAAAAGATACTGTCCATCAAAAAATGAAAAGGAAAAGTGGGAAAGAGCTCTAGTTTGCTGTCTGGGGATTCATCATTGCCCGAAAAGACTGGGTGGGATAGTATCCTAATCCCCCTCCAAAGGGCGCGGGCTCAAAGAAAAACCCACCCGATTCGATCGGGTGGGAAAAGATTAGTCGTTGATATGTTCAGAAGAAGTACTGGACGCAGGAGCTTCAGTTGCAGGAGCTTCAGTTGCAGGAGCTTCAGCAACAGGCGCTGGTTTTTTGGCAGCTTCCACCTTTGCAGCGGCATTTTGCGCCAGTTTTTCTGCCATAGCAATGGCTTTTGGATTCTCAATGGCATGTTTTGGACACTTCATTGCACAAAGGCCACAGTCTTTACATTTGGTGTAATCAATCACAGCAACATTGTTGATGACATAAATTGCATCAAATTTACAATTCTTCTCACAAATGCGGCAGGCGATACAACCAACCTGACAATTGGCCATTACTTCTTTCCCGGTGTCCTGAGAAGAACAAGCCACTCGGGTTTGCTGAGCTTGAGGAACGATTTCAATGAGGTGTTTCGGACAGGCTTTGACACAGTTGCCGCAGGAAGTGCATTTCGTTTCATCTACTTTGGCAACACCATCTACAATATGGATGGCATCAAAGGCACAAGCCTTCACGCAGCTGCCAAGGCCCAAACAACCGAAGGAACATCCTTTAGCACCGCCGCCAGCTAACTGGTTGGCCATGGCGCAGTCACTGATGCCTTCATAAACATATTTATTCACACTTTTATCGCAGGTGCCATGGCATTTGACAAAGGCCACCTTTGGCGCAGTTTCCTCAACGGCAACGCCCATCACTTTTGCAATCGCAGCTGCGCTTTTGGCGCCGCCGACAGGACAACCGTTTACGGGCGCTTTGCCAGAAACAATGGCACTAGCCATACCGGAGCAGCCAGGATAGCCGCAGCCACCGCAGTTAGCGCCTGGCAGACATTCCAACACCTGCTCAAGCCGTGGGTCTTCTTTTACTTCAAAGATTTTGCCGGCATATCCCAGACCAGCGCCTAATACAACGCCAAGGCCGCCCACGCAAAGTACAGGATATAAGATGCTAGTAATATCCATTTCTTTTTCTCACCCTTTCTTAAAGTTGAATCAAGCCCTGGAAACCAAGGAATGCCAAGCTCATCAGCGTTGCCGATACCAGAGCAATGGGGAAGCCCTGGAAGGGTTTTGGAATGTTGTTAAAGGCCATTCTTTCCCGAATACCGGCGAAAAGGATGATGGAAAGGGCAAACCCAGTGGCGCCGCCAAAGCCGTTGAGCACAGAGGCGATGAAGGTATAGTTGTTCTGCATGTTTACTACCGCCACACCCAATACAGCACAGTTGGTGGTAATCAGAGGCAGATATACGCCCAGCGCTTGATACAAGGATGGGGAGCTTTTTTTCAGGAACATTTCTACCAACTGTACCAGTGCAGCGATCACCAGGATGAAGGCGATGTTGTACAGGTATTCAATGTGGAGATTGACCAAAAGCAAATGATATACAAAGTACGTTACGGCAGAAGATAGGGTAATAACGAAGATAACGGCAACACCCATACCTACGGCCGTTTCCAGTTTCTTAGATACGCCAAGGAAGGGGCAGATCCCAAGGAACTGAGACAGAACATAGTTGTTTACGAAGATCGCAAAAAGGATCAACATAATCAGATTCGGTTGAACAAGCTGGTCCATCAATCATACCCTCCCTTCTTAAGCAGATTTTTTACTGGTTACATAGTTGAGGATGGCCATCAGCACACCCAGTGTCAAGAAAGCGCCAGGGCTCATAATAAACATCAATGTCTTGGGGAAGAAATCCGGCAAAACGGTGATGCCAAATAATGTACCAGAGCCAATAAATTCCCGCACCAGGCCGATCACAGTCAAAGCAATAGTAAAGCCCAAACCGTTGCCAACACCATCGAACAAGCTGTCAATGGCAGAGTTTTTGGATGCGAATGCCTCTGCACGACCCAAAATGATACAGTTTACCACGATCAATGGGATGTACAGGCCCAGCGCATCATTCAAAGAAGGCAGATACGCCTGCAGCAGAAATTGCACGATTGTTACGAAGCTGGCAATGACCACAACAAAGGCAGGAATCCGCACTTTATCAGGAATAAATTTCCGCAGGGCGGCAATCGCCACGTTGGAACAGATCAATACAGCAGCCGTGGATAAGCCCATACCGATACCATTGATGGCGCTGGTGGTTGTGGCCAGGGTGGGACACATACCAATGACCTGGCGGAAGGTTGGGTTTTCATCTAAAATACCGTTTTTAATGATTTTAATCGGGTTTCCCATTAGTTAGCACCTCCGTTTTCAGTAAACCAGGTATAGGCTTCATTGATGCCAGATACCACAGCGCGGCTGGTGATAGTAGCGGCGGTGATTGCCTGCACTTGTCCGCCGTCTTTGGTTACGGCCAATGTGCCGGTCATGCCGGTGAACTGATCCATAAATTCTGGCTCAGTGGCACGAGCGCCCAGGCCAGGAGTTTCGGAAGGGGTTTGAATGCTAACGCCGGTGATGACGCCATTCATATCAAACCCAACGGTGGTGGGTACTGCCCCGCCAAAACCAGAGGGGTTTGCAACAATCACATATCCAATGGGTTCGCCATTGGCGTCCAAAGCCTCTTTAATTAAGCTGATGGTGCCGGTTAATTCAGCATCTACATCGGTAAAGCTGGCGGCATCAGGCATGGCTGTGCGCAAGGCTTCATTTTGCGCGTTTTCATTGGCAATGGCAATAGGTCCCTCCGTGATACTTTCTACGGCACCCAATAAAGCGGCGGCTACAGCTGTGATTACTAACAAAACCACTGCCGGACGGATGATCTCTTTCATGCCTTTTTCGCCTCCTTTTTCTCTTTCGGCAGCGCACCAAATACCCGCGGTTTTGTTACCCGGTCAATCAAAGGCACGCAAAGGTTCATGATCAAAATAGAGTAAGATACGCCTTCTGGGTATCCGCCGAAATGGCGGATCAGCACCGTCAGCACACCACATCCCAGGCCCATGAGGATTTGGCCGGACCAGGTGATGGGAGAGGTGGCATAGTCGGTGGCCATGAAGAAAGCGCCAAGCATAATACCGCCGGTCATCAGTTCATACAGCGGGCTGCTGCCATCTCTAGGCAAAAGAGCGCTTAATACGAATACCGTGGCCAGGTATACCACAGGGATGCGCCAGCTGATCACCTTTTTGGCAATCAGATAGATGCCGCCGATAATCAGCGCAATGGCACAGGTCTCACCAATACAGCCGCCGATATTACCCAATACAGCATCCGCCAGGGAGGGCAGGCTAGAGAGACTTTCCGGCGTGCCTTCTTTTAAGATGGCCAGCGGCGTTGCCACAGAAATGGCGTCCGGGCCAGGAGCTACCCAGCTGGTCATGATGGTGGGATAGGCGCCAAGCAGAAAGGCACGGCCAGCCAAAGCAGGGTTAACAAAGTTTTGACCTAAACCGCCAAACAGCTGCTTTGCAAAGATGATGGCAAAAGCGCTGCCCACAATAGGCACCCACCATGGAGCGGAAGAAGGCAGGTTCATAGCTAAAAGCAAGCCCGTTACCACGGCGGACAGATCGCCTACGGTAATCTTCTGTTTTGTGATTTTCTGGTACAAGGCCTCCGCCAATACAGCAGCGGCAATGGAAATAATGATCAAAAGTAATGCTTTAATTCCAAAATGATAGATCCCTACAACGGTAGCCGGCATCAGTGCGATAATGACATCCCGCATAATGGACTGGGTGGTGTCTTTGGCACGAATGTGCGGGGTCGAAGAGATGGTGATATTTGGATAATCCATGAATCAGTTTCCCCCCTTTATTGTTTCGCCTGGGCAGCTGCTTTTTGGGCAGCACGCCGGGCTCCTTCGAGCTTCTTTTGCGCCCGGATCGACTGCGCCAGCTGGCGTTTGGCGGGGCAGATGTAAGAACAGCTGCCGCATTCAATACAGTCCATGCCGTGTTCGGCTACGAAGCCATCGAAATCTTTTTGCAGCACCAAACGATTGAGCAGGTAGGGCTGAAGACCCATGGGACAGTGATCCACACAACGGCCGCAGCGGATACAGTTGGACTCTTCAGGCAGATCAGCCTCCTGTTCCGTCAAGGCCAGTAGGGCGGAGGATGTTTTGACTGTGGCCACATCCAGGCTATAAAGGGCGGGACCCATCATAGGACCGCCGGCAATGAGTTTTTTCGGTTCTGTTTTAAATCCACCGGTTTGTTCCATCAAATCCTTCATTGTCATACCAATGCGGATTTCATAGTTGCCGGGATTGGCAGGAGCACCGCCGGTGACGGTAAAGATACGGCGCACCAAAGGCATACCCTCCGCTACAGCCTGATAGATGGAGATGATGGTATCTACGTTATCCACGATACATCCCACGGCTGCAGGTAGACCGCCGGAAGGTACTTCCCGGCCGGTAATGGCTTTGATGAGGTGTTTTTCTGATCCCTGCGGGAATTTCGCCTTTAAGGCAGCTACTTCAATCCGGTCTACCCCTTGACAGAGGCTTTGCAGATGGCTGATGGCTTCTGGTTTATTATCCTCGATGCCGATGACAGCCTTTGCCTCTGGGAAAAGCGTAAGAACGATCTTTAATCCTTCCATAATCTTTTCTCCCTGCTCCATCATCAAACGATAGTCGCAGGTAAGATATGGTTCACATTCGGCGCCGTTGACAAGGATATGGTCAATTTTATTTTCCGGCGGAGGCGCCAATTTAACATGGGTAGGAAAGCCAGCGCCGCCAAGCCCCACAATACCGCCTTCCCGAATGGCGGAAAGAATCTCATCCTTCGTCATTTTGGTGTAATCTCGGGGTTTTATGCCTTCAAATTTCTCCATTTTACCATCATTTTTGATGATAACAGCCATACTTTTCGTGCCGCCTGGGGTCAGTACAGGCCGGATGGCTGTTACGGTGCCGGAAACGCTGGAAAAGATGGGGGAAGAGACAAAGCCTTTGGCTTCACCGATCTTTTGGCCCACTTTTACTTCGTCTCCTACCGCCACAATGGGCTCGCAGGGAGCGCCAATGTGTTGAGACATTGGAAACCATAATTCAGAATTTTCTTTTGGGAGGATCACCTTGATGGGCAGGTCCTTCGTGAGGGCTTTTCCATCGGGCGGGTGAACCCCACGCTTAAATGAAAGAGTTTGCATGTTATCCCCCTCTGCTGGATGTAAGAGCGGCGGAAAACCCCTTTTTCCAGGCTCTTACATCACGATAATATGATATGGATAGGACTACGTCCTGCCCATGGATAAACAAATATTCACGGGCAAGACAATTTTTTAACAGTTCTATTCTAATACAAAAAGAAGCTGCGCACAACAGTATTTCGGAAAAAAATTTTCTAGATTCCTTTTCTGCTGCAAAAGAGACTTTTTTGTGCAATTTGACAACAAAATAGTAGAAAAACAAAGGAATAACCGAAAAAAAGATGTTGATTTTCAGACAGTTTTTCCTGTGAAAAAAATAGCTGGAAACGGATATGAAGATTTTGGCAAGATATTTGCTTAAATATGGTTGGATTTTCGCCAATGAAGGTGGTATACTCAGGATATTACAACAGAAATAAGAAAAAGAAAAGGAAGTGGGGATGATGCAACTTGAACTACAGACTACCCACAAATTAAAATTATCCCAACGGATGCTTCTTTCCACAAAGATTCTGCAAATGAGTGCTGCGGATTTGGTGGACTATTTGAAAGAAGCGGCGGTGGAAAATCCAGTGATGGAGCTGGTGGGAAAAAAAGAAACGGAAACCGAAGAAAAAGGAGACGCGCTAGAGGAAAAGCTAGCGTTTTTATCCTCATTAGATGAGCAAAACCGCGCCTTTCATATGGCAGAAGAGGAGGATGCAGATAATAACGATGGATGGAAATTTCGTAGTGGCGCCACCACATTTTCAGAATATCTGTTGGAACAGGCAGCTGCCATAAAAGGCAGCCGGTCTTTGGTGGCGTTAGTGAAATATCTTATTCGTGATTTAGATGAGAGGGGCTACTTATCAGAGCCAGAGGAAGAAGTGGCTCGGCGTTTAGCCGTGCCAATTAGAGAGGTGCGTCAGGCAATTGAAGTGCTTCAAAGCTTTGAACCGGCAGGCGTAGGGGCAAGGTCGTTACAAGAGTGTCTGCTGCTGCAGCTGCGCCAGTGGCCCAAGGAGCAGGAATTGGCTGGACGCATTGTGCTGCAATATTTAGACCAGGTGGTCAAAAATCAACTTCATTTGATTGCCCACCAGGAAAAAGTATCTTTGCCAGAAGTGCGCCGGGCGGTTGACCTCATTCGGCGTTTAAATCCGAAACCGGCCAATAGTTTTCCTTCCGGGGAGCAATGTTCTTATCTGATGCCAGATGCCATGGTGCAGGAAGAAAATGACAGGCTTCAGGTGGTGTTAAACGACAGATATTTTCCGGATATTTTGGTCAGTCCCTATTATGAAGCATTGCTCCGGCAGGGAGATGAGGGGGTAAAAACGTATTTGTCGGCAAAGATCCGGCAAGTGAATTGGATTCGGGAGTGCGTAGAAAAACGAAACGAAACCCTTCTGACTACGTTAGAGGCAATTGTTCACCTTCAGGAAGATTTTTTCCGTTGGGGCGGCAATGTGCTTCACCCCATGAGTCTGCGGGATGTGGCAGAACAAGTGAATTTGCATGAAAGTACGGTCAGCCGGGCGATCCGGCAAAAGTATCTGCAATGCCGGTTTGGTCTATATCCGGTGAGCTATTTTTTCCGGGGACAAGTGAAAACCCGGCAGGGCCAGGCGGTGACGCCGGAACAAGTAAAAAGCCGTATCCAGGCGTTGGTAGCAGGAGAAGACAAGAAAAAACCTCTGAGCGATCAGAAAATGATGGAGATCCTGGAGCAAGAAGGGATTACAATCAGCCGCCGAACGGTGGCGAAATATCGGGAAGAAATGGGGATTCTTAGCCGTAGTGGACGGCGAGAGTGATCAAAAGAGAAACAAAAAAGGCAGAGTGGAGACTCTGCCTTTTTTGTTTGGGTGTTTGGATGGGGGACGATCCTACCATAGTATCACGTAGTTTGCCGTGATGAAATCAAGGACACAGTACATCCTCTCGCTGTCGGCTGTGCCTAAAATGAATCACAGATCCAACAAAGAAGAACCCATTCCGGCCACAGATGGAAAGCTCATTTTTAGTAAAATATTGGTACATCGGAGGAGACAAGAAAGCAAAAGCCCGGGGTGTCCATGACAGTAAGGGGATAAAAACTCTAGGTGAAAACAGCAGATGGTGATCATGCCGTCTTTTACAGACGGCGCCTGCATAAAAATAGGAATAGATCCGTCAAAAGGATTGAGGGAAAAAAGAGTGAAACAAAATTGGAAACGAACGCTGGCCGAAGGGTTGGCTTTGCCCAAGGAAGCCTGTGAGGGACTTCCCTTTTTCACGTTTTTGGGCCGGGAAGAAGTGACGGTGGAAAACGTCACCGCCTTGTTAAGCTGTACGCCGGACTGTATCCGCTTGATGACCAACCAAGGCCCGGTGCGCTTAGAAGGGGAGCGGCTATGGATTAGTGCTTGGGATCAGGGACAGCTTTCTGCCCAGGGCTGGTTTTGCCGGGTTTGTTGGGAAGAAGAAAAGAGGTGAAGAAGATGGCCCTTAGGTTCTGGCATTTCGGTCCGGGATATGTTATGATAACCATACGAGGGGTTTTGCTGGAGCAATTGCTCACAGCGGCCCATCGAAATCAGATTCGCCTTTGGGGCGTCCGCCGCAAAGGTGCTGCGGCATCGCTGTGGGTAAGAGCAGAAGAAGTGCGTGCGTTTGGTGCGCTTTGCCGGCGGTACCATTGCCGGTTTCGCATTGAAAAAAAGTGCGGGCTTCCTTTTTGGCTGAAAAAGCTTCGCCGCCGCCCAGTATTTTTGCTGGGCGTGGCGCTATTTTTGGTATTATTAAATATGGCAGGACTATTTTGCTGGCGGGTGGAAGTGGAAGGGGTGGAGGGAAGGCTGGCTTTGGCGGTGGAAGATTACTGCCGGTCGGAAGGACTTTATCCCGGTGCTTTTTTGCCCACCTTGGATGGGCGGGCATTTGCAGAAGGGCTGTTAACTGCGTTTCCTGAGCTGGAGTTTGCGGCGATCCACACCTCCGGGGCAACTTGTACTGTGGAGGTGGCTTCTAAGCTGCCATTGCCGCCCCGGGTGGACCGGGATAGCCCTGCTGATGTGGTGGCCAGATATGATGGCGTAGTGACAGAGGTGGCAGTATCTGCGGGAACGGCCTTAGTGGCTCCAGGAGATGTGGTACAGGCGGGTGAGACGCTGATCAGTGGGAAAGTCATTCAGCGGGATGGCTTAGAGGAGGTAGGCGCCGTCTGGACCCATGCCGCTGGGAATGTGACTGCCCATGCCCGCCTAGTTTGGGAAAAAACAGAAACGTGTGCTTTTTCTGCGTCTGTGCCCACAGGAGAAAAGCGGTATGGATGGGCGCTGAATTGGTTTGGCCATCAGGCCGCCGGAGGAGCAGCGGAGCGGGAAGGTTGGCAGAAAACAGGGAGCAGAACCTTTTCTTTGCCGGCTTTGCCGGCAGAAGTGACAGTAACACGATATGAACAACAGCAGACCCTGACCGGAACGCGGACCCTATCCCAGGTACGGGGCCGGCTTTGGGTTGCAGCACAAACCTACCTGCAGGCGATAGCGATGACAGAGGGAGAAGTTTTGGCGTATGAACTGGATTTTTCCCCGGCGCCAGGAGGATTAACAGCCCGTCTGACTGCCACAGTGGCACTTTCAATTGGAGAAGAACGGGCGATTACACAAACGGAGGAATGGACAGAAAATGAGTGAATTTGAACGGGTCATTGCCATAGAAAATGAGGCGATTTTGCCGGTGTTTGGCCAGTATGATGCCAATATCAAAAAAATTGAACAGGATTTAGGCGTTCGTGTCATCAACCGCGGCGATATGGTTAAAATTCAGGGCGACAACAAGCGGGCCGTGGAGGCGGCACAGAAAGTGGTATATGAACTGCTGATGGCGTCCCGGCGCAAGGAGGAAATCACGGAGCAAGTGGTACAGTATTTCTTAGATGGGGTGGATGAGATCGACCCTGCGGAGATAGAAAAACTATATCAAGATGTGATTTGTCTCACGGTCAACGGCCGCCCCATTAAACCTAAAACGGTGGGGCAGAAAAAATATGTGGACCTCATCCGGCAAAATACCATTGTCTTTGGCATTGGGCCTGCGGGTACGGGCAAGACATATTTGGCTATGGCAATGGCCATTACTGCTTTTAAAAATAACGAGGTGAATCGGATTATCCTTACTCGCCCAGCCATTGAGGCCGGGGAAAAACTGGGCTTTTTGCCCGGCGATTTGCAGCAGAAGGTAGATCCATATTTGCGTCCGCTCTATGATGCGCTTTATGAGATCATGGGGGCAGACAAATTTGCCGCCAATATGGAAAAGGGACTCATTGAAGTGGCTCCCCTGGCCTATATGCGCGGACGGACGCTGGATAATGCCTTTATCGTGCTGGATGAGGCGCAAAATACCACACCGGAACAGATGAAAATGTTTTTGACCCGGTTGGGATATGGCTCAAAAGCCGTCATTACTGGGGATTTGACCCAGATTGACCTGCCCGATGGCAAACGCAGCGGGTTGACCCAGGCCAGCCGGATCTTAAAAGGGATTGCCGATATTGGTATGATTACGCTGACCAATCAAGATGTGGTACGGCATCCGCTGGTACAGAAGATTATTTCGGCTTATGAGAAGGCGGAAAAACAACAAAAAGAACAAAAAATGCAGGTCAACCCTGCATCGACTCGGTTCTTTAGAAAGCGGAAGTGATGCGGATGGAAAAAAAGCAGAAGTTTTGGCTAGAAAATAAGCGCTGGCTTCATGTGTTATTGACAGGAATGGCATTGTTGCTAACGGTGGCGTTTGTTTTTACGGGCGGTTATGTGGTGGATAATGAGATAGTGGAAGTGGGCGCAGTGTCACCCCAGCGCTATACGGCGCCCCGCACCATTGAAAACAGGATAGCTACTCAACGGGCACAGGAAGAAGCAATAGAACAAGTGGGGCCTCTCTACAAATTGGACCCAGAGGTGGAAAGCCAGGCAAAAGAAGAGTTGACCACGTTTTTTGCAGACCTGGACGAGGCGGCAAAACAGATTGCCGATCAGGCTGGTTCTGGCGGCGTATTGGATTTCAACCAGGAGTTGGTGCTGCAGATCCCAACGGCCGTTTCGCCGGGAGAGCTGGAGGCTTACTATGAACTGACCGATAGCGGCAAAGCCCAGTATCAAAAAGAGATACTGGAAATTTTAGAGCGGCTGTATGAAGAACAGATCACGCAGGAAAATCTGGAAACGGTTCGGGAATCCGCCAGACAAGCGGTGGCAGGAATGCTATGGCAGTCGGCGCTGCAAGCCATGGGTCAGGATGCCCTGGTGGCAGTGTTAAAGCCGAATCTGGTGTTGGATGAGGCGGCCATGGAAGCAGCGCAAACCCAAAAATTAGCAGAAGTGCAGCCAGTGATGGTGCTGCGAGGGCAGACCATCGTGGATGAAGGCGAAGTGGTGAGCGAGGAAAGCTATGCCATTTTGATGGATTTAGGGTTGATTAATACCGGAGATAACCGGAATTTTATTCCCCTAATCGGTGCCTGTGCTGTGGTGGGGTTGGCGTTTTTAGCGGCAGGATTTTACCTGTCTACCCAGCAACGGTATCTGCTTTCGGATTGGAAGAAAGAGGTTATCCTCTTTTTATGCTACCTCATCGGGCTGCTGTTTTTTGCTCTAACCAGCAGCTTTACGGCCTATTATATGGTGCCCGTATCGCTGTTTGCCATGCTGGCGGCAGTATTGCTGCGGCCCAAGCTGGCGCTGGCGATGCACCTGTTTGTGGCGGTGGCCTCGGTGTTTATTTTTAATGGCAGCGGGGATTATCTGGTGTATGCGTTAATGGCGGGCAGCATATCTGCTTTATTGATGCAGTATAGTAACCGCCGCAGCCGAATCATCATGGTCTCTGTGTTGGCAGGACTGGTACATATGGCTGCTTATTTAGCGGTGCAGATGTTTTTTACCAAAGGTCTGACGACAGATATGGCCAAGGAAGGGTTGGCGGCCGGCGGCGTAGGACTTTTTTCAGTGCTGTTGGTAGTGGGGAGTTTACCGCTGTGGGAAGCGGTGTTTGGCATCAACAGCCAGTATCGCCTGGTGGAATTGGCAAATCCCACCAATGAGTTGATGCGGCGGCTGATGATTGAGACGCCGGGCACCTATCATCATAGTTTGGTGGTGGCAAATTTGGCAGAAACGGCGGCCTATGACTTGTTTTTAAATGGGGCGCTGGCTCGGGTGGGTGCGTACTATCATGATATTGGAAAGCTCTATAAGCCCCAGTATTTTAGCGAGAATCAGTTTGGGGACAACCCCCATGATCAGTTAGACCCGTATATTTCTGCGAAAGTCATCATCGAGCATGTGGAACAAGGGGTAAAATTGGCCCAAGAACACCATGTGCCTAAGGTGATTATAGATATGATCCGCCAGCACCATGGCACCACGTTGGTGAAATATTTCTATTATAAATCTGCCAAAGAAAAACCGGAGGGGGAAACAAAGGAAGAAGATTTTCGCTATCCCGGTCCCATTCCTCAGTTTAAGGAATCGGCCATAGTGATGTTGGCGGACACGGTGGAAGCGGCGGTGCGCAGCAGCATTGGTCAGGGGAAAAGCCCTGATGAGGTGGAGCAGCTGATAGATTCGCTTTTTCGGGACAAGCTTTTGGATGGCCAATTGGATGACTGCCGGTTGGATTTAAAGGAACTGGCAGCCATCAAACGGTCTTTTTTACGGGTGTTTAACGGCATGAATCACAATCGGGTGGCTTATCCTAAAGCAGAAGAAATTAATGCTGCCCGCCAGAAAGAAGCGGCTTGCCGTCAGGGGAAAGAGGCACCAGAAAAAGACGGAGAAGATCAAAAGGCACAGCCCTTGCTGGCAGCGGAGTGCCGTCCGGAGGAACAGGAGGAAGAGAAATGACGCTTTTGATGGATGACCGGGCAGGGGAAGCACTTTTGCCGGAAGAACAAGAGGTGTTTTTGCCCGTCTGTGAACAAGCACTGCAGGAAGAGGGGTTTTCTTTGCAGACGGAGGTAAGCCTTTCTTTAGTGACAGCAGAGGAGATCCGTCAGGTGAATCGCCGGTTTCGCCGTATCGATCGAGTGACGGATGTGCTGTCTTTTCCCCAGCTGAGTTTTACGCCTGGGGAAGAGGAAGAGAAAAATGAGCGGGGCGAGATTATTTTGGGCGACATTCTGATTTGTGTGGCCCGAGCCAGAAGTCAGGCGGAAGAATATGGCCATAGCCTTCGGCGGGAACTGGCTTTTTTGACGGCCCATAGTATGCTCCATCTGTTGGGTTACGATCATCAGACGAAGGCGCAGGAACAGGAGATGTTTGCAAAGCAGGAGCAGATTTTGCAGTCTTTGGGCATCCCCAGACGGTAGGAGCCAAGGAGGAAGTATGGAGATAAATCAGGAAAAAGAATTGCTTTTGGCGGCGAAACAAGCGTTAAAAAATGCCTATTGCCCTTACTCCGGTTTTGCCGTGGGAGCAGCGCTGCGTACCAGGAGCGGCCGTATTTTCATGGGCTGTAATGTGGAAAACGCCTCTTATGGCGCTACCCTTTGTGCAGAGCAGTGCGCCATTAGCAAGGCTGTCAGTGAGGGAGAAAGGGAGTTTACGGCCATTGCCGTGGTCAGTGCGGCAGGAAAATGGACACCGCCCTGCGGTATCTGCAGACAGGTGCTGCTGGAATGGATGCCGGAAGGACAGGTGGTGCTGGAAAAAGAAGGAGAGCCGGTATGTTACCTGGTGCGGGATCTGTTGCCGGCGGCTTTTTCCCAAGACAATCTTTCGGAGGAATGACGGATGGAACGCAGTTGGGAGATCTTGGAGCAGGCTTGTGCCTGCTGCACAAAGTGTGCTTTAGCCCAGGGAAGGCATCATGTGGTGCTGGGGCGGGGCAGCCGCACAGCAAAGATTTTATTTGTGGGGGAAGGCCCGGGAGAACAGGAGGATCTGCAAGGCAGGGCTTTTGTAGGCCCGGCAGGTCAATTGTTGGATCGGATGCTGGCTGCGGTTGGCTTGAGCGATGAGACGGTGTATATTGCCAATATTGTCAAATGCAGGCCGCCTCACAATCGGGATCCGTTGCCTGAAGAACAGGCAGCCTGTATGAATTATCTACGATATCAGTTTTTGCTGCTGCGGCCCAAAATGGTGGTTTGCCTCGGACGGATTGCGGCCCAGGCGCTCATTGATCCGGGATTTCGGATTACCCGGGAACACGGCGTTTTTTTAGAGAAAAAAGGCGTGCTTTTTACCGCCACTTTTCATCCCTCGGCTTTGTTGCGGGATGAGAGCAAAAAGGTCTTGGCCTGGGAAGACCTCAAGGCCATCCGGCAGCATATCGATGCATGGAAAGGAGAGCAGTAGTGGAGAAAAAATTTTTTCGCAGCGGTTTTGTGGCCTTGGTGGGCCGGCCAAATGTGGGAAAGTCTACATTGATGAATCAGCTGATAGGGGAAAAGATCGCCATTATTTCCCCAAAACCTCAGACTACACGCAACCGTATTCAGACGATCCTTACAAAAGAAAATTTCCAGGCGATTTTTATTGATACACCTGGGATTCATAAAAGTAAACATAAACTGGGCGATTATATGGTGAAGGCCGCGGTAACGGCGTTAAATGAGGTGGATGTGGTGTTGATGCTGGCAGAGCCAGATGAGCGTGGGGCCGAGGCAGATCGGTTTGTGCTGGAGTATCTGACAGGAATTCAAACGCCAGTGATTTTGGTACTCAATAAGATTGATACAGAAGAAAAGAGCAGCATCTTGGCCCGGACCAAGGAATACAGCGCCCGGTACCCTTTCCGGGAAATCGTGCCATTAAGCGCAAAAACAGGGGAAAATTGTGATACGCTGCTTTCGGTGCTTTACCAATATTTGCCTGAAGGACCAATGTATTTTCCAGAAGATATGGTAACGGATCAGCCGGAACGGCAAATTGCTGCAGAGATCATTCGAGAAAAGGCGCTGCAGCTGCTGCAAGATGAAATTCCCCATGGCATTGCTGTGGAGATCACTGCAATGAAAAAACGTCAGGGCCGGGATCTGGTGGATGTGGACGCTACCATTTTCTGCGAGCGGGAAAGCCATAAAGGCATTATCATTGGTAAGGGCGGAGTCATGCTCAAACAAATTGGCACCCGGGCCAGAATGGATATGGAAGCGCTGCTGGGGTCACCGATTCATTTACAGCTATGGGTGAAAGTGAAAAAGGACTGGCGGGATAACGATTTTCTGTTAAAGAATTTTGGTTATGATGCCAGAAATCTGCGGTGAGTACCATTGATTTCCGAGGCCTGGTGCTAAAGGAGCAGCCCGCCGGGGAAAGCGGCAAGCGGATTTTAGTGCTGCGGGAAAATGGCGGCCAGGTTTGGATGACGGTGCGCGGGGCGAAAAACATTCGCGGAAAGGTAATGGCGGCATGTCAAAGTTTTTGCTTCAGCCGGTTTTGGGTTTTTGAAGGCCGCGGCTTTTGGACAGTGACCCGGGCGGAGCTGATCGAGTCCTTTTATGGTCTGCGGGAAGAACTGGACCGGTTGGCCTACGGCAGCTATTTACTTTCTTTGGTGGCCCAAACGGCAGTGGAAGGGGAAATGGCAGATCAGCAAACATTGCCGCTGCTGCTGCAGACATTGGCAGTGTTAGAAAAGGATTTGTTGCTGCCCCGGCTGACAGCCATGATTTTTACCATAAAATATCTGCAAATGAGCGGTTTTTTGGCTTCCTCACTGGGATGTGTTTGCTGTGGGGCACAAGAGACAATGTGGTTTTCTTTGGCGGCAGGAGGTTTTTTATGTGCTTCCTGTGAAGCAAAATGGCCAGATCGGGTGGCTGTTCCGGGGGCAGTGGTGGAGGCGTTTCGCTTTGTGGAACGCAGGCAGGGAAGCCGCATCTTTGGCTTTCGGCTTTCAGAAGAAGCAGAGCAGGCGCTGACGGAATTGCTGCGGCGCATCCTTTGGGCGAGAGTGGGAGAAGTAAAGGCCCTGGATTTCGCCTTGCGGTGCAGTCATCCGCCAGGGCAGAAAGTGGAAGAAAAAGATTATGACCATACATAAATACAACACAAAAAAGCGGCAAGACGCCGCTTTTTTGTGTTATTTGTTATGAGGAAAAGAAAAAAGCCCGTTTGAAACGGGCTTTAGATGTCAGTCTTTCAGGGCGTCTGCGATTTTTGTACGCATTGCTTCGATTTGCTCATCGGTTAAATCCATTTGCGCCCAAGTCATATGAATGTTATCCCCCTCGGTGCGCGGGATCAGGTGGATATGAAAATGAGGCACGGTCTGTCCGGCCAGAGGGCCGTTGTTTTGTACCAGGTTCATGTCGGTCAGATGCAATGCTTTTTTCTGTGCCTTTGCGGCCTTTATTACCGTTTGAAAGAGCTTTGCAGCCAAAGCATCATCCAGCGCATAGATGTTTTCCACATGCTGTTTGGGCATTACCAGCAGATGGCCTTCGTTACCGGGAAACCGGTCTAAGATAACTTTCACTTCCTCATCTTCATACACCGTAGCGGAAGGAATCTTTCCGGCGATAATATTACAAAATACACAGTCGTCCATCGTTGCTACCTCCTTTGTATCGCTTCATTGCTTCTATTTAGTATATCACACCTGGGGCAGAAAAGAAAGATCGAAAAGATATTGATTTAGTATGGCGGCATTTTGGGCGCCTTCTAACAGCAAAAGTAGCTGGCTGGCATCGGCAAAGCCGGAAAATAAGGGGAGAATGCTGCCATAAAATTGAGCGCTTTCAATTTCATGCCGGACATTTTCCAACAGATAACTGGTGATGTCCTCTGCCCGATAAGATTCCTCGGTGATGGCGGCAGTGGGGGCAGAAACACTGGTCAGATCCACATCTTGTTGGTGCAGCAGCTCCAGCATCCGTTTGTGGTTTTGCAGTTTTTCTAGATATAAGGTGTAGAGAATATCCTTTATTTCCCCATTGGGAAAAAGTGCTGCCAGATTCCCATAACGGGCCGCCCAGTTCGCTTCTTCCTGGGCGGCGATCTGCAACAGTTCAATAAGGTTTTGGGATAGGTTGGCTGTGGACATATCGGTCAGCTCCTTTAGCTTGGTTTGATTTTCTCTGCTCTTTATCTCATAGGTATGCAGAAGAAAAGAAAAACAGTCTGCATTTTTTTCTGGAAAATCCCCTGGTTTTCTGCTACGATAGGAATGACTTTGTTTCAAGGAGATGGATTTGGATATGGACGGGACAAAAAAGGGAACAAAAACCATCGTTTTAACCGGCGGCGGAACGGCAGGGCATGTGACGCCGAACTTGGCGCTGCTTCCGGCATTAAAAGAGAAGGGATATCATATCTGCTATATTGGCAGCAAGGGCGGCATGGAAGAAGGCTTAGTAAAAAAAGCAGGCGTACCTTATTATGGCATTTCCAGCGGGAAATTGCGCCGCTATCTTTCTAAGGAAAACCTCACAGATGCCTTTCGGGTGGTGAAGGGGATTTGGGAGGCTGACCGGCTGTTAAAAAAATTAAAGCCCGATTTGATTTTTTCAAAAGGCGGCTTTGTGGCGGTTCCGGTGGTGCTGGCGGCAAAAAAGAGAGGCATTCCTGTGGTAGCCCATGAATCGGATCTGACGCCAGGACTGGCAAACCGCATTGCCATGCCCTTTGCCAAAGCTGTCTGTACTACGTTTATGGAGACAGCGGCCCAAATTCCAGGGGGGAAGGGCGTTTGTACAGGCACACCTATCCGAAAAGAACTTTTTGCAGGCGACCGCGCAAAGGGGCTGGAACTGCTTGGCTTTACGCCGGATCGACCGGTGCTGCTGGTAATGGGCGGCAGCATGGGCTCGGTGAAAATCAATACCTGCCTGAGAGAGATTTTGCCGGAACTTTTGAAAACATACCAAGTGGCCCATTTATGTGGCAAAGGGAATGTAGACGCCTCATGGGCAAAGGTATCGGGCTATTATCAAGCGGAGTATCTTTCCGGTGAGTTACCCCATGTGTTTGCGGCAGCAGATGCAGTGGCGGCTCGGTCGGGGTCCAATTCCATTTCGGAGTTTTTAGCCCTGCGTATTCCTATGCTGCTTATCCCGCTTTCTGCGAAGGCCAGCCGCGGAGATCAAATTCTAAATGCCGAAAGTTTCCAAAAACAGGGATATGCCTTGGTATTAAAGGAAGAAGAGATGACGGGCGAAACGCTGCGCAAGGCCATTGATCAGTTGTTTGCACAGAAGGAAACGTTGCGGGCCGCCATGGGAAAAAGCCCGCAAAAAGATGGCGTGGCAGCAGTGATGGCAGTGTTAGAGAAAAATGTAAGAAAGTCGTAAGGCTTTTTTTCCTGTTTTTATTTGACAAAGGGGCCTGAGGGTGAGACAATGGGGAACAGGATGGCTGGGACGGATAAAAACAACGCATAAACTGACAAAAAGAAAGGACTTATACACATGAAACGATGGATTTGTCTAGCTGTGATGGCAATGATGTTGATGTCGGGTTGTGCCTCCAGTGGTACGGCCAGTGAAGAGGGCAGCACGGCCACAGAAGGCGCTGCGGCACAGACGGATGGCACGCAAGAAGAGACGGCGGACGCTGTGGACGAGCAGACACAGAAATATATTGACCATCTGCTGATGGAAGCAGAGGCGATGCCTCAGCTGGATGCACCGAGAGAAGGAGATCAGGTGGCTACGATCACCACCAACTACGGCGATATCCAGATCAAACTCTGTCCGGATCAAGCACCAAAAGCGGTGGAAAATTTTGTGACGCTGGCGGAAGAAGGGTATTACGATGGTCTTACCTTCCATCGCGTCATTAACAACTTTATGATTCAGGGCGGCGATCCCAATGGGGACGGCACTGGCGGTGAGAGCTGCTGGGGCGGCGAGTTTGAAGATGAATTTGATCCTGAGCTGTATCATTTCCGCGGCGCATTGTCGATGGCCAATAGCGGTGCAGATACCAATGGCAGTCAATTTTTTATTGTCCAAAACCCTGCCTTACAAGAGGGATATTTTGACTTTGTCGATCAGGTGCGGGAACAGTATGGCGATGACAACTTGCTTTATAATAACCAGACCGGAAAACTCCTGCGCACAAACTATACCGAAGCAGTGCGGGAAAAATATGAAGCGTTGGGCGGCAATCCGGATCTAGACTATGGCTACACTGTGTTTGGTCAAGTGTATGAAGGGATGGATGTGGTGGACAGCATTGCCGCCGTACAGACGGATGAGAACGATAAACCGGTGGAAGATGTGATCATTGAGTCGATTACCATTCAGACGCTGTAAAAAATGAACGGCCGAAAGCAAAGGCTTTCGGCCATTTTTTATGGTATGGCTGGAATTGTTGGTTTTTCCCTGGAAGGCTTGTTTCAGGGTGAAAAATGTGGTATGATACAAGCAATATGACCATGGGCAAGGCCCGGTCTTTTTGTAGTGAAACCGGAAGAAGAAAAGCGGAAGGAACTGTTTTTGGGAGGAAACAGAGGGAGGAAAAACATGCATACAAAGTACGTTTTTGTGACAGGGGGCGTGGTTTCTGGCCTGGGCAAAGGGATTACAGCGGCTTCATTGGGGCGGCTGTTAAAGGCTCGGGGCTATAAGGTGACCATCCAGAAGTTTGACCCCTATATCAATGTGGACCCCGGCACCATGAGCCCTTATCAGCATGGGGAAGTGTTTGTGACTGAGGATGGTGCGGAAACGGACTTGGACTTGGGCCACTATGAGCGGTTCATTGATGAAAACCTCAATATCAATTCCAATACTACCACCGGCAAGGTATACTGGTCGGTGCTCAATAAAGAGCGAAAAGGGGAATATCTGGGTGCTACAGTGCAAGTAATTCCCCATATTACCAATGAAATCAAAGAGCGCATCTATCGGGCCAGCAAGTCAGTGGGCTCGGATATTGTGATTACGGAAATTGGCGGTACGGTGGGAGATATTGAAAGCCATCCCTTCCTGGAAGCCATCCGTCAGGTATCTCGGGAAATTGGCAAGGAAAACTGCATGTATATCCATGTGACTTTGATCCCCTATTTAAGAAAAGGGGGCGAGATGAAGACAAAGCCCACCCAACATTCGGTCAAAGAGCTGCTTTCCATCGGGATTCAGCCAGATATGTTGGTGCTGCGCACAGAGCAGGAGCTTAGCCAGGATATGAAAACGAAGCTCTCCCTGTTTTGCAACGTGGAAGAAGAATGTATTATTCAAAACCTGGATGCAGAAAGCCTATATGAGATCCCCATTATGTTGGAGGAAGAAGGGCTGGCCAAAGCCGTTTGCAAAAAATTGGGCCTGGAAGACACAAAACCTGATCTGGCAGAATGGATGAATATGCTGGAAAAAGAGCGGAATATGAGTCAAAAAGTGACCATCGCTTTGGTGGGCAAGTATGTGGAGCTGCATGACGCCTATCTTTCTATTGTGGAAAGCCTCCATCATGCGGGTATCCATAACAGCGCAGATGTACAGATTGATTGGATTAATTCGGAGTATGTCACCGATGAAAATGTGGCAGAGAAACTCCAGGGCGCCAGCGGTATTCTGGTTCCCGGCGGTTTTGGCGACCGGGGAGTAGAAGGAAAGATTTCGGCCATTCGTTATGCCCGGGAGCATCAGGTGCCATTTCTTGGCATTTGCCTGGGGATGCAGTGTGCCGTGATTGAGTTTGCCCGCAATGTGCTGGGATATCAAGATGCCTTTACTTCAGAGATTCGTCCAGACACACCCCATCCCGTCATCGACTTGATGCCGGAGCAGCGGGATATTGATGAAATGGGCGGTACAATGCGATTGGGCGCTTACCCCTGCAAGGTGGCAAAGGAATCTTTTGCTTATCAGGCCTATCAATCCGAACTGGTATATGAACGCCATCGCCATCGCTATGAGTTTAACAATGTGTACCGCAAAGAAATGATGGATCATGGGATGAAAATCGTGGGCCTGAGCCCAGATGAAAAGCTGGTGGAAATTGTGGAGCTGGCTGATCATCCCTGGTTTGTGGGTGTGCAGTTCCATCCGGAGTTTAAGTCCCGGCCCAACCGCCCCCATCCCTTATTCCGGGATTTTGTGGCGGCAGCATTGGCATATCAGAAGAAAGATTGACCTTTACAAAAAATTTACAATTTATTTACCCCCTGTCAATCCCTTCTGTTATGGGATTTTATAGGATAAAATCGTCTTTACCAGCATAAACGGGCAAAAAAAGGAGGCGGGAGGCTTTGATCCAAGAAATCGGACCGAAGGAACAAAAAACGGTGGAAAAAATCGCCGTCTGCATCACGGCCCAGAGTAATTCCAAGCGGCTGATTGATCGAGGCGCCTTTTTGGCAGATCTGCTGGATGGGGATTTGCATATTCTCCATGTGCAGCAGGGCAGTAGCATCTTTCATACGGCGGGAACGCCGCAGCTTTTGGAAGAATTGTTTGCCTATGGTTCTAAAAAAGGCGGTATGATTCATTTTCATTGCGATGAAAATGTGGCGCGCTTTTTGGGGGATTTTACGAGACAAAACGGTATCACCCGTCTGATTCTAGGGCAGCCGCCAATGCAGGATTTGGCGGACCGTCAGGCGCTGCTAGACAAGCTAATGGCCATTGTGGCCAATGTGGATCCATCGGTGCCGCTGGTGATTGTGCCGCGGGAAGAGGGACAGGCGGATATTACATTGCGCCGGTGAGTATTTCCGGCCAAAAGAAAGAAGGAGAAAAAACCATGAGCAGTATGTATGAAGATTGGATGAGAAAAGCGTTTACCCAAGATGGCAGAAGTGTTGACGCCGTATGGAAAGACTATATGCCCAAAGAACAGAAAATTTACGAATACATGTTGGGTGAAAAAGTAAATGAAATTCATGGCACAGTAAAGGAGCTGGCGAATCGTTTTCAAATGACGCCGGAATATATTGTGGCTTTTGTGGACGGGTTCAACGAAGTGTTGGACACGCCCTATGATATGACGACCATCACAGAGGATAGTCAGATTGATATTGTGGTGGACTTTGGCAAGCTCTATAAGAAGATGGTGGAATATAAAGCAGAGCATCTTTATGAGTTGCCCCAATGGGATGGCATTTTTACGCCGGAAGAGAGAAAAGCGCTCTTTTTGGAGCAGAAGAAATCCCGCACGATTGTAAAAGGAGCAAAGATCGGTCGAAACGACCCTTGCCCTTGTGGCAGCGGCAAGAAATATAAACATTGCTGCGGCGCGGGGCATTAAGATGAAAACGGACGTCTGCCGGGTGCTGCCCGGCCAGGCGGAAGCCCTGGAAAAAGCCGCCAAGATCCTCCAGGAGGGGGGATTGGTGGCTTTTCCTACAGAAACGGTCTATGGCTTGGGCGCCAATGGCCTTTCTGGGGACGCCTGTAAAAAAATTTATGAAGCAAAGGGGCGGCCATCGGACAATCCGCTGATTTTACACATCGCAGATCTGGCCCAGCTTCCTCAGATCGTTTGTCAAGTGCCGCCGAAGGCGAAACAGCTGATGGAGGCTTTTTGGCCTGGGCCAATGACGTTGATTTTACCCAAGACGGCGTTGGTCCCAGATACGGTGACAGGCGGACTTACTACTGTGGGGGTACGGTTTCCTTCTCATCCGGTGGCACAAGCCTTGATCCGGGCAGCCAATTTGCCCATTGCCGCACCCAGTGCCAATCTATCTGGCCGGCCCAGCCCCACAGAAGCGGCGCATGTGCTTCATGATCTGAACGGAAAGATTCCGCTGATTTTAGATGGTGGGCCATGTGAGGTGGGTTTAGAGAGCACCATTATTGATGCCACTGGGCCGGAGGCAGTCATCCTTAGGCCTGGTGCCATTACCAAGGAGATGATTGAAGCGCTGCTGGGCCGGGCGGAAGTGGACCCAGCGGTGATGGGACAGATGGCACCTGGGATGACGCCTCGGGCGCCAGGCATGAAATACACCCATTATGCGCCGAAAGCCAATGTGACGGTGGTGCGGGGCAGCCGCGAAAAAGTCATTGATACCATTAACGCGCGTACAGCTTGTGATCGAGCCTGCGGCAAAAAGGTGGCAGTACTGGCCACAGAGGAAAACAGACAAAACTATCAGGCAGACAATGTGTTTTCTCTGGGCAGGCAGGAAGATTTATGCCAGGTGGGAGCAAGTCTATTTCTATTGCTGCGCCGCTGTGATGAAGTGGGTGCAGATCAAGTGTATGCAGAGGGATTTTTGGAACAAGGCGAAGGGCTTGCCATTATGAACCGGCTCCGTAAAGCAGCAGGAGGAGAGATCCTGGAGGTGGATTAATATGAAATTGTTATTTGTCTGCACAGGAAACACATGCCGTTCTCCCATGGCGGAAGCGGTGGCAAAGGTTGTTTTTCCCAAAGAAGGATATGAGATTGCATCGGCAGGATTAGCAGTGCCGGCACCCTCTGACGCCAGTGAAAATGCGCAGATTGCATCTCGTGAGGTGGGGCTGGATCTGACAAACCACCAAAGCCATCAGATCACTCCAGAGGATATCGCCGGCGCAGATCTGATTTTAACGATGACAAAAGCGCAAAAGATGGCTTTGAGTGCAGCTTGTCAGGCAGCAAAAACACCATTATTTACTTTGACCGAGTTTGCCGGCATGGCAGACCGGGATATTTCAGACCCCTATGGATGTGGACTGGAGATCTATCGTCAATGCCTGGATGAGATCATCGATGCCGTCAAGGCTTGTGCGCAGATCTTAACCAAAGATGGCCCGGCACGGGGCGCAAAGAAAGAAACAAAGTAGTCTAAAACGCAGAAGAAAAGGAATTGCACCCCAGCATAAAAAGGGGTATAATGATAGCATCGTTTCGGCATGAGGCCGAAAAAGGGACAAAAGAAAGGACGATAAACATGATTGCGCTGGGTTGTGACCATGGCGGATATCCGTTGATGCAAGAAGTAATCGCCTATTTGGATCAGGCGGGTTTGGCATATGAAAATTTTGGTACGTATTCCACAGAAAGCTGTGATTACCCTATCTTTGCCAAACGGGTGGCAAAGGCCATCCAGGAGGGAAAATGTGATAAAGGGATTTTGATATGCGGCACCGGTATTGGCATTTCCATTACCGCCAATAAACAAAAGGGCATTCGCGCAGCCCTTTGTCATGATTGCTTTTCTGCCAAAGCCACTCGAGAACATAATGATGCCAATGTGTTGGCTATGGGCGCTAGAGTGATTGGACCTGGCTTGGCGGTGGAGATTGTCAAGACCTTTTTGCAGACGCCTTTTTCTGGGGATGAAAGGCATGTGCGCCGGATTGGCATGATCGAAGAAGACGAATAAGAGGAGGGGATGGCATGGGGAAGCTGTTTATTTCTGAGCATCCGCTGATACAAAACAAGATTGCGCTTTTGCGCTGCAAAGATACCAGCACGAAGGAGTTTAAAGAATTAGTGGGGGAAGTGGCCCTGCTATTGACGTATGAAGCAACTCGGGATCTGCCGCTGGTGGAAAAAGAAGTGGAGACGCCATTGGCTGTGGCAAAATGCCATGTGGTGGAAGAACCGATTACGATTGTGCCGATTCTGCGGGCGGGCATTGGGATGGCCGATGGGATGCAGCGTCTTTTGCCTGCGGCAAAGGTGGGTCATATCGGTCTGTATCGAGACCCGGAAACGCTGATGCCGGTGGAATACTATTGCAAACTGCCTTCGGATATTGCTCAAAGCCGGGTGCTGTTGGTGGACCCGATGTTGGCCACTGGCGGAACGGCAGAGGCGGCTATTTCGTTTTTAAAAGAGCGGGGGGCGAAAGACATTTCCCTTTTGTGCATTTTAGCTGCACCGGATGGGGTAAAATTGGTGCAGCAAAGTCATCCCGATGTGGATATTTATACCGCGGCCTATGATGAAAAACTCAATGAAGAAGGCTATATTGTGCCAGGATTGGGAGATGCTGGAGACAGGGTGTTTGGCACCAAGTGACGGGAAAGAGGTAGAAAACAGTGGAACACGATTGGGTATTATATATCGCGGCTTTTTCTACGGCTTTTGCCATTGCCAATGTTATGACGCCGGTGGCAAAGACCCTTTCTATCAAAATGGGCGCCATTGATTATCCCAAAGCTAGGGGAATGCATGATAAACCCATGCCTCGTATGGGCGGCATTGCCATTGTGGCAGGATTTATGTTGACGCTGCTGCTGCTGTACCGGTTTATGCAGCATAATAATCCAGTGCAGTTGGCGGGATTTGTGGCCGGAGCAGCGATCATTGTGGTGTTGGGTATGATTGATGACTGTCTGAACCTGCGGGCCAGAGTGAAGTTTCTGGTGCAGATTGTGGCAGCCTTGATTGTAGTGGCGACAGGAACGAGGATCAATGTGGTGCTGTGGCCGTTTACGGCGGTACTGCGCACCTTTTCCATTCCCATTACGCTGCTTTGGATTGTGGGGGTGACCAATGCGGTTAACCTGATTGATGGATTAGACGGCCTGGCAGCAGGCGTAAGCTCCATTGCAGCGCTAACCATTATGGTGCTGTGTATTTTGACGGGGGATCAGACTTCTGTGGTATTAACGGCTACTTTGGCAGGGAGCTGCCTTGGGTTTTTACCTCGGAACTTTAATCCAGCGCAAATTTTTATGGGTGACAGCGGCTCTACGTTTTTGGGCTTTACCCTGGCGGTAACCAGTATTATGGGCGTGTTTAAAGGATATGCTTTTTTGGCCTTGGCCGTGAGCATGCTGTGTTTGGGATTGCCAATTTTTGATACCATTTTTGCAATGATCCGCCGAGCGGCTACGGGCAAACCGATTATGTCGCCAGACCGAGGACATCTGCATCACCGGCTGATCGACCGGGGGTTTAACCAAAAACAGGCAGTGATGCTGCTGTATGGGATTAGCTTACTGTGTGGCCTGTTTGCCATTTTTGTAGCCCTGCGGGATGAAAGCACTTTGGTGACAGTGCTGCTGATGGTATTTGTTTTAAGTTTTATCATCTATTTCTTTAATCACCGGCGTAATAAAGAATGAAAGCTTGGCCGGCCGGGAGGGTTTCCGGCCGGTTTTTTTGCAGGCAGGAAGGTTCCTGCTTTTTCCGTTTGAAAAGGAGGAGTTGGATGGAGCAGCCGTCTATAGAAAGCGTCACATTGAGCGCATCATTTTTAGAACGGTTTTTGGTTCAAGCCCCGGCAGAAAGCCTGCGGCTGTATCTTTGTGTGCGTGCGGCAGGGCAACAGGGCCGTATGACCGTGACGCAGGCGGCCCAACTGCTGGGCTGTACGCCGGAGCAAGCATTGGAATCGGCTCTGTATTTTCAGCAACAGGGCCTTTGGCAGGTGGAGGATGGGGAAATTCGGTTGCCCTATCGGCAAACACCAGCGCCGGTGCTTGCCCGCCGCCCCAATTATGAGCCAAAAGAGCTTCAAATGTATGCAGAGAAAAATGAAGAGGTACGGCGGCTTTTTGCCATGGCTCAAACGTATTTGGGCCGGATGTTAACGCATCATGATCTGAGCATGATTTTTTCGCTTTACCATTGGCTGGGGCTTTCGATAGAAGTCATCGAGATTTTGCTGCGCCATTGCGTTTCCCTGGGCCATCGCAATGCGAGCTATATCGAAAAGGTGGCGCTGGATTGGGTGGAAAGCGGCATTACCACAGTGCAGGCCGCCAAAGAACGTGTGGCATTTTTAAGCGGGGATTTTCGTCAGATTTTAGCAGCTTTCGGCCAGGGAGCCAGAATGCCCGCCCCGTCAGAACAGGAACTGGTGGAAAAGTGGAGAAATCACTGGGGCTTTTCTCTGCCAGTGATCGTTTATGCCTGTGAAAAAACAGTAGAAGCCACTGGCAAACCAGCTTTCCGCTATGCCGACCGAATATTGGAAAATTGGAAAAAAGCAGGCGTTCATACCGTGGAAGAGGCAAAAGCTGCCGCAGAGGCATTTTATCAGGGCTACCGCAAGACGGAGTCCGCTCGCAAGCCCTCGGCAAAGCCTTCGTCCTTTGGTGCCTATACCCAGCGGCAGTATGATTACGAAGCCTTTGAGGCCAAACAGCAAGACCGCTTGAAAGGAGAGGATTGATATGGCCCAACGCAGCCAATTATACCGCAGTCTTTTGCGCCGCTATGATATCCGCCGTACCGCGGCCCTGCGGGAAGCAGAACAGCGCCGCCAAGCCATCTATCATCGTCTGCCTCGGGTGGAGGAGATTGATGGTCAACTGCGTTTGTTGGGCATTAGTACGGCTAAAGCAGTCTTGCAGCACCCAGAGGCAGCCGATGACACCGTTGCCCAGCTAAAGCAAAAACAACAGGCGCTCCAGGAAGAAAGAACGGCGCTGCTGTTGGCAAATGGCATTTCTCCTGGGGAGGAAAAACCGCACTTTCAGTGTGCCCAGTGTGAGGATACGGGGTTTGTTCGAGGTGAGCCTTGTTCCTGTTTTACCCAAGCGTTGGTGGAAGAGGCTTATGCCCAAAGCCACTTGCAGGGCCTTTTGGGTGGGGAAAACTTCGACCGGTTTTCCCTGGCATATTACGATGACGCGCCATGGCCCGGGGAGCGGCTGACCCCTCGTGAGAATATGCGCCGGGTGCTGGCGGCTTGTCAAACGTTTGTGGAACAGTTTGGCCGGAGGGAGGAAAATCTGCTGCTCTATGGCAGCCCTGGTTTGGGTAAGACGTTTTTGTGCGGGGCCATTGCCCGGGCACTGCTGGATCAGGGGCATACCGTCTTTTATGCCACGGCGCCGGCGCTGTTTGTTCAGCTGGAAAAAGAGCAGTTTCATGACGGGGAAGAGGAAGAACCGGAAGGGTTTTTTGAGGAGCTGCTGGAGGTAGAACTATTGCTCATTGATGATTTGGGCACGGAGTTTTTCACTTCCTTTACGGCCAGCCGGCTGTTTGCCTTGCTCAATACCCGCCTGTTGGCCGGCCGGAGCACCGTGCTTTCCACGAACTTGTCTTTAAAAGACCTGGCCGAACGCTATACCGACCGGGTGGCTAGCCGTTTGATGGGGAATTTTACCGCTCTAAAATGCTATGGCGAAGATGTGCGGCTGAAACTGCGGTTTGGGCAAAAAGACTAAATTGTTTTATTATAAAATTTTTTTGGAAAAAGAGCAGACTTTTCGCCGCTTTCTACGTTTGATTCAATGCGGATGTCTTTTTGACGCCCGGGAATGTCATAGGATTGTAAGGAATTTTTCATTGAATTTTTCAGAAGCGGCGAGTAAAATAAGGGTAACATGCAGCATTTTCGAATCTAAAGGAGGCGTATTGATATGAAAAAATGGAAACCCGCCGTTTTCGGCTTCATTGCCGGCGCTATGACCATGGTAACTGTGACGGCTTTGGGCGCCTATAGCCAAGTAACCGTTTCCCTTTTCCCGGATGTGACGTTCCGCTTCGATGGAGAGCGGGTAGCCAGTCCCAGCGACCAGCCTGTGCTGAATTACCAGGGCTATACGTATGTGCCGTTACGGTTTGTGGCAGAAACGCTGAACGCTGAAGTGAATTGGGATGCCGCTGCCCGTCTGGTAGATGTTGTCAGCGATAAAAAGACGTATATCAAAGAAGTGCCTGTGGAAAAGATCGTTTATGTAGAAAAAGATGAGATGGATTCTGATACCGTGGTCTATGAAAAACTGCCGGCAAAGGAGCGGCAAAATGACCATGTGGTTACCGTCACCGGTATCTCACGGGATGAAACCACCGGCTATACCAAAGTGTTTATTAATGTGGAAAACCGGTCTGATTCTGATGTGATCCAAGTGGTGCCCAGCAGTGCGGAGCTTACGGTGGATGGCGAGCAATACGATGTGTTCTCCCTGACCCGGTATTGGGATCAGAAATGGGAGACCAGTGATATCCAGTATGACGAAGAGAGAGATGGCTACCTGATCTTTGATCTGATTCCAGAGGACTATGAAAAAGTGGACCTGACCTTTACCATCCGCACACAGGGCGGCGATACCGAGAAGTATACGTTCCACTTTATTAATGAAGTAGAAGATTAAATCCCATGCAGTAGCAAAGGAGCAGATGTACCCATGAAATGGAAAAATACTGTGGCTGTGGCCCTCGTCAGCGCAATGGCACTGGGCGTGCCTGTGTATGCTGCCGATGAGAAAGCGGCAAACACTACGCCGGTGTATACGTTTGAAGAAGTGCTCGAACGAGCCACAAAAAATAATTCTGACTTGGCGTTGCTGGAAGAAAATCTGGACTTGCTCAGCCGTCAAAGCCAAAACCTGAGCCAAGGCCTGGGCGGCGAGGTATATCCTTCCGACCCGGGTGATATCTCGAATGTCACCGAGCAGTATCAGACCCTCCGCCAGCTCAATAGCATCATGGTGGAACGCCAGGCCAGCCGTTATACTCGGGAAGCCCTGGAAAAACAGCTGGAATATAGCGTGATGAGCGCCATGACCACCATTGTTACCAATGAAGCCACGCTGGCCAATGCCACCCAGCAGCGTAAGCTCTATGAAGATCAGCTGCGCTTGGCCCAAACCCGCTTGAACTTGGGGATGGGGACGCAGTTGGATGTGGATCAGGCCCAGGCCCGGATTCAGCAGTATGAAACCGACCTGGAAACGGCCCAAAGCGATGTGGATCAGGCATATGCCGATCTGGCTCGGCTGATGGGCATCCGGAACACGGATTTTGAGATCGTCTATGATCCGGAATATGAACCTTTTGAGATGTATACAGACCTGGATACCTATCTTTCCCGGAAAAATTCCACCAACCCCACCTTGCAGGGCGCGGAGTATTCCTTGGAAGAAATGGAACGAAGCAAGAACTTCACCCTGGCCAATAGCACATCTCCTTATGGATACGATGAGCTGATGTATCAGATTAATCAGGCAAAGTCCATGCTGAAACAGTCTTATGACGCCTTTGAGAAGATCGGGGAGGCCACCTATGCCGGGATTGAACAGACGGAAGGCACCATTGCGATGCTGGAAACCAATTTGGATTTGGCGGAAAGCAACCTGAAAGTGGCGCAGCTGAACCTTCAAACCGGTACAGGTACCCAGTTGGCCTTGGAAGAGGCACAAAATACGGTGGATACCACGAAAAACTCCCTCCAGGCCGCAAAGCTGAATCATTCGCTGTTGGTGTACCAGATGGAAAATCCCTGCGTAGCAGCAGCACAATAAAATAGGAGGATGGCAGCTTCCTGTCGGAAAATGTAGCGTCATAAAGAAAAAAGAATCGTAACGAATTAGGCCCAAGGCGAGCGGAAAGGCAAGCCTTGGGTTTGTTTTTTGCGGGCGGGTCCCTTCTGAGCACCGAGCGCCTGTCCTGTTTCCGCCTTTTCTTTTTTTCTCAGCACAACCCCTTTGGCGCGGCGCGCGAAGCGTCCGGCCGGGGTTGGGGGGTGAAGGGGGGCGGGTGGCCCTTCGCAACACCGAGCGCCCGCCCCCCTTTAAAACCTACGACAGGGAACAAGAAAAAAATAAAATAGTACGGATAAAACTTTTGTACCATGGTTTTTTATTCAAGCTTTCTCCCAGCCCCCACTGGGTAAATCCGGGGAGGGGCAGGCTCAGAGTTGCGATGCCCGCGTGCCCCTCCCTTCGGGCAAAGCGAAGGGAGACAGTAGCGGGGTGAGAGGGGGGATGCTTCTCCCCCTGCCCCCTTGCCAAACTGCCCGTATTTTGCTAAAATAACACTGGCATGGCTCTTTTGCGCCGGGCGGGCGACAAAAGGCGGCTGGGGCATTCGATGCGGCAAACAGCCCCCGTTGCAAGGCTTTGTTACAGCCGGATGTCGTTTGTTACAGTTGCGTTACGCTTTTGCCAAACGCCTTGACGCTGTTCGGGGGGCAATGCTATAATTCAGTTTGTAAATGAGAGGTTTGTGGTTCCTCTCAAACAAACTTACCAAATGGTTCAAAAAACTAAAGGAGGAAAAAACAATGAAGAAGAAACTTGCTTTGTTGTTGTCTGCGGCTATGGTTGTCAGCATGATTCCTGCAACCGCATTCGCAGTAACAACGAACACGATTAGCCGTATCGCAAACGGTCAGGTCGATGATGTTTTGACCGCAGCAACTGCTCCAGTTTTAACATTGGAAGACAGAAGCTTGGAAGATTGTACTGCAGACACGGATGTGACATTCGAAGCCACGTTGGACAATGCAGAATGGAGCATTGATAACTTAGATACGGGCGATGGGGACTTTGAATTAGGTGAAGTCTATGCTTTTGCAGGAGCTTCTGTCAATAGTGAAAATGCTGTTGGCGCAGGGGCAGCAGCTGGTGCAGAGGTTACCATCCAGCTTTTGAGCAGCAAGAGAGCCATTATCTCTGTGCCCCACTATGAATATGATGAGAATGCAGATGCTGAAGCATCCATCGCATTCCCTATCTTGGCTGAACTGACTGATGAAGGCGATGCTACCATCACCATTGATGCTATGGACTCTGTAGTATCTTCTGGTACGTACAAATTTGCTAACGTATTGGATGGCTCTACCAGCGTTACCATTGCAGATACCACCTCTTTAAAAGAGGGTAAAGCTGGTACTGGTATCGAAGTAATCACCATTGAAGAAAACGTAGCTGGTGCTATGGAAGGCGGCGAGATGGAACTTCGTCTGACCAATGGCTTTACTTGGGGTCATTCTAGTACAGATGTTGCTAATGATATTATTGATGAATTGGGTATCGTAGTATATCCAGCTGGTTCTCTGACGTTCACCGCTTTGGATGTGGATGATGAAACCATGGAACTTACCTATACTGTAGTTCCTGCCCAAGCAGATGGCAAAGCCATTATCATGACCATGGATAATCTGAAAGTGGTTACCGACTTTGATGATGTGGAAGTTGGCGATGTTTGCGAAGTAAGAATTTCTGGTGATGATATTACCAGAACCACGCTGGAAGTTGGTACTGCTACCAACTACACCGTAAACCTGACGGTAGAAGATGAAGAACTGCCTGTATTCTATTCTGGCCGTGCCGATGAAGATGTAGATTCTTTGGCTGTGAACATTAAAGAAGCTATCACTGCTTCTTGGTTGACCGGTAGAAAGACCACTTTGACCCTGCCTGACGGCGTAAAATTCCTGGGCGTTGATGTTGAAACAGATGACAACGTAGGCGATGACTTCGTATTCACTGCAGAAGGCAATGAACTGGAATTCGAGTTTGGTGGCGATGCTGGCGATGACGGCAAAATCGAAATCGAAATGGTATTCCAGCTGTCCATCGCTCCTGACTTCACCGGAGACATCACTGCTACCCTGAGCGGCGCTGGTGTAGGCGAAGAACAGGAAGTGGTAATTGGTACTGCTGAAGCTCCTATCACCGTAGAAGCTGAAACCAACGAAGTATCCATTGACTACAGAAATGTAGCTGTAAGTGATATCACTATCACCGAAGCTTATGCTGGTGCTTTGGAAGGCGACAAGACTTTGATTCTTGAACTTGACAAGATCGCTTTCGATGGTACGCCTGAAGTAGAAGTAGTAGAAGGCGATCTGACCATTGATGAAGTAGAAGTAAACAATGACAACCAGATTGAAATCACCATCGATCAGGAATCCAGTAAAGAACCTGCTGTTTTGAAAGTAACAGGTATCGAGCTGTTCTTGGATCGTGATCTGCCTGCTGGTTCCTATGAACTGAGCTTGGTTGCTGGCGATGCTGTTTATGATAACCATGGCAATGAGCTGAAAGATGCTGGTTATACCAGTGCAAATAATGATGATAGCCAGATCAATGATGGTACCTTCATTGATAACAAAGATGTATCCAATGCTTATTTCCAGAACTCTGTAATTAAAGGTCAGAGCTGCGGCAGCACCGTACTGTTTGATGACAGAAGCGTAACCGTTCTGGATGACTATGTAGAAGTTGTAACCGCCGGCCGTGACCAGGATGACTCTACCTTCACCACCCAGATTAAAGTAACCATTGGCTCTAACGTAATGTATGCTGGTAAACACGAAATCCAGCTGGATGTACCCGCTTATATCTCCAACGGCTACACCATGCTGCCTGTTCGTGCCGTAACCGAAGCCCTGTCTAACGTAGCAATCGTAAGATGGGATGACGCAACCAGAACCGTAACGATCACCTTTGGTTCCAGAATCATCAGCATGACTGTTGGTTCCAGCACCATGAACATGAACGGCGTACCTGTACAGATGCAGGCTGCTGTAGAAATCACTGGCGACAGAGCTTTCATTCCTCTGAGAGACATGGGCTATGCGCTGGGCCTGGGCGGTGACAAGATCGCTTGGGATGACGCTACCAAGACCGCTACCCTGAACTAATCACTGATTTAGTCTCGGCGCGGAGGCGGAACGCCAAAGCATAGAGTTTGCGACAAATAAAAAAAACCACAAAAAAAGCCAGGGGCTTCGGCCTCTGGCTTTTTTTGTACATAGAAAACCACGCGATAGTCGTTTGGTTTAGTTTTCTCTAGCACTTCCCCCTTTTGGCGCGGCGCGCGAAGCGTCTGGCCGGGGTCGGGGGGGTTCAAGGGGGGCGGGGTGGCCCTTCTGGGCACTGAGCGCCCGCCCCCCTTTAAAACCTGCGATAGGGAACAAGAAAAAAATAAAATAGTACGGATAAAATTTTTGTATTATGGTTTTTTATTGAAGCTTTCTCCCCATCCCCACTGGGTATATCCGGAGAGGGGCGGGCTCGAAGTTGCGATGCCCGCGTGCCCCTCCCCGGCCCCCACCCTTCGGGCATGCTTTTGGTGGCGAGGGAAGCGCGTTGGGGTCTCCTGCCTCTATTGCCCTTCGGGCAAAGCGCAGGGAGACATAAGAGGGGTGATGTTGTTTCAAGCATTACCCCTCTTTTTATAAACAGATGGCTATAAATTGTCCTCTCTGTTGATTTTCTTTGTATCACTTTCTCCAAATCGGCCATACTATCTTTAGGTGATGCGCCATGAACAAAACAGAGAAAAAGAATCCGATTCCAAAGTTACATTTTACGCCTCTCTCTTCTGTGTTAGCGGAAAATGAGAATATGCTGCGACAAGCCTTTGCAGGGGCGCAAGACATTGTGTTTAAAACTCTATGGTGCGGTAAAACGAAGCTTTTACTCCTTTATGGGGACAATATGGTCAACAATGATGCCGTTCAGCAGGCGGTATTGACCAATTTAATGCAGCGCCAGGAATTTGGCGGAACAGCACAGTTCCTACAGGAAAATGCAGTAGCTGTGGGGGAGATTAAACAGATTTTTTCATTGGAAGAAGCCATGGATGGGGTGCTGGTAGGGGATACCGTTCTACTGGCAGAAGGAGACAAAGCAGCCCTTCAAATCACCACCAAAGGATGGCCGAACCGCGGCGTAGGAGAAGCAAAAAACGAAGTATCTCTCCAAGGTGCACGGGACGCCTTCACAGAAGTAGGTGCATTTAACATTGTATTGGTACGTAGGCGTATCCGTGACCCGCGTCTTCAAGTTCAGCGGATGCGCATCGGACGCAGAAGCAAGACGGATGTGGCCATCCTCTATCTCAAAGATGTGGTGCGGCAAGAAGTACTGGCAGAAACATGCAAAAAACTTAAGGATATCGATGTGGACGCTGTTTACGATGGTGGACAGATTCAGCAATGGGTGGAAAAACGCCGCTGGTCCCCGTTTCCCACCATGCAGCTGACGGAACGGCCGGATAAAACAGCATCTGCCATTTGTGAAGGGCGGATTGCCATACTGACGGATAACTCGCCGTTTGCCCTCTTGGTACCAGCAACACTGAATGTATTTTTCCAAGCAGCGGACGATTATTATGCCCGATGGGAAGTGATGAGTTTTACGCGGCTATTGCGGTTTATAGCGGCGGCATTGGCGGCAGGACTGCCAGGGTTATATGTGGCGTTGGCGGTGTATCATCCGGATCTGATTCCCACGGCATTGGTACTGAAAATTGCAGAAGGCCGGGCGAATGTGCCCTTTCCCACCGTGGTAGAGGTGCTTTTGATGGAGTTTGCATTTGAATTATTGCGGGAAGCAGGTATTCGGCTTCCCTCGCCGGTGAGCAGCACCATTGGCGTGGTAGGCGGTATTGTCATTGGCCAATCGGCGGTAGAGGCAGGTTTGGTGGGGCCGGCAGTGGTGATTTTAGCGGCGCTTTCAGGGATATGTAGTTTTGCAGTACCGAATTTGGCGCTGGTCAATGCACTGCGGCTGGTGAAGCTATTTTT
>CAJFIN010000002.1:10149-99223 GCA_904381335.1 Candidatus Neoanaerotignum galli | reverse complement strand
CTATTGGTGCATTTGGCCAGTTTGGAAAGCTTTGGCATTCCTTATTTATATCCATTTTGTGGCGGAGAGAAAAACGGTGGCGAGGATTGGAAGGATAGTTTGTGGCGGGTGCCATTGCACTGGATGAAACAACGGCCCATTTTTGCCCGGCAGAAGGCACGCCGCCGGATTGGGGGAAAGTAGGAGGGAGATGGAGCAATGACAAATCACACCATATCGGCTAGACAAGGCCAAGCCCTTTTTTTTACGGGACTTTTGGGTATTTCTATGGTGCGTCTGCCATCTCTGGCAGCAGCGCTGGGCGGCACATGGGGATGGGTTTGGCTGGGCGTTGGGGCGTTGGGATGGGCTGTGATGGCTTATCTGGCGGGAGAGGGAGATGGGCTGTTTTTGATTGAGACGGCGCCGGGACGGGTGGTACTTTTGTTATTGGCCATCAAAAATGCGGTGTTAGGTGCAGTCTGGCTACGGTATTTTGCGGAAACGATCAGTCAATTGCTGCTGCCACGCACGCCATTATTGCTGACAGAGATAGTAACGTTGGGTGTGATCGCCTATGGTGTATTTCGTGGACCAGCCTGCCGAGGGAGAACAGCAGAGGTGTTATGGGGGCTAATGGTGGTAACATTAGGGCTTTTATGTGCTTTTAGCGCCAGCAATGTGGAAGTACAGAAACTGATCCCTTCGGAATCGTTTGGCGGCGTTTGGACGGCGGTACTGGTCTTTTTTTCTGGGTTTGGGCTGGAGGATCTGCTCTTTTTAGGGACATATACCAAAGAAAAAAGGCGGGGCAGTGGATTATTCCACACAGGGGCAGTATTGGCAGCATCTATGATGGCCTTAACGGCCCTAAGCCTTGCTATTTTTGGGGCCAGAACCATGGCGGCGCGCCGGTATCCGGTGCTTCAGCTTATGGATACCATTGACTTTCCGTTGCTATTTTTGGAGCGGCAGGATGTATGGATGACAGGGATTTGGATTGGTTCTGCCATTTTATTTTTATGGGGAGTGGCTTTTTGGGGCAGTTGGCAATGGCGGCGGGGGGCTCACGGAAAGGTGCAGCGGCCCTATGCCATTTTTTTTCTGCTCTTGATGGGATCTGGCGCTGCCATGATGACAAGCCAAGCCATTATCGTAAAAGTCTTGGTGGCATTATCGGCAGCCAATGGGCTTTGCTATGCCTTGATTGGGTATTGCTATTGGAAAACGAAACGAAAGGGAGGCAGCGATGAAACGCATGATCGCAGTTGCTCTGGGGATAGCGTTGATGCTGACGGGCTGCTATGACGCCCGGGAGCTGGATGAACGGGATTTTGTGCAGCTAGTGGGGCTGGATTGGTCAGAGAAAGGATATCAGGTGACGTTGGCCATTGGTGATGCTGCAGGGGACCTGTTTTTGCGTCACGGGGAGGGTGAAAATTTGGTGGCAGCTTTAGCAGATCCTGACACGCGCCAGAGTAAGACGGTGGATTATGGACATACCCGCACGCTGGTTTTGGGACAGGGACTGATGGCGCAGCGGGAGTCATGGCAGCAGGCGGCGGAAGTTTTTTTGCGGGATGGTACTTTTTCTCTTAAGACGTATGTTACTGCCTCTCCGGGATCGGCACGGGAAGTGCTGGAGGCAGTAGCAGCGGGAAATACAGGGGATATTTACTCCTTTTACGAAAATAATCAGGGGGATTGGGAGACCACCTTTCCCGTTTATTTGAAGGATTGGGAAAAGGCGATGACGGGAGGGGAGAGCTTAGTGCTGCCTTTAGCACAGGCAGGAGAAGATGGCGTGATGTTGGCGGGAGCAGCAGCAGCAGGCAAAGATGGGCTTTTGGGCTATTTAACCGCAGAGGAGACCGCGGGCCTGACTTGGTGCGGCAAACGGGGCGGGGGCCGGGTGTTGTCTAGTTCGGTGGGAGCAGTACGGATTACTGGCCGGCAATGCACGGCAGAAGAAACTCAGGACGGATGGATTTTTCGGATCCAAGCGGAAGGACAGGTGGAAGAGGCCCAGGAGAGAAACTTTGCCGATCCCCTTGCGGAACGGTCTTTTTTAACGGCGATGGAAACAGAACTGACCGATCAAGTGCAGCAAGGGCTTACCGCATTGCAAAATTTAGGGATGGAGGAAGTAAAAGGGAAAAAAATCGAAATAAAAATAGACCTAAGATTCACCTCGACAGGTATGGCAGTTTCGCCGGAGGGCTATACTGCCTATGAGGTGAGGAAAGAATGACACAAACAGCACAATGGATCAAACGGGTAGTAGTGAGCGTACTGGCAGGGATGGGGCTTTGTTTCTTTTTTGGCGCTGCCTCTACAGCGGGGTACGCCCAGCAGACCCAAGAGGCGATTGCACAAAAAGTATTGAGGTTTCATGTGGTGGCCAACAGTAATTCCTCTTACGATCAGCAAGTCAAGCGTCAAGTGCGGGATGCCCTGTTGCTTCAGCTAAAGGCCATAGAAAAAGAATGTAGTGGAAAAGAAGAAATGATCCGACAGGTGGAGCAGGAAACGGGCCTTTTGCAGCAAACAGCTTTGGAGGTACTGCAAAAGACAGCGGTGAGCTATGGTGCGTCCATTGATGTGGGTGTGCAGGATTTTCCGCTTAAAACGTATGGCAATGTGACACTGCCGGCAGGACCATATGATGCAGTGACAGTGAAGTTGGGGAAAGCAGAGGGAGAAAATTTTTGGTGTGTGTTATATCCGCCTTTATGTCGGACAGAAGAAGGGCAGGAAGTTTTGTCTGAAGAAGAATTGGCGCATCTTTTATCCCAGGGAGAATATAGTATGATAACAGACAAAAGCGGCCCCGCCGTTTTTCGGCTAAAAATTGTGGACTGGTGGCAGGAACAATGGGCCGGCCGGTAAGATAAAGGCAGACAGGGGCCGGGGGAGGCGTTATGTCCATATATTCCATTGGCTCGGAGGGCATTGCCGTCCGAGAGATTCAGCGGAGACTAAAGCAGTGGGGATATTATGAGGGAGAGGTAGATGGCATTTATGGCAGTGAGACGGCAGATGCAGTTCGTTTTTTTCAGCAGACCAATGGGCTTTCCAGCGATGGCATTGCCGGAAGTGCCACACTGGAAGCATTGGGAATTCCCTCTTTAACCACGTTAAATGATACATTGCTTCTGGCCAGGCTGATTTATGGAGAAGGCCGTGGAGAACCTTTTGAAGGCCAAGTGGCCATTGGAGCGGTGGTTTTAAACCGCGTGAAAAGCCCTGACTTTCCTGATACCATTGAAGGGGTGATCTTTCAAGAGGGAGCCTTTGACGCGGTAGCAGACGGACAGTTTGACCTAGTGCCCAATGAAACGGCATTTTTGGCGGCGGAAGCAGCGTTAGACGGCTGGGATCCCACTGGTGGAGCCTTATATTATTGGAATCCGCAAACGGCTACCAGTCCCTGGATCTGGCAAGTGACCATCACAGGCCAGATTGGGCGTCATGTGTTTGGGTACCGATAATCAAAGGGGCATTTTGGCGGCAAAACATGGCCGCTTTTTTTGGCGATGCAGACAAAGATGGGGGTGGGGAGAAAATCCCCTTTTTCGATATTTTCTTGTTGTCAAGCGAGGGGGGAAGGCATATAATAAAAGCGTTACCGGTTTTTATGCCAAAGAAATGAGGGACGCAAAGTGAGTAAATTAACGGTGGCCGTTCTCTTTGGAGGACAGTCGTCAGAGCATGAAGTTAGCAGGATGTCGGCAACGACCATCCTTTCCAATATGGATCCGGAAAAATATTATATCATTCCTGTGGGAATCACTAAGGCGGGGCAATGGATGATTTATAATGGCCCGGTGGAAAAGATTTCTACTGGAGAATGGGAGACTTTTGGCACACCGGCGGTGCTAAGTCCAGATGCTTCTCAAAAAGGAATCTTACGTCTGGTGGGAGGAAAAGTAAAGGAGATTCCCATTGATGTGGCGTTTCCGGTGCTGCATGGGCTTTACGGAGAGGATGGTACCATACAAGGGTTGTTGGAGTTGGCCAAGATTCCGTATGTGGGCTGTGGGGTGCTATCTTCCGCTGTATCCATGGATAAGACCTTTACCAAGATCATTGCAAAGCATGCCCGGATTCCCCAGGCGGCATATGTGGCGCTGCAAAGCAAGGATCGAGCAAAGCCACAGATACTTCGTCAAATTGAGCGGAAGTTAGGGTATCCTGTCTTTGTGAAACCGGCAAATGCAGGGTCTTCTGTGGGGGTGAGCCGAGCAGCAGACCGGCAGCAACTGGAGCAGGCACTGGAAGTGGCGGCCAAAGAAGACTGGAAAATCCTGGTGGAACGAGAGATTCGAGGCCGCGAGGTAGAATGTGCGGTGCTGGGAGATCATACCAAGGCAGAGGCCAGCGGTGTTGGAGAGATCCTCAGTGCAGGGAAGTTTTATGATTATCATTCCAAATATGAAGATGAAAACAGCCGTACTGTGATTCCTGCAGATCTGCCGGAAGAGACGGTCAAGACCATTCGCCGGTTGGCAGTGAAAGTCTTTGAAAGTGTAGATGGCTGTGGTTTGGCAAGGGTAGATTTCTTTGTGGAAGAAGGGACGAATCAGGTCATCTTTAATGAGCTGAATACCATGCCGGGCTTTACTTCTATCAGTATGTATCCTAAGCTTTGGGAAGAACGGGGATTGGCGCTGCCCGATTTGATTGACCGTTTGATTGAATTAGCGATGCAGGAGGCACAAAGGATGGGGCACTATCATGGATGAACGGCCCATTGGCGTATTTGATTCCGGGGTGGGCGGACTGACGGTGGCTCGGGAGATCCTGCGCCAGATGCCAGAAGAAGCCATCGTCTATTTTGGAGATACAGCCCGGGTGCCTTACGGGAGCAAATCTAGGGAAACGGTAACTCGTTTTTCGTTACAGGATGTACGGTTTTTGCTGACAAAAAATGTGAAGGCTGTGGTTGTGGCTTGTAATACTGCCAGTGCCAATAGTTTGCCAGCGATGCAGGCGGCGTTTCAACTACCGATTTTTGGTGTGGTAGAGCCTGGGGCTAAGGCAGGAGCAAAAGCCACAAAAAATGGCAAGGTGGGTGTGATTGCCACCAGCAGTACCATCCAAAGCGGCGCTTATCAGCAGGCGCTGCGGCGGGAGCCAGAGGTGAAGGAAGTGTATGCCAAAGCCTGTCCTTTATTTGTGCCCCTGGCGGAAGAAGGATGGACGGAAGATGAGGTGGCCGATTTGACGGCCCGGCGCTATTTACGGGAATTGCAGGATCGAGGGGTGGATACGCTTGTGATGGGATGCACCCATTATCCATTGCTTCGCCGCTGCATTGGAGAAGTGATGGGCCCCAAGGTGACTTTGATTGATCCGGCAAGGGAAACCATCCTGCGGGTGAAAGAGGCGTTGTCGTCTGCCAATGCCTTGCGGCAAAGCGATCAGCCGCCGCAGCATCACTTTTATGTCAGTGACCGGACGGCGATGTTTGAAACGATTTGCCGAAAAGCCATTGGTCAGGTATACGAAGCAGAAGAAATTGCCATCGAACAATATTAAGCTGATACAAGAAAACCCCCATTTGTTTGCCATAGGAATATGGAAGAACAAATGGGGGCTTTTTGATGAAACCATGACGTTCTAGGGAGAAAAAAACCCCACATCGGTAGCTCCGGTAAACGGGCTATGCCAAAAGCGGGGCAAAAGTATGGTTTTACGTTTTTTGGTGTACTTTGATTAGTCAGTGATGTGCAGGCCAGCAATGCGGGCCATCTCCCGGATAGAATCCACGGATACTTTTTTGCCGTTAAATTCGATAAGATTATCCATACTTCCGGTGAAAATATCCGAAGGCTCATATTTTTTGAGAATGATCTTGTCATCATCAACAAAGATCTCCAAGGAATCCTTTACTTCGATATTTAAGGTTCTCCGCAGTTCAATGGGCAAAACAACACGTCCTAATTCGTCTACTTTTCTCACAATGCCAGTTGATTTCATTGATTACCCTCCTTTAGCTAGTGGAAACTTTAACAGTAGGATAACAATATCACTGTTGTAAAAAAATGTCAATACTATTTTTCGGATTTTCGTTATTTATGTCGAAAAAACAGGAAGAAACGAAAATTTTTCATTAGATCATCAGAAAACTGGAAAGAAAAATAGGCGGTTTTTTTCATAGAAAGTCTGACTTTTTTTCCATTTATAACCGAAAAAAAGTTTGGCTTTGACAAAAATAACGCAAAGAATGGCGATAAAAATAGAGAAATACAAGAAAAAAAGGAACTTCTTTTTTTCATTTACAGCGCTGGATCAAATCGGTATAATAAGCCATGAAAGAAGAATGGACATGCCGAACAGGGCAGAAAGGAGTTATTTTTCATGGAAACGAAGAAAAAGGCCGGGGCGCTGGTCATGCTTTCGGCGGTGTTATGGGGCTTTGCCGGTATTTTTGCCACAGAAGCAGGAAAATTAGGGCTTGGCTCATTGGAAGTGGGTTTGGTGCGAACCGTATTTTCCACGGCGGTGCTGTTTTTGCTATTCCTGCTGACAGGGCGGCAGCATTTGAAGCTGCGCAAATGGTCCGATTTAAAACTGTTTTTGCCCATGGCTATTTTGGGGTATAGTGTGCAAAATGTGCTGTATATGGCTTCTATTGCAGAATTGGGCGTTAGTGCTGCCGGGGCTTTTTTCTACACGTATCCTGCGTTTGTCTTAATCCAAAGTCGGATTGCTTTTAGGCAGAAGATCACCAAAAAGAAATTGGTGGTGCTGCTGATGACGTTGTTGGGATGCGCCGGAGTGAGCGGTATTTTTTCCGGCGGGCTGGCACAGATCAGCACGTTAGGTGTGGTATATGGTTTGGTTGCGGCCTTTTTCTTTGGCCTTTATGGGGTATTGGGCAAAAAGGCTTTGGCAGTTTATTCCTCAGAAACGGTGACGTTTTACACGTTTTTGATCTCTTCGGTGGCCATGCTGTTTATTGCGCATCCTGTGGATACTGCCATAAAACTGGCCCGTCCAGAGGTGTTGTGGCTGCTATTTTGGGTGATTTTATCGGCGGTGGCGCCATATTTGATCTATTTACGGGGCCTTTCTCAAATCGATCCGCCAACGGCAGCCATTCTTTCCACCCTAGAGCCTATTGTTGCAGCATTGGTGGGCGTTCTCGTTTACCGTGAGGCGATGGATCCCTTTAAGGCATTAGGAATTGTGCTCATTGTGGGGGCGGTTTTGCTGCTCAATGCGAAAGGCAGAAAAGAGCGTGAAAAAGAGCGCGGATAACGCGAAATCCGCAGTACCATTTCTACCATAAATAAATAAATACGAAACAATCAAAAGACAGCAAGGGCAATCATGTCAGTAAAATCATTCATGTTCCCTGCCATTGTCAGGATAGGGAGCAGCCCCCCCTGGCCTATTCATGGGAGCAGTATAAGGGCATGCCTTTGATACTCAAACGGCCCCATTCTTTGTAAAAACAGAAGAATGGGGCCGTTTGGTTTGTTTACAGTTCGTTTTGGGCGAAAAGAGAACAGCAATTTAATTGTAGCCCAAAAAAGCAGATAGTTTTTGACAGACTGGGGCAAGACTTTCCTTAATATTTTCTAGTTTTTCCGGCGTCATCCGCCGGGCCGGTCCGCTGACAGAGATGCCGGAAATGGTTTTGCCAGTAAAGTCCCGGATGGGCATGGCAAAACAAATCATGCCATCTACGTATTCTTCGTTATCTAAGGCATAACCCTGGCGGCGAATCTGTGCCACTTCCCGCTGCATAAATGCCAGGGTAGTGATGGTATTAGCGGCAAGCGGAGAAGCATCGATGTTGGCAAAATATTCTGCAAGCTCCTCCGGAGAAAAATCGGACAAGAAAAGCTTACCTAGGGCCGTGGCATACAGCGGCTCCCGTTCTCCCACTTGGGTATTGGTACGAAGCTTAATATTTGGCTCAATTTTACAGATAATGACCGTTTCGTATTGATTAAAAACACCCATATTGACGGTTTCGCTAAACCGATTACAAAGCTTTTCTAATTGAGGAATATAATTGGCGCCATTTAAAGTGTGCTGTTTGGGTACGGCGTTGCCTGCATCAAAAAGTCCCCAGCCCAGCAGATAGTTTGTGGAGTTTGCGCCGGCTTTTTCCACAAACCCATAAGCCATCAGAGTGTCCAGCGTTCGATGGACGCCGCTTTTGCCGATGGTGAGGGCACGGCTGATTTCACTGATGGAAACGCCTTCGGTGGAAGAGTTATCTTTTAGGTAACGCAAAATATCCAAGGCTTTGGCCAGGGTTTGGACAGGGTATTTGGGAATATGTTCAAAAGATTCCATAAGGCACCTCCGAAAAATCAGATGATACACAGGCTGACGCGATGGAGTTCTAAATATTAGAACTCATGTATCATTATATAGATTACTCACAAAAAAAGCAAGAAAATCATGCGGTAATTTTCAGGAAAAGACCATTGACATTTTTCGGGCCCGTTACTATAATAAAGCTAGACAAAAACGTGGAAAGGCGTTCTAAATATTGGAACAACTTGCCGTCCTTCCGCTTTTTGGTCCGCTCTGGAAAAACAAAACCAAGGTCATGTAAAAGGAGTGAACAGTATGAACCGCGTGACAGTGAACCGCGAAATGTGCAAAGAATGTGAGTATTGCCTGCATTTTTGCCCGAAGAAAACGATCCTGAAAAAAAGCGATACCGTAAACAAAAAAGGCTACTATGCAGTACAAGCAGTTGACATGACAGATTGCATCGCCTGCGGCATTTGTGCCACCGTATGTCCGGAAGGCGCGATCATGGTAGAAAAAAACGTGTAAGGAGGAAAGAACATGGGTGAAAAAGTTTTTATGCAGGGCAATGAAGCCTTTGCAGAATCTGCGATTCGTTCCGGATGTAAATATTTCTTTGGTTATCCAATCACGCCATCAAGTGAAATCCCAGAATATTATGCAAAAAAGGCACCCGAAGAAGGCCTTGTGTTTATTCAGGCTGAAACGGAAGTATCTGCATTTAATATGGTGGCTGGTGTTGCCGCTACTGGTAAGAGAGGCATGACAGCTACCTCCGGCCCGGGCTTTTCTCTGGGCTGCGAAGCGATGAGCTATATGTCCGCAGCTAGCCTGCCTTCTGTTATTGTAGATGTAATGCGTCCCGGCCCGGCTGATGGTGAAATCCTGGGTTCTCAGGGCGACTATTTCCAGCTGACCAAAGGCGGCGGCCATGGTGACTACCGCACCATCGTATTGGCTCCTTATTCTGTACAGGAATATGCTGACTTTGCTCCTCTGTCCTTTGAACTGGCTGAAAAATATCTTAACCCCGTTGTGGTTGCCAGCGATGGTACGTTGTCCAAAATGATGGAAAATGTAGTGCTGCCCGGCAGAAGCCAGGGTCCTGCTAGACAGGATTGGGCTGTAGATGGTATGCATGGCAGATCTCATCGTAACGACATTACCACCTGCGGTGACGGCCCAGAACAGTGGGAGAAATTCAACCTCCACCTGCAAGCAAAATATGCGCAGATCAGAGAAAATGAACAGAGATGGGAAGAATATAACACCGATGATGCAGACATCATCATTGTTGCTTTCGGCGTATATTCCAGAGTTTGCATGGATGCTATGAAGATGGCTAGAGAAAAAGGCCTGAAAGTTGGTCTGCTTCGTCCCATCACCCTGTGGCCCTTCCCCGTAAAAGCCTTTGAGAAATTCTCCGGCAAGAAGTATTTTGTAACCGAGCTCAACTCCGGCCAGATGGTGGAAGATGTAAAATTGGCAGTAAAAGACACCGACAGAGACAATGTAGAATTTTATGGTCGTCTTGGTGGTATTACCCCTAGCCCCATGGAAATCTACAACAAACTTTGCGAACTGTATCTGTAATCAGTAGGAGGTGGAATTGATGAGCATCGTTTATAAAAGACCCGAAATTTTTACGGATGAATATATGAAATACTGCGGTGGCTGCGGTCACGGCATCATCAATAAAGTACTTGGTGAAGTAATTGAAGAAAACAACTGGACCGATAATTCCGTTATCGTATGGCCCATCGGCTGCTCTGTATACGCAGACAAATATTTCAACACCGACTGCATTTGCGCACTGCATGGCCGTGCACCTGCAGTAGCTACGGGTATCAAACGTGCTACGCCGGAAAACCTGGTTGTTGCTTACCAGGGCGATGGCGATATGGTTTCTGAAGGTATGGCAGAAATCATGCATGCGGGTATCCGCGGTGAAAAATTCACTGTAATTTTCGTAAACAACGCAATCTATGGTATGACTGGCGGCCAGATGGCTCCTACCACGTTGATGGGCCAGCACACCAGCACCACGCCTTATGGCCGTGAAGAAACTTACACTGGCCGTCCTGTTAACATGGCTGAATTGATTGCTACGCTTCCTGAATGCTACTATAGCGAACGGGTAACGGTAAACAATCCTGGCAATATCCGCAAAATGAAAGCTGCCATCAAAAAAGCATTCCAGTATCAGATGGAAGGCAAAGGCCTGACGTTTGTAGAAGTGGTTTCTCCCTGTCCTACCGGCTGGAACATGAAACCTCTGAAAGCTTTGGAATGGCTCACCGACAGCGTTTTGTCCACCTATCCTCTGGGCGTGTTCAAGGATATGGGAAAGGAGGAAAAATAAGATGAAAAATGAAATTATCTTTTCCGGTATCGGCGGTCAGGGCACCATCCTGATGGGCAAAATGGTTTGCACCGCTGCTGCAAAAAAAGGCCTGAATGTAACCCTTTCTCCTGCTTATGGTCAGGAAAAAAGAGGCGGCCGTGCTAGCTGCCAGGTAGTTATCTCCGAAGAAATGGGCTCTCCCATCATCGGCGAAGCTGACACCATCCTGGTAATGGATGAAAAGTCTTTTGATGACTATGAAAGCAAAGTAAAACCAGGTGGCACTCTGATTATCAACAGCTCTATGATTAACAAAAAAGCGGATAGAACGGACATCAAGGTGTTGGAAATCCCCTTCACTGAGATTGCTACAGAAGTAGCTACCGCTCGTTCTGCAAACATGGTAGCACTGGGTGCTGTAGTAAAGACCATGCACATTGTAGATCTGGAAGATGCAAAAGCAGTTGTTGCTGCAAAAATGAAACCCGCTTTGGTAGAAGCTAACATCAAGGCTCTGGAAGCAGGCTATCATTTCGATGAGAAATAATCCGTTTCTGCGAAGAAACACTCATAACATATAGCAAAAGGCGCTGGTTTGCTGCCAAAGGGCAGTGGGCCGGCGTTTTTTATTTTCTATGGATAAAGTCCTTCGCTTAGCCTCTCATCAGGATAGATTTGGGATAGATAGAAAGAAAGTTCTTTTTGCCAAACCCATCGCATAAGGTGAAAAAAAGGAGGCGATGGACATGCTGCGGTATTTATGGGGCGGCATGATGCTGCTGGCGGTGGGATATGGTATCGTGACGGGACGGGCGGCAGAAGTGACAGAAAGACTGGTGGACAGTGGGCAAAACGCCGTTATCATGACGCTTTCTACCATGGGACTGATGGCTTTTTGGACAGGGATGATGGCCATAGCAAAAGAGGGTGGGCTGTTGACGAGACTGGAAGAGGCCATTCAGCCGCTGCTGCGGCGTCTTTTTCCCTCTGTGCCGCCAGATCATCCGGCAATGACGGAGATGGCAGTGAATTTGGCGGCCAATTTTTTTGGCTTAGGTGCAGCGGCTACGCCGGCAGGATTAAGGGCAATGGAACAGTTAGAAACATTCAATCCCCATCCGGGACGAGCAACGAAAGCAATGTGTATGTTTCTGATCATCAATATGTCTTCCGTACAGCTGATGAGTATGAATATCATAGCCTATCGGGCTCAAGCCGGCAGTGCATCACCCACAGAGATCGTATTGCCCACGCTTTTGGCAACCACTTGTTCTACCGTAGCAGGAGTGCTCTATGCCCGATGGAAAGAAGGGAGGGAACAGGATTAATATGGAAGCAGCAGCAATGGTTTCTCGACTGATACTGCCACTAACGGCGGCTTTGATTGTGGGATGGGGACTGTGGCAAGGGCAAGACATTTTTGCTGTGTTTTGTCGGGGCGCCAAGGAAGGGCTACGCCTTTCCATCGAAATTTTGCCGACCATGGTGGGATTGCTGACGGCGGTGGGAGCACTGCGGGGCAGCGGATTTTTAGACCTCATGGGCAGCATACTGGGACAGGTAATCGCCTTTACTGGTTTTCCAGCAGAATTGATTCCCTTGGGACTGATGAAGTTTTTTTCTTCTTCTGCTGCAACAGGCCTATTTTTGGATCTATTGCAAACGGCAGGCCCGGATTCCTTTTCCGGACGGATTGCCAGTGTGATGTTGGGCGCCACGGAGACGGTGCTTTATACCATGAGTATTTATTTGATGAAAGTAGGGATCAAAGATGGCCGCTATATATTAAAAGGGGCTATTTTTGCCAATTTGGCGGGTATGGCTGGTGCTTATGGCGCAGTGAAGCTGTTTTTTCCTTCCTAACAGGTTTGAAGGGGCTCACGGGCATACCAAAATCCATCAAGCAGAGTAAAAACAGGCACAAATCGAGAAAGGCCGGTTTTGTAATGGCCTAGGCCATCTGTAAAAGAAACAGCGCCTTCTGCAAAACGGAAAAAAGTCAGTGCCGTCATTTCCCCTTTTTGTAGGACGAGCCGTTTATCCTTTAGGTCTAAGGCTTTTGCTGGCCCGAGGGTCACCCGATGAAGAATCTGGGCGGGAGAAAGGCCAAAGGCTAGAAACTTACTCATGACCTCTGCTAAACTGCTAACTGGTGTGGGATAGGAACCATTATGGAGGTCGGAAGAAATGAAATCTGGCAAAAATCCTTGGGCAAGAGCTGCTTGCATGACGGGAAAAGAAAGGCTGCTGCCGCCATGGGCAGTGTCAAAAAGAATGCCGCGATGTTGGGCTTGCCAGACGCTGTCTTTGATTTGGCCATGGGTATTTAAAATACCAATGGAAGAATCGTGAAAGGTATGCGTATAAATGTCGCCGGGCCGTAAGGCGTTTAAGAGAACGGTTGTGGGGATGGGGGCAAAATTCGGATGTACTTCCAGGGGAAGGCCGAGCTGGCCTGTCATCTCCAGGGCTTCATCTAAGGCCTGTTCTGGATGTTGAGGACAGACGCCAGGGTTTAGACGCAGTTTGCCGCCTAAAATTTCATCAGAAAAGGCAGTGGAAACTGCGGTGAAAGCATCCTTGTCTAAAGCAGCTAAGCTAGATAGTTCTCCGGGCTCTGTAGGCAGAGCTCCAGGTAAGGCACAGTGAAGAAATGCCTTATGCCTCAGGGGAAGGGCAGAAAGGATATGCTGGTGAAAATGGGCAAAGTCTGCCGCTCCAGCCGACCCTGCATCGATGGCATATGTCACGCCGTTCATCAGGCAGTGAGGAACGGCAGGCAGGCCCAAATGGCCTGGAGCGTGAAATAAATGCACATGGGCATCCACCCAGCCGGGGGAAAACCAAAGCCCTTCTGCTAAAATACGAATAGCTGCATCTTGTCGGCTGAGGTGGGGCCCGGCTTCTACCAGTATGCCGTCATGCAATAAAAGATCGCAGGGCAGAAGAGTTTCTGCCAAGGGATCAAAAAATTGTCCGCCATAAATACCGGTGATTTTCATTAAGTCCTCCTTGGGGAAATAGCTTTGCCATAGAAAACAGAAAGAACAGCCTTGTGGCTGAAGCTGAAAAATAAAATGGGACGGTAAAAGACAGCGCTTTTTCAAATACAGTGTTGACAAAAATATGAAATCCTTGTAAAATATATAGGTAATGGAAATGCACCCTTAGCTCAGTGGATAGAGCGTTCGGCTCCGGACCGAAAGGCCGCTGGTTCAAATCCAGTAGGGTGCAGGATGAGCGGAGAAGCTAGCTTCTCCGCTTTTTTTGTTTTAAACATAAATCCACAAAGGAACATAGGAAAACCATTGGCGAGGAAACGGCACAAAATTAGAGATGCCGTTTGCTTAACCCTATGGGCTGATTCGGCAATGCTGCTGATGGAGCTGGATGCGATGGAAAAAGACAAGAGCAGCGTTGCTGGAAAAGAAAGCCGCGCCTAAGTGCTGCTATATGTGGCAGCCGCCTTTGTGTAACCATACCATGAAATCTAAACCGATATCGGCTGGTCTATACCATCCCACAATAGAAGTGATTTATACCTCAATGGGGGGAGAAAACAACAGCCAAAGAAAAAAGGGGAACCTTATGGTTCCCACAAAAGAAAGTGAAGCAAGTTTAAAGTGTCAGCGTAGGAGCGCTATATACCCGCCCTGCCAATTCTTGATTAAGCAGATAGAGGCTTCTAGGATCATTGCCATACAGGCGGTATTTTTTGATGAGAGAATCAGCGGTTGTTTCTTCCTCGCCTTGCTCTTTGACAAACCAATCTAAAAACTGCATGGTCCGAAAATCTTTTACGCTGTAAGCCGCATCATAGATGGTATTAATTAGACCGGTGACATATTTTTCGTGTTCTAAGCCCTTCAGCAGAGGATCAATGGGGCTATCATACTGTTGGTCCGGCCGTTCGATGGCTTCCAGTACCACAGGCACGCTATTGTTTTGTAGGTATTGGATGAACAGAAGGGCATGATCCCGTTCTTCCTGCGCCTGGATATTATACCAGTTGCCAAAGCCATCTAAATCTTGATCGATGTAGTAGTTTGCCATACCTAGATACAGATAGGCGCTGAAAAATTCCTTGTTGACTTGTGCCAATAGCAGTTCTTTTACTTTTTCGTCCATGGGATTCCCTCGCTTTCTTTGTCTTGTAGGGTAAATAAAACGGGACAGCGTAAACACACTGCCCCGTTGAGATGATAAAATTAGCCGAAATATCTCTTCAGCAGACCTTCAAATGCTTTGCCATGGCGGGCCTCGTCACGAGCCATTTCGTGAACGGTGTCATGGATAGCATCCAGGTTAGCTGCTTTTGCGCGTTTTGCAAGGTCGGTCTTGCCGGCGGTAGCGCCATGTTCAGCTTCTACGCGCATTTCCAGATTTTTCTTGGTGGAGTCGGTAACGACTTCGCCCAGAAGTTCAGCAAATTTAGCGGCATGTTCAGCTTCTTCGTAAGCAGCTTTTTCATAGTACATACCAATTTCAGGATAGCCTTCGCGATGAGCTACGCGAGCCATAGCCAGATACATGCCAACTTCAGAGCATTCGCCTTCGAAGTTTGCTCTCAGGTCAGCCAGGATATCTTCGCTTACACCTTTAGCAACGCCCACGACATGTTCAGAAGCCCAAACTTTGGTGTCGCCCTGTTTTACGAACTTTTCAGCAGGAGCGCCGCAGATAGGACATTTTTCTGGTGGGTTTTCGCCTTCATACACATAACCGCAAACGGAACATACGAATTTACTCATGATTTGTTTTCCTCCTTTGATACATAGATCACATAGGTTGAAAGTTAATTTATTCTTAACTGAGAATCATTATAAATTAAAGCGAGGCACTTGTCAAGAGATTTTCCAAAAAAAAAATCGGTTTTTTTCTGCAAAGAAAATCGGACGAATCTGCATCAAAGACTGGAGAATGGAGAAAGAGAAGGCAAATGTGTTAGCCGCAACTAAAATTTAGGAAAATATAGGATTATTTTGTTTTTTTCTTTTTTTTAGGAAGGAAAAAGGCAGAAAAAAGGGTCAAAGGAGAAATGCGGTAAAATCTCTTTGCAAGGCGCCTGCTTTCGGGTATAATATTTCCTAGGAAGTACCCCGGGAAAAGGAAAAGTGGGGAAGAAAGGAGAATTGGCCATGGAATATCAACTGAATCAGCTGGTGCATGGGTTTCGCGTGCTTCGGAAGGAAGAAGTGGCAGATATCCACAGTTTGTGCTATGTGTTTCAACATGAGAAAAGTGGAGCGCGGCTTTTTTATGCTGCAAATAAGGATGAAAATAAGGTGTTTTTCATTTCCTTTTGCACTCCCCCGCTGGATGACTGCGGCACGGCCCACATTATGGAACATTCTGTGTTGTGCGGATCAAAAAAATATCCTTCGAAAGACCCCTTTAACGAATTGATGAAGGGATCTTTAAATACCTATTTAAATGCGCTAACCTATGCGGATAAGACGATGTATCCCGTGGCCAGTTGTAACCAGGAGGATTTTAAGCATTTAATGGATGTATATCTGGATGCGGTGTTTTTCCCTAATGTGATGAAAGATCGCAGGATCTTCTGGCAGGAAGGCTGGCACCATGAACTGCTGGAACAGCAAGGACTAATGACTGTCAAAGGGGTGGTCTATAATGAAATGAAGGGTGCGCTGGCCTCTGCAGAGGGGGTGCTGGATGGATTGATCCATCAGAGCTTGTTTGCCGGAGGCACCTATGGCTTTGAAAGCGGCGGTGATCCCAAGGCGATTCCTAGCTTGACCTATGAAAATTTTCAAGCGTTTTATCAGCGGTATTATCATCCTTCCAACAGTTTTATATATTTGTATGGAGATTTGGATATTGACGAACGGCTGAGCTATTTAGATCGGGAATATTTGGGCGCATGGGAAGACAATGCCGCCCCGGCCCAAATCCAATATCAAACGATACCTCCCCGCCAAAAGGTACGCCGGGGGACGTATTCTGTGCCCTTAGGAACAGAAGCGGCAGGGCAAAGTTTGCTTTCGCTGAACTTTATGGTAGGCAGCCCCACTGACCGCCAGCGGCTATTTGCGCTGGTGATTTTAAGCTATGTATTGATGGAAACCGGGGCTTCGCCAGTGAAGCAGGCGTTGCTTTCCCGCGGGATTGGGCAAAGCGGAGAGGCGTGGCTGGATTCTTCGACAGGGCAAATGGTATTTAGCTTCGTGGTGAAGGATGCCCAAGCCGATCAACTGGAAGCGTTCGGACAAACGGTGTTTGATGCGCTGCGTCAATTGGCAGAGCATGGGTTTTTGAAAGAACAGCTGCGCTCAGCCATTCATTCCTATGAGTTTTCCCTGCGGGAAGAAGATTATGGGTATCGTCCAAAGGGCTTAGCCTATGGCATGGATATGATGAAAAGCTGGCTTAATGGCGGTGACCCGATTGAAGCGATGAAGATTTGGACCTATTTTGATGCCCTGCAGGAAGGGGTAGAAACGGGCTACTTTGAGCAGCTGGTGCGGGAAGTGTTTTTGGAGAATGAATTTTATACCCTTACCGCTGCTGATCCTCAAGAAGGGAAGGAAGAACGGGCAGAGGAGGAGGAAAAAGCAGCACTTGAAGCGCAGCGGACAGCCATGACCCAACAGCAGCGGCAACAGCTGGTGGCGGATACGCAGGCGCTGCTGGCTTGGCAATCCCAGTCAGACCGGCCAGAAGATATTGCCAAAGTGCCCTGTTTAAAGCGAGAGGATATCGACCCGATGCATCGGGAACGGGATATTTGTCAGGAGGATGGGGTGCTTTGCCTGCCCCAGCAGACCAATGGTATTTTCTATGCCCGACTGTATTTTTCTTTAGCTGGCCTTTCCGAGGCAGAGCTGGCGGATGCTGCCATTTTGGCCCGGATATTGGGGCGGATGGATACCCGGCAGTACCGTTATGATACATTGCCCATTGCTATCGATCTGGCCACCGGGGGCATTTCTGCCAGAGCCGGGGTGCTGCCTCAGGGGGATACGGGCCGGCCGGTGCTTGTTTTTCAGTGCCGGGCGCTAGTGCGCAATTTGGAAGAGACCATGGAGCTGAGCCAGGAAATTTTGCTGCATACAGTGCTGCAGGTAGAGAGCCTGCGAAAGATTTTACTGGAATGGAAGGCTGATTTTGACCGGTTTTACGATAACGATGGCCATGCGGCGGCCATTCAGCGGGCGGCGGCCCTGGTGGATGGGGAAAGTGCGCTGCGGGATCGATTGGAGGGATTAAGCTTTTTTGACGCCCTCCAAAGACGGATGGAGGATCTGCCGGCGCTGATGGAGCGGCTGCGGGTGTTGGCGAAACGGGTGTTGGTGCGTGAGAATGTACACCTGGCTTTCAGCACAGACGCGGAAGATTTGCCTGTGGTAAAGGAACAGCTGCTCCATTTGCAGCGGCAGCTGCCTGCTGGGAAAGCTTTGCAGGGGACAGTGACACTGGCCAAAGAAGATATCCGCGCAGAGGCGGTGACTACAGGGGCAAAAATTGTGTATAATGCTTCGGTGGGGCATTTTAACGCTCCTGGGCATCAGGGCGGCTGGAATGTAGTAAAAAATCTGATCAACACAGAATATCTTTGGAACGAAGTGCGAGTCAAAGGCGGCGCTTATGGCTGTGGGATGAATGTCAATCGCCGGGGGTATTTATCCTTTTACTCTTATCGAGACCCGAATCTGAAGGCCACCTATAGAGCATTTGAGGGCGGAGCAGCCTTTTTGCGTGCCTTTTCCCAAAGCGGTGCAGATTTAACAAAATATATTTTAGGCGCAGTGAATGTGCTGGATCGGCCAAAGAGCTTCAGCGATCGGTTTTCTCTGGCCTTGAGCCGCTATTTTGCCGGTGTGACGGCTGAAATGCTCCAACAGGAACGGCAGGAAATGCTCTCGTTGACGGCTGCGGATCTGCAAGCCTATGCTAAATGGATGGCAGAGACGCATCGGGATGAAAGCCGGTGTACTTTTGGTTCGGCAGCGTTGACATCAGAAGCAGCAGATTTCTTTGATCAGGTGCGGACATTGACGTTGCCCCGGAAAGGCGGCGAAACCCAATGACCCGCCATGCCATCCGCTATTGTGGCATTCGGATTGAGTATGAACTGGAGCGCAAAGCCGTAAAAAATTTGAATATCCGCCTCCATCCCGATGGACGAATTTGCGTTTCTGCGCCGCGGCGGGTGGAAGTGGCTCAAATTGACGCCTTTGTGGAAAAAAAGGCGGAATGGCTCATTCGCCATCTGGCGGAAATGGAGCGGGAAAGCCATCTTCGTCCGGATGGACACCTCCATGAGGGGATGACGGTATACGTACTGGGCCAGGGGTATCGCCTTCATTTGGCTGAGGGACCTTTGGGCATGGATGACAGCCAAAAAGAGCAGGGCGAACTAGTGCTTTATCTTACAGCGGGGCAGGAAGTAGCGGCCAAAGAAGTCTATCTTGCCTGGCTGAAAGCACAAAGCGGTTCCGTTTTTTTGGCCTCACTGGAGCGGATGTTGGCGAAAACAGCGGCGGAAGGGTTTTGCCGGCCTACGCTGCGGGTGCGCAATATGAAGACTCGTTGGGGCAGCTGCAAGCCTTCTGAGGGGAAAATTACGTTAAACTTACAGTTGATGAAAGCAGATCTGGACTGCATTGACCAGGTGATGCTTCATGAACTGATTCATCTGAAAGAGCCGCGCCATAATGATGCGTTTTATGAACGTATGGACCGATATATGCCTGATTGGCGGCAAAGAAAAGAACGGCTGGAAACGGAATACCAAGATGGCCTATAATGCTAGTCAGAGGAACGCCTGCCTTTAGAAAAATAGGACGGGCGTTTTTCCATTTTTGAGAATAAAAATAGATCATCAGCGGACAAAATAAGCAATTTTCGCTTAAAATAATCCTAAGAACGCCGGGGGAATGTTGACATCCTTTTTTCTACACTATAAAATAGAGACGATGGTAAGACCGTGAAATAAAAGAAAAAGTAAAAAAAGTAGAAATAGAACCAGGAGGTTATCCATGAGCAACGAACCAAATGATCGAGATCGGGAAGAAAACAGCGCCAGCCATATTCCACCGGGATATGAAAATTTTCCCAAAGAAGTGGTGCAGATGCTGATGAAAAGCCATCCCATTAAAGGGAAGGATTATAATGAAGAAGAGTTTAACCATGAGATGGCCCGGATTGCCCGCCGTAAAAAAATAGAAGAAAATCAGCGCCAGGGCGTAGAGGTGCGGGAAAATACCCCGCCGCAATCCATACGGGAGCGTATGGAGCGCCGGGAACCCACTTCCGGGGAGCAGCAGGAGCGGCCGGCAGCGCGGCATACACAGGAAGAACAGCCCGCCCAGCATTCGGCGGAGCATACCGAAGATGATACAGAACGACAGGCTCGCTTGATGCAGGAAGCGGAACAAAAGCGTCAAGAAGAACGGGCTGCCCGCCAGGCAGAAATTGCCCGTCAGGCAGAAATGGCTCGCCGGGCAGAACATGCCCGCCAGGCAGAAGAAGAAGAACGGATGCGCCGGGCCAATAAAATGCGCCGGGATGAGGAGAGAAAGGGAACGTCTGCCGAAGACATCCCCTGGGTGTCAGAGGAAGAAGAGGAAGAACCCGTGCGCCTGGTCCGTCAAAAACCTCGGCCAGGCCGTCCCATGCCCACAGAACAGGCTGCTTCTGAGACGAATCAGCAGGCGCCTCGGGAGATTCGGATGGAAAATGCGCCCCAGCCAAAGCCGGAGCGCCGTCCCTCCCCACAGGAGGCTGTGCCAAAACATGCTGCCTCACAAGACCGGCCAAAGCCAGCGAAACATTATCGGGAGGAAGACGATTTTTCCATTCATTCGGAAGAGGACCGTCAGCGGGTGCTGGATACCTTTACGCGGGAAAATCAGAACGACTATGAATATGAGGAAGAAGAACGCCCACTGGGCCGGGTGATCAGCCTAGTGATTACCATTGCGTTGGCTGTGGTTGTGGTGGTACTGCTGGTAAGAAGCGCCTCTGTTTCTTCCCAATTGACAGAAGCTACGCAGCAATTGGCGGATTTACAGGCCGTACAACAAGAGAATGAAGACTTGAAACTGCAGATTGTGGCCTTAGAAGAACAACTGGGTGGCGGCACCTCGGGTACTGGTGAAGCAACCGAAGGCACTGAAACACCAGGCGATGGGGCAAGCGGTGATGGCACAACAGGAGAAGGCGCAGCCGGAGATGGCAGCGCTGCTACAGCAGATACCTATACGGTGCAGGAAGGCGATGTGATTTGGTCTATTGCAGAACAAGTCTATGGTAATGGCGCTGAGTATCAGCGGATTTTGGATGCGAATGGCCTGACGGAGTCGGATTATCTCCAGCCCGGACAAGTGTTGACCATCCCACGGTAAGGCCAGAAGGGAGAGTCATCATGCCGGAACAAGAGAAAAGGGAAACGCTGGCGAGCTTGCGCCGGCAGGCAAAAGACCTGGGCTTAAAGGGAATTTCGGGTTGCAATAAGACGGAGTTAGCAGAACGGGTACGCCAGGCACTGGCGGCGAAGGCGGAGGAAGAAATGCCGCCTTGCCCGGTGGTGCGGGATGCACAAGGACGGGAGTTGCTGCGGGAAGGCATTTTAGAAGTGATGGCCGATGGATACGGCTTTTTGCGAACGGAAAATTTTCTGCCCGGAGCAGAGGATATCTATATTGCTCCATCCCAGATCAAACGCTTTGAGTTAAAAACCGGGGATTGTGTCCGGGGCAGCATCCGCCCTGCCCGAGAGGGGGAAAAGTTTGAGGCAATGCTTCAGGTGAAAAGTGTCAATGGGGATGCGCCAGAAAAATGCCGGTTTCGCGTTCCCTTTGAGTGTTTGACGCCCATCTACCCGGAAGAAAAACTAAAGCTAGAAACTACCCCTCAGCAGATTGCCGCCCGGATCATCGACTTATTTTGCCCCATCGGCAAAGGCCAGCGGGGCATGATTGTTTCACCGCCGAAAGTGGGAAAGACAACGTTGCTGAAACAGTTAGCCAATGCCATTGTGCAAAATCATCCGGATGTATATTTGCTGGTGCTGCTGATTGATGAACGGCCAGAAGAAGTGACCGATATCCAGCGGTCCATTGTGGGAGATAAGGTGGAAATTGTTTATTCCACATTTGATGAACAGCCAGAGCATCATAAAAAAGTGGCGGAAATGGTGCTCGAACGAGCCAAACGCTTGGTGGAGCAGGGAAAGGATCTGGTGATTCTGCTGGATTCCATTACACGTCTGGCCCGGGCGTATAACCTGATTACTATCCCCAGCGGCCGGACATTATCTGGGGGGTTAGACCCGGCAGCCCTGTATATGCCGAAAAAGTTTTTTGGCGCCGCCAGAAATATCGAAAACGGCGGCAGCCTGACCATTCTGGCTACGGCTTTGGTGGAAACGGGCAGTAAAATGGACGATGTGGTCTTTGAGGAATTTAAGGGCACTGGAAACATGGAGCTGGTGCTGGAGCGAAAGCTGGCAGAAAAAAGAATCTTTCCTGCCATTGATATAGAAAAAAGCGGGACCAGACGGGATGATCTGCTTTTGACTGCTTCAGAACAGGAAGCCGCATTTTTGTATCGGCAGCTATGGAAAGAAAATGCTTTGGCCGATAGCGCTGGAGAACTGTTTTCTTTGCTGGGCCGCACGGACGATAACGTAGCCTTCGTTGCCTTGGCGCCTCGCATTGGCACCGGAAAACGATATAAAAATTCCCTCACTTTTGCTTGCAATGGAAAATGAGATGTGATACAATATATGCGTTGTCTATAAATAATTGTTCGTGGATTATTGATCAACAAATATTTGAATGAGGTGAAAACATGAAAGAAGGAATCCATCCCGAGTACTATCAGTGCAAGGTAAGATGCAACTGTGGCAATGAATTTGTAACAGGCTCTACGAAAGAAGAAATCCGCGTGGAAGTTTGCTCCAAGTGTCATCCTTTCTACACGGGCAGCCAGAAACTTCTGGTAGAAGCCGGTGGCCGCGTAGAAAAATTCAACAAAAAATACGGCAGAAAATAAGACATACCACGGGAAGGGTTGGGTTACGGTTTCGTTGACCAACCCTTTTTTGTTTTTTTCGTATCTATTTTCGGAAAAGATCAATAGAGTAGGAGATCAGCATTATGAAACGAACTAAAATCGGCGGGCAGGCCGTTATTGAAGGAGTGATGATGCGGGGGAAACAGATGTATGCCCTGGCTGTGTGGACTCCCGAAAAAAAATTGACAGTGGAAAAAACGCCGCTGACTGGCACTTTGTATCAACATCCCCTCTTTCGCCTGCCTATTTTTCGGGGTATTGCCTCTTTTTTGTCTTCTATGGTGTTGGGGGTTCAGATTATTATGCGTTCCGCCCAGTTAGCTGGCCTGGAAGATGAGGAAGAAACAGTGCCTCCCAGTAAGTTTGAGCAATTTTTAGAAAAAAAATTTGGCGATAAACTGGCGGACTATCTGATTTATGTCAGTGTGGCAGTGAGCCTGGTTTTTTCCATCGCGTTGTTTTTTATTTTGCCGGTGTTTGTGGGTGGGCTGTTTAAGCCGATCTTACCGGGCAACTGGGCCCTGGGCATTGTAGAGGGCATTGTGCGTATTGCCATTTTTCTCACCTATATTTATTTGATTAGCCGTATGGAGGAGATTCAAAAAGTGTTTCGCTTCCATGGGGCAGAGCATAAAACCATCAACTGCTTTGAGCATGAGGAAGAACTGACGGTGGAAAATGTAAAAAAATACACGCGGCTGCATAAACGCTGTGGCACCAGCTTTTTGATCTATGTGATGCTCATAAGTATGGTTGTGTTCTTTTTTGTGCAAACAGATAGTTTTTTGATCCGCTTGATTAGCCGGGTGCTTCTCGTGCCCATCATTGCAGGCATCAGCTATGAAGTGATTATGTGGGCGGGCAATAGTGAAAGCAAGATTGTTCAACTCATCAGTAAGCCTGGCTTTGCCCTACAACATCTTACCACGGCGGAACCGGGCCCCCGGGAGATCGAAGCGGCCATTGCCGCGATGAAGGGAGTGCTGGAGGATGAGCCAGAATAATGCCCGATGGTTGCTGCAGCAAGGCCGAATCCAGCTGGCGCAAGCGGGCATAGAAGAGGGAGCGCTGGAAAGCCGCATTTTGCTAGAGTATCTGCTGGGGGTTAGCCGGGAACAGCTGCTATTGCGGGAAATGGACCCGGTGACGCCAGAAGTAGAGGAACGGTTTTTTACCCTTCTTGCCCATCGGAAAGATCACATGCCCCTTCAGTATTTGGTGGAGAATGCCTGGTTTTGGGGACGGCCGTTTTATGTCAGTGAGGCGGTGCTGATTCCCCGCCCGGATACAGAAATACTGGTGGAGGCGGCATTACAGTTCCATCAAGAAGAACCGGTGCGCGTTATGGCAGATATTTGTACGGGCAGCGGGTGTATACCCATTACGCTGGCCCTGGAGGGTGTGGGGTTTTGTTATGGTACGGACATCAGTGAAGCAGCGCTGTCTGTAGCGCGGAAAAATACAAAAAACCTAGGAGCAGAAAAGCAGACGGCGTTTTTGGTAGGGGACTTATGTACCGCCCTGCAAGGGAAGGAACCCATGGATCTGATTACGGCCAATCCCCCCTATATTCCCACCGATGAAGTGGCAAAACTGATGCCGGAAGTGCGGGATTATGAGCCGCAGCTGGCGTTGGATGGCGGGCAGGACGGATTGGATTTTTACCGCCGGCTGATTCCCCAAAGCCGGACGTATTTACGCCCGAAAGGTGCATTGATGATGGAAATTGGCGCCTCTCAGGCAGCGGCAGTAAAGGAAGAAATGGAGCGGTCTGGTTTTCGGCAGGTCAAGGTTTTGCAAGATCTGGCCGGCCGGGACCGGGTGGTGATAGGAAGGATCGAATGTGATGCTGGATAAGATTGCAGGCCTGGTGCGTAGACGGGATCAGTTGGCAGAGAGCCTTAATGATCCGGAAGTCATTGCCGATCAGGCGCTTTGGCAAAAATGGATGAAGGAATATCATAGCCTTTGCCCGATTGCAGAGACATACGAGGCCTATGAAAAAGCAAAGCAAGACGCCCAAGAGGCGGAGGAATTGCTGGAAGAAACAAAAGAAGAAGACTTTAGCGCGCTTTTGAAGGAAGAATGGCAGCAGTGCAAAAAGAAAGAGGAGGAAGAACTGCATCGCTTAAAGCTTCTGCTTTTGCCTAAAGACCCGAATGATGAAAAAAATGTGATTGTGGAAATTCGCAGCGGTGCCGGCGGGGAGGAAGCAGCGTTGTTTGCGGCAGATCTTTATCGAATGTACGCCCGGTATGCGGAAAAACAGCATTGGAAAACCGAACTGATGACTTCCAGTGAAAGTGATTTGGGCGGATTTAAGGAAGTGGATTTTATGATCTGCGGCCAAGGAGCGTATAGCCGGCTGAAATATGAAAGCGGCGTGCACCGGGTGCAGCGGATTCCTACAACGGAAAGCGGCGGTCGGATCCATACTTCCACCGTGACGGTGGCGGTATTGCCAGAGGCAGAAGAGGTAGATGTAAAAATTGATAAAAACGATTTGCGCATTGATGTATTTCGCGCTTCAGGTAATGGCGGCCAGTGCGTCAATACCACAGATTCTGCCGTTCGGATTACCCATATTCCCACAGGGCTTGTGGTCAGCTGCCAGGATGAAAAAAGCCAACTAAAAAATAAGGAAAAAGGTTTAAAAGTCTTATATGCTCGGCTATACGAACTGGAACGGGCAAAGCATGATAGTGAAATTTCCGCTGAGCGGCGGTCCCAGGTGGGCACAGGAGACCGCAGTGAACGTATCCGGACGTATAATTTTCCCCAAGGGCGCGTGACAGATCACCGGATTGGTCTGACCATCCATCGGCTGGATGATGTGCTCAATGGCGATTTAGGGGAGATCATTGAGGCGTTGATTACAGAAGATCAGGCGAAAAAACTACAGCAGCAGGAGCAATGACGAACGAGGATGGTGAGAGAATGCGTATATTGTGGGATTTATTTTGGACCTTTGCACGAATTGGGGTTTGCACCTTTGGCGGGGGGCTGGCAATGTTGCCAATGCTGCAGTTAGAAGTAGTGAATAAGCATCATTGGGCGACAGAAGAAGAATTGCTGGACTATTATGCCATTGGACAATGTACGCCGGGGATTATTGCTGTCAATACTGCCACGTTTATTGGATATCGTCAAGCCGGGGTTTTAGGCGGGAGCCTTGCTACACTGGGTGTGGTATTCCCTAGTTTTGTGATTATTAGCATCATTGCAGGCATTTTGACCACGTTTGCAGAAAATATTTGGGTACAACATGCTTTTGCGGGGATCCGAGTGGCAGTAGCAGCGATGGTGGTCAATACTGTCATTAAAATGTGGCATGATACGGTGAAAAATAAGTTAGGGGCCATTGTGGCGGTGATTGCGTTTGTATGCAGTCTGTTTTTACCCATTTCTCCCATTGCGGTGGTGCTGCTTGGCGCAGCGCTGGGCTTGGTGCTGCCAGGGTTACAAAAAGGGGTGGATGAGAAATGATGGCAGAACTATGCTTGATGTTTTTTGAATTTTTCAAAGTTGGGCTGTTTTCCATTGGTGGCGGTTTGGCCACGCTGCCTTTTTTATATGACCTGGCGGGAAAATATGATTGGTTTACCCCACAAATGGTGAGCGATATGATTGCGGTGTCAGAATCCACGCCTGGCCCCATTGGCGTGAATATGGCTACTTATGCCGGTTTTGTAAATTACGGGGTGGTGGGGGCACTGGTTACAACATTGGGCTTAGTGACGCCATCCATTATCATTATCCTCGTGATTGCTCGATTTTTACAGAGCTTTTCTGATCAACCAGCGGTGAAAAAGGTTTTTTCTGGACTTCGTCCTACGGTGACGGGGCTGATTGGTGCGGTGGCGGTGTCTTTAGCGGCCACAGAGATGTTTTCTGCGGCAGTATGGGATAGTCAAGGCTTTGCAGCGGCATTATTTCAATGGAAATCCATAATACTTTTTGCCGTACTTGTGGTTATGACCAGAAAGATTCAGAGGCATCCGCTTTTTTATATTATTTTAGCAGCCATTGTGGGCATTGTTTTCCAGTTTTAATTGGCATAGGATAAAAGAACCAGCAAAGATATGGGCGAGATGACGGTTTCGATTTTTTTCAAGGAGGCAATACCATGAAGCATCTGGATATCACAAAAGAACAATTCAAGCAGATGATAGAAGAGCACCTGAAGGTGCTATTTCGGAAAAATTTAGCAAATGCATCAAAGCAAGAGTTGTATCAGGCTGCGGCATATTCCATACGGGAAGTAGTAAATGATATTTGGATGAAGACCCATGATACCTACTATCAAAAGGATGTGAAAGTAGTGTACTACTTGTCCATGGAGTTTTTGATGGGCCGGTTTTTGGGTAATACTGTTATGAATCTATCTCTCTATCCACCCTTTCGGCAAGCCTTTGCGGAGCTGGGCATTGATGAGGCCCAGATTGAAGAAGCAGAACCGGACCCTGGCTTAGGCAACGGTGGTTTGGGGCGGCTGGCGGCGTGCTTCCTCGACTCCTTATCCACACTGAGCTTGCCAGCGTATGGCTGCGGCATTCGGTATCACTATGGCATTTTTGAACAGAAGCTTCAGGATGGATACCAAGTGGAAGTGCCGGATAATTGGCTGGAAAATGGAGATCCATGGAGTATCCGCCGGCCGGAATATGCGGTGGAAGTAAAATTTGGCGGTCAGGTGCGGGCGGTGCAAAAGGAGGACGGCCATTACCAATTTTTGCAGGAAAATTACCGCAGCGTTATGGCTGTGCCCTATGACTACCCCGTGGTAGGATATGATAATCAGATCGTCAATACCTTGCGTCTGTGGGACGCCCAACCCATCAATCGGTTTGATCTGCAAAGCTTTAATGAAGGCAATTACCAAAAGGCGTTGGAGGAACAGAATTTGGCTCAAACACTGACGGATGTGCTCTATCCGGCAGATGACCATATCTCCGGTAAAGAGCTGCGGCTGCGGCAGCAATATTTTTTTGTCTCCGCCACAGTGCAACGGGCATTGGCTCGGTTCCATCAAAATCACACCGATTGGAAGGACCTGCCCAATAAGGTGGCCTTTCAGCTGAATGATACCCACCCCAGCATGGCGGTTGCGGAGCTGATGCGGGTGTTGGTGGATGAATATGAGCTGCCATGGGATGATGCGTGGGAGATTACAACGAAAGTCTGTGGCTATACCAATCATACCATTATGAGTGAAGCGCTGGAAAAATGGCCCGTAGAGTTGTTTAGCCGCCTGCTGCCGCGGATCTACATGATTGTGGAAGAGATAAACCGCCGGTTCTGCATTGAGTTGATGGAAAAATACCCCAATGACCAGCAGAAATGGCGCCGTATGGCCATTGTGGCTGATGGCCAGGTACGGATGGCCTTTTTGGCCATTGTGGGCAGCCATAGCATCAATGGCGTAGCCAAACTCCATACGGAAATCTTGGAACATCAGGAACTAAAGGACTTTTATGAGATGTATCCAGAAAAGTTTAACAACAAAACAAATGGGATAACTCAGCGGCGCTGGCTGCTGCATGCCAATGAACCATTAGCCAATCTGATTACCCAAAAAATTGGCGATGGTTGGATTACTGATCTAAATCAGATGAAGGGTTTATTGTCCTATGTAGATGATCCGGGGTTTCAAGAGGCGTTTTACCAGGTCAAACAGCAAAAGAAAGACGCCTTGGCAGCCTATATAAAACAGGAGCTGGGGATAGAGGTTGATCCACATTCCATTTTTGATATCCAGGTAAAGCGGCTGCATGAATATAAACGTCAGCTGCTCAATGTCCTGCACATTATCTATCTTTACTATAACCTTAGGGTAAATCCTGGGCTGGATATGGTGCCGCGGACCTTTATCTTCGGGGCAAAAGCGGCGGCCAGCTACCGCCGGGCCAAATTGATTATCAAATTGATTAACGCTGTGGCGGATTTGGTAAATCATGACCCCAATATTGGCGGCAAGCTGAAAGTCGTTTTTTTGCCGAATTATCGGGTCTCTTTAGCAGAAAAACTGATACCGGCTGCCGATATCAGCGAACAGATCTCCACGGCTGGGAAAGAGGCTTCAGGCACGGGCAATATGAAATTTATGCTAAATGGCGCCGTTACCATTGGCACCATGGACGGGGCAAATGTGGAGATACGGGAAGAAGTAGGACCGGATAATATCTTTATTTTTGGTCTGCGGGCGCAAGAAGTGGAAGAACGGGTGCGTACCAATTCCTATGACCCATGGATGCTTTACAATATGGATCAAAATATCCGGATTGCTGTCATGGAGTTGATTAATGGCACTTTCTGTAAAGATACAGAGGTATTCCGAGAGGTATATGATTCTTTGTTAAACGGAGTGGATGGCGGACGGCCGGACAGCTATTTTGTGCTGGCGGATTTTGAAAGCTATGCTCAGACGCAGATGGAAGTGGATCGAGTGTATCGGGACCGGGCACGCTGGGCAAAAATGGCCATCACCAATATTGCTTGCAGCGGAAAATTTAGCAGCGACCGTACGATCCGAGAATATGCTGATGAAATCTGGCACATTACGCCGATGACAGTGGAAGATTAAAGAAAAAGAGCGTTCCAATTTGGAACGCTTTTTTTCAATCAAAAATCTTTGAGACAGAGATATGGTTGAAAAGAAGCTTAGGGTAGAAGAAAATAGTCTTTTTCCTTAGGCATATGGCCAGAATATAGAAAAAGAGTATGAAGAGAAACCATTGCCGTTTAGGTTGGCCTATGGCCAAAAGATCAGGATAGAATCCGATTTTTGGCTAGCATAGATAGAAAGCAGCAAAAAGAAGCTACGTCAACACCCTATCCCAAGATGATGAAAATAGCAAGACCAGCGTCCCAAAAGAAATACCCCGGCTTTGCCGGGGTATCAGAGATAGAATAATCCTCAGATGCGAACGCCGCAAGGATATCGAGGCGTTTGGCTGGCCTGCGATGTCTGAAAGGCATAAAACCGGAATCCGCCAGCCAGATTGCTGCAGGAGAAGCCATGCTGGCTTAAAATGCGGCAGGCCAGATAACTGCGCAGGCCACTATAACAGTTGACATAGATGGTCTTATCTTTGGGGAGGTCAACCAGGTGTTCCCGAAGGCAATCCAAGGGGATATGGATGGCGCCGGGGATATGGTTTTCTGCATATTCCTCATCTTGCCGTACATCCAGTAATACGGCAGTAGGATCTTTCGCCAAGGCAGCCACTTCATACCATTGATGCTGTTTGACCAGGCCTGCTCGGATATTTTCCATCACAAAACCAGCCATATTTACCGGATCCTTGGCAGAGGAATAGGGTGGGGCATAAGCCAGATCCAGCTCTGCCAGATCAGCGGAGGTCATCCCTGCCCGAATGGCAGTGGCGATTACATCAATGCGTTTATCCACTCCTTCAAAGCCTACAATTTGTGCTCCCAGCACACGGCCCGTTTCAGGGTCAAAAAGGGTTTTGATGGTCATATTGCTGGCACCGGGATAATAGGTGGCATGGTTAGCAGAATAGGTCACCGTAGCCTCATAGGGGATGCCTTGGGCTTTTGCCGTTTTTTCATTGATGCCTGTGGCAGCGGCCGTCATGGCAAAAAGTTGAATCACAGAGGAGCCTTGGCTGCCAGTAAAACGGCTGGGCAGACCGCAGATAGCATCAGTGGCAATGCGGCCCTGTTTATTGGCAGGTCCGGCTAATGAAATCAAAGTGGGCTTTTTTGTGACAAAATGAGTCACTTCCACAGCATCGCCCACCGCATAGATGTCCGGATTACTGGTTTGCATTTGTTCATTCACTTGGATCGCATCTTTTTGGCCAAGCGCCAGGCCAGCTGCTTTGGCCAGATGGGTGTCTGGGGCAACGCCAATGGCTAGCAGCACCAGATCGGTCTCCAAAGGCGTATCATCTTTGCGTAGGATACGAATCCCCGCTGGTGTTTGCTCCAGGCCTTCCACCGTTTGATGAAATAGGATGTTTAAGCCCATAGTGGCAAGATAGTAGGTCATGAATGAGGCCATATCCGGATCATAGGGAGGCATGATCTGGGCACTGCGCTGCAGCAGTGTGACGGAAAGGCCAGCATGGATTAAGTTTTCTGCCGTTTCAAGCCCAATGAAACCGCCGCCAATGATAACGGCAGAACGAGGTTTTTGCTCGGCGACATACGCCCTCAGGCGATAGGTGTCTTCTACGGTACGCAGCGTAAATACCTGGGGAAGATCCACACCGGGGTAGGAAGGCTTTACAGCGTAGGCGCCAGGGGAAAGGATCAGTTTATCATAGGATTCTGTATAGATTGTGTCATCTGTCAGGCGGTGGATAGTTACTGTTTTTTGGTCGGGATCAATGGCTGTGGCCTCTTGATGTACCCGGACATCGATACGAAACCGCTGCCAAAAGCTTTCTGGCGTTTGTAGAGTCAAAGCGGCTTTATCTTGGATGATTCCGCCCACATAGTAGGGCAGGCCGCAGTTTGCATAGGAAATAAAGCCTGTCCGCTCGATTATGATAATTTCTGCTTCTTCGTTCAACCGTCTCAGCCGAGCCGCTGCAGTAGCGCCTCCGGCAACGCCGCCGATGATGAGTACTTTCATAATGTTGCCTCCTGTTCTTTTTGCTGTTTTTGGGCCATACGCTCTTGCAAAGAATAGATACAGCCGCAATAGTCCTGCCGGTACAGGTCAAAGGTCTTGGCCAAGGCCACAGACTGCTGATAGCCGCCCTTTTTCTTAAAATCTGCTGGCAGATAAGCTACGCCGAATGTTTGGGCCGTTTCCCGTCCGATTGCATCCAGCAAAGCCGCATTTTTGTGGGGGCTGACAGAAAGGGTGGTGGTAAAAAAGTCGGCCCCCCTTTTTTTCGCTTCTAATGCGGTTTTTTCTAGCCGCAGCCGAAAACATACTTCACACCGCCGCCCACCTTCTTTTTCTCCTTCTAGGCCTGCTGAGGCGGAAAAAAATGCCTCTGGATCATATGGTACATCTTCCAATACCTCGATCGTCCCTTCTCGTGGCAGCTGCTGGCAGAGCTGCTTTTGTGTTTGGAGACGATGGGCGTATTCTTCAGCGGGATGGATGTTAGGGTTATAATAAAAAAGTTCAATGTCAAAAAAATGAGTCAGGGCGGTGAGGACATAACTGCTGCAAGGACCACAGCAGCTATGAAGCAGTAGCTTTTTCCGCCCTGTTTTTTCCACCTGTAAGCCTGCTAGGATCTGTTCCATCTCTTTTTGGAAGTTGGGCCGGTTCATAGCATTGCCCCCTTTTTCGTCAAGTCCAGACCATAAATCCGTACGGCATTATGAAAGAAGACGTCTTCCCACACTTCTTGTGGCAGCAATTTTTTCCAAAGCGCCACATAGGCGGGAACATTGACAATGGGAAAGTCTGTCCCAAACATCATTCGATCATAGCTGCCAATATAGTCAAGCCACATCTGAATGGTTTGGAAATAGAGCTGATGGCTGGCAAAAAATGTTTCGGCATCAAATTGACCTTCCAGTATGCCGGATAAGTCGATGGCAACGTTTTTATTTTTTTCTGCCACTGCTGCTGCATCGCAAAGCCATGGGTTCCCAAAGTGGCATAGGATAAAGGTTACATCCGGGTAACGCACTGCCAGTTCATCCACTGTCAGAGGATGGCTATATTTTAAAAGACTGCCTTGTTTTGTGGCTGCCACGGCGCCAGTGTGGATGGCCACAGGTTTTTGATATTTTTGTGCCAGGCGGAGAAAGGGGGTGTAAAGCTCATCGGTGACATAAAAGGGATTATAGCCAGGATAAAGCTTTAGCCCTACACAGGAGGGGCGTTTTAGGTTTTCTTCCACCTTCCAGGTAAGGGTTTTTATGTCCTCCACTCGAAACGTATTGCTGTCCAGCCCAACGCAAAAGCTGAGATAGGGCGGATATTGTTGGTTTTGGGGATCTGGGTCAAAGTTTCCCATCACTATCCCGTGACAGATGCCCGTTTCTTTCATCAAGGCCTGGATGGCAGCGGCGGAATAGTCATGGCCGCTGATGGCCGCCGTAGCAGCAAAGGGTGCATAATCAGGCCGGTAATGAAGATGGGCGTCAATGATTTTCATGGTGTTTCACCTCGCTTCTTTTTAGTATACCATTCTTTGAGGTGGAAAAAAAGAGAAATTCCCATTTGGATATTCCCAATAGATGCCATTTTACCTTCCCTCAGAATATGGTATAATCAGATTGGATCTAGCCGAAGAAAGCGAAAGACAGCGTTTTAGAAAGACAAAGGAGGAATCCGTTTGAAGCGATATATTGCCCTTTTGTTTGGACTTTTATGGTGTATACCGGTGTCGGTTTCTGCTTTTGGCGCCACGATAGTGGAAGGAAACACCGTGGTGACCGAATCCAGCAACATCTATAATATTAACCCCTATAATCCTGCTTCGATCACTGGGGTGGGGGAGAAGGGCGATCTATGGTTTGGTACAGCATCACAGCAGTATCACTTGTCCTTGTCCCATCCGCTGTACCGATTTAATGAGGTTTATGCGGATACGGTGACCAAACAGGACGGCCAATGGGGGGTGCTGCGCTGGGTGGGCGTACGGACCTTTACAGGGCAAGAGGATTGGCAGCAGGTATATACCACTTCGTGGCAAAATGGGAATACCACGCTGTATCGTTTGGATTGGGAAGAGACGATTCCCTGTGCCGGAGGATATGCCACCCACTTTGATGTGGTTACCCACGAGGAACAAAAAACCCGACCCTATGATGGGATCTCCATTTGCCCAGGAGGGGATGCTATTTATTTGCGGGTGATGCGGGTGAAGAATATGAATACACCTCAGGCGCTGAACGAATGGCTGGCAGGGCGGTTGGCGGCAGGGGTACCGGTGCAGTTTTTTTACCGGTTGGCAGAGCCTGTATTTGAGCCTTTTTCACCGGAGGAAAGTGAAGCGCTGGAACAAGCAGATTTCAGTCATGTGGCCGTATTTGACCAAGCGTATGACGAAGGAAGTTCATTGCTGGCAGGGGACAATACGGTTACTGCATCTTGGCCGCCAGATTGGCAGGGGTTTGCCCAGGCGGTGACAGAAGTTCGGGTGGAAGGCACAAGTCGGGGATGGTATTTTTCGGCACTGAAGCAGGATCAACGGGAATGGATCATTGAAGCAAAAAATGAAGATGGGGATGTTTTTACTGGCAGCATCGACCGATATGAAAACGATTTTATTTCCTCACGGCATACGTCTCTTTTGCTGACAAACCCCAATAGTGATGATGTACTGATGCTGAAGTTGGATCTAAGCCGGTTTGTTTTTCCAGAAGAAACTGTGATAGGCAGTAAAGAGGAGACGGGGCTGCCACAGGAGGCTTATGCGCCAGTATCGCTCGTACTGCCGGATCACTTATTGGCTGTTTCTCAGGCGCCGAAAATCTATGGGGCAAATGTTGTAACAGGGCTAGGCCTTCAGACTGGCACATTGACAGTAGATGGGCAGGAACAGGAAAGCGCCCTGGATTTAACTAAATCTAGGGATCAAGAGTTAACGCTGGGTGTGGCGGAGATGGCAAAAGAAAAGAAAACAGTGCGTGTTACTGCGCCCAATGAAGTGCCGGAAGAAATGACGGTGATGCTTCTGGGGGATAGTCTGGTGGGAGAAGGGTATTATTCCCAATATCTAGCAGATTGTTTTTCCAGAGAGGGAAAGATCGTCCATTTTCTTGGCGTTGGCACTGCTGGCGATACCCATCATGAGGGCAGGGGTGGCTGGTCAGCGCACGATTATTGCTATGAAGAGAGCAAATACGGATATACGAACATTTTTTTGCAAGATGGCCGGTTTAATTTTTCTGCCTATATGAAGCGGCAAGGCTATACTGACTTAGATGCAGTAGTGATACAGCTAGGTATCAACGATTTAAATTTAATGCAGGATAACACGCCGCCAGAGATCATAAAGAACTTAAATACCATCGTGCGGCAAATTCATCGGTATGACCCGGAGATTGAGATCTATTTGAATACGCCGCTGCTGCCCTTTGGTGAAGAAGAAACATTATCTGCGCGGGCCGACAGGTTGACGTTGGCCCAGGCAATGATAGAAACGTATTCTGACCGGCAGCAGGAGCATATCCATCTGATCCCCATTCATGCGTATGTGGATCCGTATTTGGATTATAAGCTGGAAGAACCGGCGCTGGATGCAGATCATCTGAACCAACAGCTGGTGGTGACGGATGAAACGCATCCGGCCCAAAGCGGTTATCAAAAGATAGCGGAGGTAACATATGCCTATCTAGGAGAGGGAGAGAATAAATAGTCCCCAGGGTTAAACACCCAAATGGGCGGAGGGCAGGCTTCTATGGTCAGTAAGCCCATACAAATAAAGTGGTTTCCAGGGTCAAAGAAGAAACTATGGTTGCGGTAAAAGGCAGGAAGAGAACCGTTGATTTTGCCCTAATATGAGAACAGGAAAAGAAGAAAAACCCCCAGTGATGGGGGTTTTTCTTCTCGCAGGCATCCGCGATAAAATGAGGAAGTGCCTCAGCTCGTATGTTGCTCAGTTTAAAAGCTGCTTTTTAGAGGGAAAATACCGCATGGGTTTTTGACCTTAAAAGCGGCCACAGAGAGGATGGTTTGAAAGGAGTTCAGATGTTAAGATTCTTCTAAAAAGAGGGCAGCGGCCTTTTGAAATTTTTCTGCCAAAGTCAGGTTACCTAATTGGCGATAGGTTTTCGCCAAAAGACCATAGATGGCGCCATTTTCTGGTTCTTGGCTTAATGCTTGGCGCAAAAGGGCCAGGGCTTTTTCCGGGGCCTGCTGATCTAATTGCTGTTGCACCTCCGCCAGCGGGGACAAGGGGGAATCATCTAAATGCAGCTCGTGCAGTACATGATGGATACGGTCCATAGTAAATGGTTTTTGCAAATAGGTAATGGCCCCCAGCTGGGTGCAGTCAACGGCATTTTTGACGGTGGGATAGGCGGTGATGATGATCACTGGGCTTTGAATCCCTTTGGTACGGAGCTGGCGAAGTACTTCTGTGCCGCTGATTTCCGGCAGCTTAATGTCTAAAAAGATGAGATGATATTCTCCTGTGGCAGCCAGATACAACCCTTCTTTGCCATTACTGGCCGTATCTACGGTGTAACCTTCAATTTCCAGACATTTGGTCAGCAGGAGACGGATGTTTTTGGTATCATCAATAATCAGTGCTCGTTTCATGAGTTCCTCCTTCATTGGCAAAGGGCAAGGTAAAGTAGAATCGGCTGCCGCTGGACAAGCCGCTTTCACACCAGATGCGGCCGTGATGGGCAGAGATGATCTCTTTTGCCACTGCCAGGCCAAGGCCTGTGCCACGGGCCTCCAGGTCGCAGCCGGGCACCTGAACATATTTTTCAAATATCTTTGTTTGAAATTCCGGCGGAATACCGGGGCCTGTGTCTTCCACCAGCACTAGCGCCACATCTCCTTCGCCAGGGCAGGTTTGGATGCGGATCTTATCTTCTTCGCCCGTGTATTTTAATGCATTTGAAAGCAAATTATTCAATACCCAAAGGATTTTTTCCCCATCGGCCCATACCGGAGAAAGGTGGGGGAAAAGCTCTGTTTTTAACTGTACTCCTGCCCGTTGGGCCCGAGGCAGGAAGGCATGGACACATTTTTGAATACAGTCGTCCAGGGAAATAGAAGAAAACTGATAGAGTACCTGGCTGGATTCCATACGGGAGAGGGTCAGCAAAGATCCCACGAGATCGTTGAGCTGTTCTCCGTCTTCCCGCATGGTAGCCAGGATTTTTTTCTGCTCTGCATTGACAGGGCCGATTTTTGGATTTTCTAGCAGCCCTGCCCCCATGAGTATAGAGGTAAGGGGCGTTTTAAATTCATGAGAGATGGTGGCAATAAAATCGGTACGCAATTTTTCCAGGTGCTGAGACTCTGTGACATCCCGAAAAGCCAAAATGACAAAAGATTTTTCTCCGGCAGGGGTGAAAACAGGCGTTACGGTGACATGAAAAAATTGCGATTGATTTGGGCCAGATACCTCTAATATTTTTTTCCAGGTTTGGTTGGATTGATAATGAATCTGAGAGAAGGAGGAAAATCTTGGGCCAGAGAGAAGCTCTAAAAAATGGCGGCCCTGAGCTTCCTTTTTTGTGGTAGAAAAAAGGGCTTCAAAAGAGCGGTTGATCAGCGTTACATGATAGTCGTGATCTAAGATCAGCAGCGGGTCGGTAATGGCACGGACGATATAGTAGGTTTTATTGCGCTCTTCCATCAACGAACCTAAAGTGCTCTGTTCAAAGGCGCTCAAGCGCTGGGTCATCTGGTTAAACTCACTGCATAGCATACCGATTTCATCGGTGTTATGCACGGTGGCTTTTTGATTCAGACTGCCCTGACGCATAGAACGGAGGTTTTGGGTAATTTCGTAAATAGGACGAAAAAGTTTTTGGGTAGCGCTGCGAAAGAAAATAAAAGCAATCACTGCTGCCAGCAAAAACAAGAAACAGAGCATGAAAATGGCACGGTGAACAATGGCGCTGGCTTCATCTTGGCGGCCAAAAAGAGCTGTTTCATTGGAAGAACGCAGCTGCTCGATGGCTTGAAGCACCTTTTTATAAGAAGGCAACACCGTATCTTGATAAAATGTCTTTTGATCTTGGAGGAGAGCCAAAGTGGTCTGATTTTGGTGCATCAAATCTAAGGTATGGCAAAAATCCTCATAAGAGGTATTGATTTCAAGGATCATTTCCATTTCCTGCGGCAAAACAATGGTATCATATTCGGCCTGCCAGGCAGAAGCAAAGGTATTGCACTGGGTTTGAAAATCGGTCTGAGCTTCGGCGTTTTCACTGTGATATAGCAGAAGTAAGATGTCTTGACGTTGCTCTTTAAGGCAGGATTCCATAACAGCTAGACGCTCAATGCTGTTATAGTTTGTAGAAATCAGATTGACTAGAGCTTGTCGGAGATTTTGTAAGCTGAACAATGAAAATAGGCCTAGGATGCCAATAATGGCGACTAGGCTAATATTAATCCAAGTGATACGGCTTTGAATGGATTTCGGTTTCGCCATGGTGTCCTCCTATCAATCCTTTGGGATGCTCTTTTATTATACGGGAAGCAGAGTGGACAGACAAATGAATTGATGGGGAGAAACAGGGAATTTGACTTATGAACAGGCTAGAATCAGAATGTTTTGAAGTGAATAATCAGCGAAAAGAAGTTTTACGTCAGATTTTCGCTATTTTTATTGTATTACAGAGACAATTCGGTCTATTTTTGAGAAAAGGAAAGAGGCACGAAGGCCTCTTCATTTATATCTTTTCTGATTCATCCTCTTGAAAATCGCCATATTTTCGGAAACGGGCATATCGCTCCTCCAACAGTTGATCTGGATCCATGGCACAGAGGATATCCAGTTCTTTTTTCAGTTCCTCTTTTAGAATATTGGTGGTAAAATCCAAATTCCGATCTAATCCTTCCCGTGGTTCTGGGATGAGCTTTTCGATCACGCCATTTTTTAGCAGATCAGGAGCGGTGATTTTCATCAATTCCGCCGCTTCTGCCGCCCGTGTAGGGCTGCGCCAAAGAATGCTGGCAAATCCTTCGGGAGAAAGTACGGCATACATACCGTTTTGCAGCATCCAAACCCGATCGCCGCAGGCCAAAGCTAATGCACCGCCACTGCCGCCTTCACCAATGAAAATGCTGATGACGGGCGTTTTTAACGTGGCCGTTTCAAACAGGCATCGAGCAATGGCTTCCCCCTGGCCCCGTTCTTCTGCACCAATGCCACAGTAGGCGCCGGAAGTATTGATAAAAGTGATCACGGGCCGGTGGAATTTTTCCGCTTGCTTCATCAGCCGCAGTTGTTTGCGATAACCTTCAGGATTCGGGGAACCGAAATTGCGGCGGATATTTTCTTCGGTCGTATGGCCTTTTTGTACACCGATCAGTGTGACAGGACGGCCGCAGAACCGCCCGATACCACCCACCATAGCCGGATCGTCCGCAAAATAACGGTCGCCATGCAGTTCTATAAATTCTTCACAAAGCCGGTCGATAAATTCCAGTGTGGTGGGGCGACTGACTTTTCGGCTGGCCGCCAAAACTTCTGCCGCTTTATTCATGTTCTGCCACCTCCTCTGGCTGATGCAGCCGCAACAGGCGCACCAAGGTATCCTTCAGTTCCGGCCGAGGTACGATTTTATCCACAAACCCGTGCTCCAGCTGGAATTCTGCCCGTTGAAAGCCTTCGGGCAGTTTTTCGTTAATGGTCCCCTCAATCACACGCTGTCCGGCAAAGCCCATCAAAGCGCCTGGCTCAGCTAAAATAATATCCCCAAGGCTGGCAAAGCTGGCGCTAACGCCGCCGGTGGTGGGATCGGTGATCACAGAGATATAGAGAAGACCGGCTTGAGAATGACGGCTTAATGCGGCAGAGGTTTTTGCCATTTGCATCAAAGAAATGATCCCTTCTTGCATCCTGGCGCCGCCGCTGACGGTAAAAATCACTAAAGGCAGGCGATGCGAAGTCGCAAATTCAATGGCACGGGTGATCTTTTCTCCCACAACGGAACCCATGGAACCCATCATAAAATTTCCATCCATCACGGCAAGGACAATGGGAATGGTGCCAATTTGACAAGTGCCGCTGACAACGCCATCGATTAAGCCGCTTTTCTGCTGCGCTTTTGCAATGATCTTATCATAGTTGGGATAACCCATGGGGTTTTTCGCCCGCAGGGAGGCATCCATCTCTTCAAAAGTGCCTTCATCAGCGATCAAGGCGATGCGTTCGCGAGCGCCTAACCGAAAATGACCTCCACAGTTGGGGCAGATATGATAGGGCCCCATTTCTTTTTTATAGATCAGTTTTTTGCAATGGCTGCATTTGACCCACATGCCGTCTGGAACAGCAGGAGCGTCCCGATCAGGAGTCTGGGCTTGAGGAGATTCCGCCCGGCGGTCTAGGATGATGTAATTTTTCTTCTTAAATAGATTCATGGAACAACCTCTTTTTCAAACAATGGATTTTATCCGAGGGCTGTGCCTCAGAGGGAACCTTTGGATTCTTTTAAGATAACGCCGGAGAGAAAGTCGGTGTCAAAGATACCTTTTTGATACTGCGCATTGGTCAAAATACGCTCTTGAAATTCAATATTGGTTTGGATACCGGAAATAACAAATTCATACAGACAACGGCGCATTTTTTCGATGGCTTCCTTGCGTGTGTTGCCATAAGTAATGACTTTGGCAATCATCGAATCATAGAAAGATGGAATGGTATAGCCAGGATAGATAGCGCTGTCAATACGCACGCCCAAACATCCGCCAGGCACCAGAAGATAATCGATGGTGCCAGGACAGGGGGCAAAGTTCCGGTCGGGATCCTCCGCATTGATACGACATTCGATGGCGTGGCCCCGCAGATGGATATCTTCCTGGGCAAAGGGCAGAGGATTGCCTTCTGCAATACGAATCTGCTCTTTGACAATATCGATGCCGGTTACCATTTCTGTCACAGGATGCTCCACCTGGATGCGGGTGTTCATTTCCATGAAATAAAACTTGCCTTGGCGGTCATATAAAAATTCAATGGTGCCGGCACTTTCATAGCCAACGGCCTTGGCAGCTCGCACAGCGGCTTCACCCATGGCCTTTCGGGTAGCCTCATCCAAAGCGGGGGAGGGGCATTCTTCCAACACCTTTTGGTTACGGCGCTGCAAAGAGCAATCCCGTTCTCCCAAATGAACCACATTACCGAAGCTGTCCCCCAAAATTTGGATTTCAATATGACGGGCATGTTCGATCAGTTTCTCCATATAAAGGCTGTCATCGCCAAAAGCGGCCTTTGTTTCACTTTTGGCTGCGGCATAGGCTTTTTCCAGGGCCTCTTCATTTCGTACGACCCGGATCCCTTTGCCGCCGCCGCCAGCAGAAGCCTTAACCATAACGGGATAACCCAACCGGCGTGCTTCATTTTTGGCGTCTTCCAGGGTATTGAGTACGCCGGAGCTGCCAGGGATGACGGGCACACCAGCAGCAGTCATCAGGGCGCGGGCATTGGCCTTATTGCCCATGGCATCAATCACAGTAGCCTTTGGGCCGATAAAACGGATATTACATTCCTCACACATAGAAGCGAAGGTGCTATTTTCAGCCAAAAAGCCAAACCCAGGATGGATGGCCTGGGCGCCGGTGGCTACAGCGGCGGAGAGGATGTTTTGCATATTCAGATAGCTTTCGCTGCTTTTGGCGGGACCGATACAAATGGCCTCATCAGCCAGCTGGGCGTGCAGACATTCCTGATCCACATCGGAATAAACAGCCACTGTTTCGATGCCCATTTCACGGCAAGCGCGGATGATGCGTACAGCAATTTCACCCCGGTTTGCAATCAAAATTTTAGAAAACATAAATTCCACTCCAATCAGCCGATGATGAAGGTGATCTCCGCCTCACAGGCTTTTTTATCTCCTACATAGGCGGTGCCTTTGCCAATACCGGCATTTCGTTTTAGTTTTATGATTTCCACTTCCAGACGCAGCTCATCTCCGGGCACCACCTGGCGGCGGAATTTGGCCTTATCTACGGCCCCAAGGAAGGCGAGTTTGCCTTTGAACTCCTCTTGGCTGAGCACGGCAAAAGCGCCGGCCTGGGCCATCGCTTCCACGATCAGCACACCAGGCATCACCGGATGGCCAGGAAAATGGCCCTGGAAAAAGGGCTCATTGATGGTGACATTTTTGATGGCCACTACCTTCTCCCCAGGGATCACTTCTTCCACCCGGTCAATGAGCAGGAAGGGATAACGGTGGGGGAGAACGGCCATGATCTCATTGATGTCGTACATTTGCAAGCGCGCCTCCTTATCGTTGGATTATCTGATCAAAAAGAGGGGTTGGCCATAGCCTACCACTTCTTCATTTTCCACAAGAATTTTCTGCACCGTTCCGTTATAAGGGCTGATGACTTCATTCATCACCTTCATAGCCTCGATGATACAAACGACATCGCCCTCTTTCACCTGACTGCCCACAGTCACAAACGGCGGTTTATCCGGCGCAGCGCTGGCATAGAAGGTGCCCACCAAAGGGGCGGTGATGGTGTTGCCATTTACAGGGTCCACTTCTTTGATACTGGGCGCTTCGCCAGCAGGAGAAGGTGCGCTGAAAGAGATGGCCTCTGCTGGACTGGCAGCTGCCGCAGCCATGGGCGCAGCACTTTGGGCAGGCAGAGCACCCTCATTTTTACTCATTTGGATCACTGCGCCCTGATCGCTCAAGGAAAAGCTGCGCAGGCTAGACTGATCGATTAAACGGATCAGTTCTTTGATCTCTTGAAATTCCATAGGTTTATTCCTCCCATTTCTTAAAGCAAAGAACGGCATTATGGCCGCCAAAGCCCAAGGAATTACTTAACGCATATTCCACTCGGACGTTTCGTCCCACCTTTGGCACATAGTCCAGATCACATTGCTCATCCGGATGCTCCAGGCCGATGGTAGGTGGGATAAAGTCTTCGGTTACGGCGTAGGCACAGGCTACTGCTTCTACACCGCCAGCGCCGCCTAACAGATGACCAGTCATGGACTTGGTGGAGGAGATAGGCACATGATAGGCAGCTTCGCCCAGTGCCGTTTTGATTGCTTTTGTTTCAGCCACATCATTGGCAGGAGTGCCAGTGCCATGGGCGTTGATATAGGACACCTGGTCCGGGGTAATGCCAGCTTCTTCCATGGCCAGCTGCATTGCCCGAGCCGCACCTTCCCCATCGGGGGTAGGCGCAGTGATATGATAGGCATCACAGGTGGTGCCATAGCCAACGATTTCGCCATAGATTTTTGCGCCGCGGGCTTTGGCATGCTCCAGTTCTTCCAGCATCAATACGCCAGCCCCATCGGCGATGACAAACCCTTTCCGGTCTTTATCAAAAGGAATGCAGGCCCGTTTCGGGTCTTCTGCTGTGGTCAGGGCCGTCAGATTGGCAAATCCTGCCACGGCAATACGAGAAATGGCATTTTCGGTGCCACCAGCCAAGCAGGCATCCAGTTTCCCCAGCTTGATTTGGTGAAAAGCTTCGCCAATGGAGTTCGTACCAGTGGCACAAGCTGTTACCACAGAAATGCAAAGACCCTTGGCACCCATTCGAATGGCAATATTGCCGGCGGCCATATTGCCGATGGACATGGGAACGAAAAGCGGAGAGACTTTTGAAGGTCCTTTTTCCATCAGTTTTTGAATCTGTTCTTCCATGGTGCACAGGCCGCCGATACCGCTGCTGACAATAACGCCAAACCGGTAAGGATCAATGGTTTCTGGCGTCAAACCGCTCATTTCATACGCTTGGCAAGCGGCGCATACACCATAAATGGCAAACATATCATTGCGCTTGAGTTCTTTTCTGGGGACATATTTTTCTGGATCGAAATCTTTAATCTCAGCATCTACTTTGATACGGGAGTCTGAGGCGTCAAATTTTTTGATGTAGTCAATCCCGCAGACGCCCTTTTTCAGGTTTTCCCAAAAAGTAGGGGCATCATTGCCAATGGGGGTGATGGCGCCCATGCCAGTGATTACACAACGTTTCATCCTTGGTTCCCTCCCTTCTTATTGCATCACCATACCGCCGTCTACCCGAATGACTTGGCCGGTGAGGTAGGTGTTTTCTGCTAAAAACAATGCAGCCTTTGCCACATCTTCCCCTGTGCCGAACCGGTGCAGAGGGATGGCTGCAAGAATCGATTCTTTGATTTCATCTTTTAATACATCTGTCATATCGGTTTGGATAAAACCAGGTGCGATGGCATTACAAGTAACACCGCGTGGCGCCAACTCCCGAGCAGTGGCAAAAGTTAAGCCCAAGATACCGGCTTTGCTGGCGGCATAGTTAGCCTGGCCAGCGTTTCCGATCAAGGCGGTCACGGAGCTGATATTAATGATCGCGCCGCTTCTTTGCTTTAGCATGATAGGACTGGCATGGCGGATGGTATTAAAAGTACTTTTTAGATTATTGGTGATAACGGCGTCAAAATCCTCTTCTTTCATGCGCATCAAGAGGCCATCTCTGGTGATGCCGGCGTTATTAATCAGCACATCGACACTGCCAAAGTGGGCCTTGGCTTCTTTGATGAGATGTTCCGCCTGGCTGAAGTCGCTGACGTCCGCCTGCACCATGAAGCAAGAAGCGCCTGCTTGTTTGATGGCTTCGGCTGTTTCTTCGGCTGGTGTATGACGATAGTTAACGACCAGATTTGCGCCCTCTTTGGCAAAAGCCAATGCAATGGCTTGGCCGATGCCTTTGGCGGCGCCGGTCACGATTACAGTTTTTCCTTGTAACATAGGCTTATCCCTCCAAAGAAGAAAGCGTTTTTGTAAGCGAGGCTTCATCCTCAACATGAAGAATGCGCGCCCCTTTAACAGTGCGTTTTACAAAGCCGGACAATGTTTTGCCAGGTCCGATTTCAATGAATGTATCTACGCCCTGGTCGGCGAGATACCGCAAAGAATCCTCAAACCGCACCGGGCTCATCACCTGCTGAATCAGTGTGGGCCGGATGGATTGGCTATCAGGATAAGGCAGGGCGGTAAAATTAGAAACCACAGGCACAGATAAAGGACCGAAAGTGATTTTTTCTAATTCTTCCTCCAATTTTTCTGCCGCTGGTTTTAATAAGCCGGTATGGAAGGGCCCACTGACTTTCAGCGGCACCACCATTTTTGCGCCAGCCTCTTTAAGCTGTTTTGCTGCCTCGGCAGTAGGGGCTGCCAGCCCTGCAATGACAATCTGACCAGGGGCATTATAATTGGCAGGAGCCACATATCCCATAGATAAAGTCAGTTCGTTGCAAACTTTTTGCACCGCATCCCGTTCCAGCCCCAAAATGGCATACATTGCCCCTTGGCCGGCAGGCACGGCTTCCGTCATAAAACGGCCGCGTTTTTGCACCAGGCGCACAGCGTCTTCAAAGCCAATGGCGCCGGCAGCGGTAAGCGCTGTATATTCACCCAAACTTAGACCAGCCAAATAGTCTGGATGGATGCCGGCTTCCGTCAAAAGAGTTAAAATTGCGGTGCTGACCGTCAGCAAAGCCGGTTGGGTGAATTCCGTTTCATTCAGTTTGGCTTCTTCCTTCCAGCAAACATCCGAAATAGAAAAGCCCAATGCCGCATCGGCAGCGTCAAAAACGGCCTGCACGCTGGGGTGGTTTTGGGCTAATTCCTGGCCCATACCCACATACTGCGCACCTTGGCCGCTGAAAAGAAATGCAGTTTTCATGCGTGACCACCTTTTGAAAAATGGGGACGAAGAAAGGATATATGCCAAATCACAATGGCTATATCGTTTCTCCGCCCCAGAATCTTTATTTTGTTGTTTCGCTCATGACCCGAAGATAATCCTGATATAAGTCTTCCAGAATCTCTTTGGCAGGTTGTTCTTTTGTGACAAGGCCTGCAATTTGGCCGCACATAACAGAGCCATAGTCCATGTCGCCATCTTTCACAGCCCGGCGCAATGCCCCACGGCCCAGCGCATCGAGTTCTTCTGCAGAAGCGGCCCGTTTTTCCAGGGCTTCAAATTCCCGAGCCAGACGGTTGCGGATGACGCGAACCGGATGGCCTGTGGATTGGCCGGTAGTGGTAGTATCAATGTCTTTGGCCTTGATCACTCGGGCTTTATAGTTTGGATGAACGGTACATTCTTTCGCCACTAAAAACCGCGTGCCAATCTGATAGCCGGAAGCACCAAGCATCCGACAAGCGGCCATACCACGGCCATCGGCAATCCCACCAGCAGCAATGACAGGAATATGAAGCGCATCCACCACCTGAGGCACTAAGCACATGGTTGTGATTTTGCCCACATGTCCGCCGGACTCACATCCTTCGGCGATAACGGCATCAGCGCCGTCTTTTTCCATCCGTTTGGCAATAGCGACAGAGGGCGCCACTGGAAGTACGATAATCCCAGCTTCTTTGAAAGCAGGCATAAACTTACCGGGGCTGCCTGCGCCAGTGGTGACGATGGGCACATGTTCCTCACAGACAACTTGCGCGATGTCATCAGCAAATTGGCTTAACAACATGATGTTAACAGCAAACGGTTTATCCGTTAGTTCCCGGATTCTCCGGATCTCTGCACGGCAACCTTCCCCATCAAGATGCCCTGTAGCCAAAACGCCTAAGCCACCGCCATTGGATACAGCGGAAACCAAACTAGAATCTGAAATCCAGGCCATAGCCCCTTGAATGATGGGATACTGGATATTCAGTAATTGACAGATGTCTGCATACATTTTGTTACCCCTCACTTCCCCTTGGTGTTGGCGCAAGGATTATTTCTGGCTCAGTTCATCCACCAGTTTTACCACATCGCCTACTGTCTTGATATTTTCCACGTCTTCAATTTTAATATCAAATTCATCTTCAATGTCATTGATGATCTGGAACAGGTCCAGGCTATCGGCCTCCAGATCGTCTTTTACGCTGGTTTCCATTGTGATTTCTTCGGCGTCTTTCCCTGTCTGTTCAGCGATGATATCTCTGATCTTTTCAAAATTCATATTCGTTCCTCCTATGATCTTCATTTGTCACGCTCATGGCGACTCCATAATACTATTATAATATAATAATTTTGGCATAAATGCAATCGTTACATTGTAACTAGCTTTTGGGATAGCACAAACCCCTTTCCCGCTTACATCCGAATAAGCATATTCCCCCACGTCAGTCCGGCGCCAAAGCCGCAAAAAAGCACTGTCATACCGGGAGTAATCCGTCCGTTTTCCACCAATTCGTTTAAAGCAATGGGAATGGAGGCAGAAGAAGTGTTAGCATATTCATGCATATTCAGATAAAATTTTTCCATTGGGATTTTCAGTTTCCGGCTGATGATCTCCACAATCCGGCTGTTGGCCTGGTGCGGCACCACCAAATCGATGTCTTCAATACCAACGCCTTGCTTTTCCAACATTTCTTCCACTGATTTTGGCACAGTACGGGTGGCGAAATCAAAGATCACCCGGCCGTCCATATGAACGTAAGGATCGGTACCTCTTGGCAGACCATTAAAGGGGCTAGAAGTGGGCACATGGCCGCACGTCAGGGAGAGTCCCCGTTCACCATCGCTCCCCAAGGCTTCACACAGCAGACCAGGCTCATCGCTGCGAACTACCATGGCGCCGCCAGAGCCATCGCCGAAAAGAACGCAGGTAGACCGATCATTAAAATTGAGATATTTACTTAACAGTTCCGAACCGATGATTAAGGCATTTTTGTAGATGCCGGCGCGGATGTATTTGTCTGCCACAGACAGGCCAAAGATAAAGCCGCTGCAAGCGGCGGAAATATCGAAAGCCAAGGCGTTTTTTGCGCCAATAGCCGCCTGTACCAGACAGGCCACCGAAGGCGTGGTATAGTCGCCGGATACGGTGGCAACGATGATAAGATCAATGTCTTCCGGGGCAATCTGGCAACGGGACAAGATTTGCCGGGCCGTGCCAATGGCCAGATCGGAAGCGTTTTCTGTTTGGGCAAAATGGCGATTTCGGATGCCGGTGCGGGAAGAAATCCACTCATCAGAAGTGTCCACCAGTTCGGACAGCTTTTGATTGGAGATCACCGTTTTAGGCACACAAGCACCTGTCGCGATCAATTTTGAGAAATACATGGCTCATTCTCCTACAACAAGTTCTTCTACTTTTTGACCTTCCTATAGGTAAACAAAGGGCTTGGATATGGCACCCTGGATTTGACAGGAAGGCAATGGTTCAATAGCCAAAGTATAGTTTATTTTCCACGGTACGTCAATACTTTGAGACAAAAAGGCCCGCTTTTTTGATGAAGTATTGCGTAAAAAAGAAAGAAAAATGGAGAAAAAACGAAAAAAATGGAGTGAAGACGAGAAAGGGTTGACAGAATAGGAATTATATAATATAGTGACCTAAAAGAATATTGGCAAAGCAAATGATTGGAAGAGGGAAGAAAATGAAATTACAACCGCTAATCATCAAAGATTTGACCATAGAAGTACCCATTATCCAGGGCGGCATGGGGGTGGGTATCAGCCTGTCCCGCCTAGCTGGAGCTGTATCAAAGGAAGGCGGATTGGGTGTTGTAAGCGCGGCGCAGACTGGCTTTGCAGAGCTGGATTTTATGCAGGACGCCTTTCATGCCAATTTGCGGGCCTTGGGCAGAGAAATCCATCAGGCAAAAGAATTATCCGGTGGGCGGCCTGTGGGTGTTAATATTATGCGGGCTTCTCGGAATTATGCAGAATATGTGGATTGTTGCGTGAAAAATGGCGCAGATGTGATCATTTCTGGGGCAGGGCTTCCCATAGAGCTGCCATTGCTGCTTCAGGATACAAAGGTAAAGTTTGCACCGGTGGTTTCCAGTTTGAAGGCGGCCAAGGTATTATTTCAGCGTTGGGATAAACGGTATCATAAAGTGGCGGACTTTGTGGTGATCGAAGGCCCGAAAGCAGGGGGACACCTTGGGTTTACGCCGGAAGAAGCGGCCCAGTTGACGCTGGCAGAATTTGATAAAGAGGTGGAAGCCATTGTGGATTTTGTCCGGGGCTATGAGGCATCTTATGGCCCGATCCCTGTGGTTTATGCAGGCGGCGTGTTTGACCGTCAAGACATTGATCATTATCTTTCGCTGGGGTGCCAAGGTGTGCAGATGGCCACGCGGTTTGTTGTAACAGAAGAATGTGATGCGCCTCAAAACTATAAAGAAGCTTATTTGAAAGCGAAAAAAGAGGATATTGTTATTGTCCAAAGCCCGGTGGGACTGCCCGGGCGCGCGATTGCCAATGATTTTGTTAAGGCGCGCCAGCAAGGTAGGGAACCAGTAGAAAAATGCTTCCGCTGCATGGATCAGTGCGATCCGGCAACAACACCGTATTGTATTTCCATGGCGCTGATCCGGGCGGCCAAAGGGAAATTGGATCATGCGCTGCTGTTTTGCGGAGAAAATGCCTGGCGGTTAGAGAAAATGACAACGGTAAAGGCATTGATGGAGGAATTAAATGCCGAATAAAAAAGACGGGCGATGGCCCGTCTTTTTTTATATCCGCCTTTCGCCTGCCTGAAATAAATGCACAACGTACCGTTATTTCACACGAACCCCCCCCTGCTATGCAGATGGAGGTAGCGGAAGTCTAAATACGAACTTTAGCGTGCAGAGAGATACAGAAACGGGACTTCCAGGGAAAAGCCCCGTTTTTAGCACCATCAAAAGGAAACGGCACTTTTCCTAGTGAGTGGGCGCACGCGGAGCAAGGGCAAGAAAGCTTTTGATAAAAAAGCCTGTCCGGTTTTGCCGGACAGGCAGGGATTACCATGTCAAAACTTCGTGACCGGTTTCGGTAACAGCCACGGTGATCTCCCACTGAGCAGAAGGGGAACCATCCTGGGTGTAGATGGTCCAGTCGTTTTGAGCATCGACAAAGACATCTCGTTTTCCTAGGTTAACCATAGGCTCGATGGTAAAGACCATACCAGGCACCATCAGCATTTCTGTTCCTTTTTTGGAGACATAGCTGACAAAGGGATCTTCATGGAATTGAAGTCCAACGCCATGGCCGCCAATCTCTTCCACAACCGTATATCCATGGGAGCGGACAAAATCATGGATGGCCTGACCCATATCGCCTAAAAAAGCCCAGGGTTTTACTTCTGCCAGACCCACTTCCACGGCTTGTTTTGTTACTTCCACCAATTTTTTCCACTCCGGTTTTACCTCTCCGATGAGAAACATCCGGGAGGAATCAGAAAAATAGCCTTGGTAGATGGTGGAAACATCCACGTTGACAATATCTCCTTCTTTCAGTACATCATCACTGGAAGGAATGCCGTGGCATACCTGATCGTTAATGGAAACGCAGACGCTCTTGGGAAACCCTTCGTAATTAAGCGGAGCAGGAATACCGCCCATTTCCCGAGTTTTTTGATCCACTAGGGTGTTGATTTCTTCGGTGGTCATACCGGCGCGGATAACCTGGCTGACAGCGTCTAAAACGGCGATATTGATTTTGCTGCTCTGGCGAATCCCTTCAATTTGTTCCGGGGTTTTCAGCAGTTTGCGGGAAGGCACAATGTGTCCTTGGCTTTTGTAAAAAGCAATTTTTTCATCAATTGGTTCATGGCATTTTTTGTACTTTAGGCCGCTGCCGCACCAGCAGGGGTCGTTTCGGTTTGGTTTCATAGCGTTCGCTCCTTTTTATCCCTCTGTTTGTCTCTCCTATCATAGCACGGGCGGTGGGAATAGTCCAGCAAAATAGCTGAATCGGCCAGAAGAACGTTTTTTCGATTGATTTTACATTGATTTTACATAAATCATCTGCTAAACTTTACATATAACCTGTAATATCATGCGCGTGTAAAAAATTGGGGTAATAAAATGTAAAAAAGAGATCAAGAAATGGAGGATGGAAATGGATCTTTTTGATGTGCTCAATCTCATTGGGGGCTTGGCCCTATTCCTTTTTGGGATGGACACCATGGGTAAAGCGCTGGAAAAACAGGCGGGCGGCAGGTTAAAGATCATCTTGGAAAAACTGACTTCAAACCCTCTTAAAGGGCTGCTGTTAGGCGCTGGCGTTACGGCAATTATCCAAAGTTCATCGGCCACCACGGTGATGGTGGTAGGGTTTGTTAATTCTGGTTTGATGAAGCTGTATCAGGCCATTGGCGTGATTATGGGAGCCAATATCGGCACTACCATTACGGCTTGGATTTTGAGCCTGACAGCGATTGAAAGTGATAACTTCTTTTTACAGCTGTTAAAGCCATCCTCTTTTACACCGGTGCTGGCTGCCATTGGTATTTGTTTACTGATGTTTTCCAAAAAGGAAAAGCGCCATAATATTGGTACAATCCTTTTGGGGTTTGCGGTATTAATTACCGGTATGGATATTATGACTTCCGCCGTGGAACCTTTGGCGGACATGCCCGAATTTACCAATATTTTGTTAATGTTCCGTAATCCTATTTTCGGGGTATTGGCTGGGGCTATTTTTACCGCCGCCATTCAGTCTTCTTCAGCTTCAGTGGGCATTTTGCAGGCGCTGAGTGGGACTGGCGTGATTACGTATGGCACGGCAATTCCCATCATTATGGGCCAAAACATCGGCACTTGTATTACTGCCTTGCTGGCCTCCATTGGGACGAGCAAAAATGCAAAACGGGTGGCAGCAGTACATTTTTCGTTTAATATTATCGGTACAACACTGTTTTTGAGTTTATTTTATATTCTCAATGCTGTGTTGGAGTTTTCCTTTGTGGATACTCCGGTCAATGCAGCTAGCATCGCTGTGATTCATTCCTTGTTTAACATTTGCACTACGGCAGTGCTGTTGCCTTTTACAAAGCAGCTGGAAAAACTGGCTTGCTTTATTGTCAAAGACTCGAAGGAAGACGAAGAATTTGATCTGCTGGACGACCGGCTGATGGTGACGCCTTCCATGGCGGTTTACCGGAGCCATCAGGTGGCAGATAAAATGGCGCAGCTGGCCAAAAAGACCTTGTTTGACGGCATGCGCTGCTTAGATGACCGGGACGAAAAGCTCATGGAATCGGTGGAAGAAAATGAAGAGCGGATTGACCAGTTTGAAGATAAGCTAGGAACGTATCTGGTGCGCCTGGGCAACAAAGATCTGAATGAAGAGGATAATCGAGAAGCCGGCCGAATATTGCATTGCATTGGAGATTTTGAGCGGATCGGCGATCATGCCCTGAATCTGAAAGAAACGGCAGAAGAAATGCGGGATAAACACATTCGCTTTTCTGTCGATGGCAAAGCAGAGCTGGATGTGATGGGGGCTGCTGTGCGGGAGATTTTAGATATGGCGGTGGAAGTGTTTCTCAATAATGACACCCAGCTGGCTGCGGAAGTAGAGCCGCTGGAGCAGGTTATTGACTACCTGCAAAATGAAATCAAAAACCGCCATATTGAGCGGTTGAAACGCGGTGAATGTACCACAGAGCTGGGATTTGTATTCCAGGATGTGCTGACCAATTATGAGCGCGTGGCGGATCATTGCTCTAATATTGCCATCTGTATCATTGAAAGTGCAAAAGATTGCATGTCTATGCATGGGTATTTGAATGATTTAAAAGATTCCCATGATGAATTTTTTGAAAAACGGGTTGCCTTTTATATGGAAAAATATGCGCTCCACTAAAGAGAAGAAAAAATACTGACGGATTGTTTATTGATTCCTCGCCCTTTTTTTAGTATACTGTATTCGGATAGAGAAAATGGATACAGAAAGCCAAAAAAGGGTGAGGATTTTGATTTATATTGTAGAAGACGATATTAACATTCGCGAAATGGAAGAATATGCACTGCGTAACAGTGGTTTTGAAGTGATGGGCTTTTCTGAGGGCTCGTCTTTTTTTGCGCAATGCGAAAAGAAACTGCCGGATCTAGTGGTGCTGGACATTATGCTGCCTGGAGAAAGTGGACTGGATATGCTGAAGAAAATGCGCCAAAGTGAGCGCACGAAACAAGTGCCGGTGGTATTAGTGACAGCCAAAACCAGTGAGATCGATGCGGTGCGTGGGTTGGATGCCGGGGCGGACGACTATATTACAAAGCCCTTTGGCATTATGGAGTTTATTTCCCGGGTGAAGGCGGTATTACGCCGATATCAGGTGAACCGGGAAGAAGTGATCCATTTTGAGGAAATTTTGATGGATGACCGAAAACGGGTGGTAAAGGTAGATGGTAAGCAGTGCAATCTGACCTATAAAGAATATGAACTGCTCAAATATTTTCTTCAGAACCAAGGGATTGTTTTAAGCCGGGATAAGATCATGGACACCATTTGGGGGATGGACTTTGAAGGAGAAAGCCGGACGGTGGATATGCATATCAAAACCTTGCGGCAAAAGCTGGGCAGCTGCGGCAGCTATATCAAAACGGTGCGGAATGTGGGATATAAGCTGGAGAAAGGAAAAGAGGAGCCTTAATCATGGAAAAAAAGATTGGGCAGAGAGTGTTTTTGATGGGGGTTTTTTCTCTGCTTTTGACTACGGCGCTGCTGGTTGGTCTGTTTCATAGCTCCCTGGAAGAGCGGGGCAAGCGGGAGGTGCAACAGCTGACACGGGTTTTGGCAGAGGTATATCCCTGGCTAAATGAGCCATCAGACTTACAACCTTTTGCCGATAATACGAAACGGATTACCTTGATTGATGAAAATGGCAAGGTGCTTTATGACAGCAAAAGCCCTTCTTCCCGGCTGGAAAATCATGCAGAACGAGAAGAAGTGGTGGAGGCTATGGAAACGGGGCGAGGAGACTCTGCCCGTACCAGCAGCACACTGCATACCTATAGTTACTATTATGCCCTACGCCTTTCAGATGGCTGTGTGCTTCGGGTGGGGGCAGAGATAGAGAGCTTTTTGGCGGATTTTCAAAACTCTTTGCCGTCAATGGTTGTGGTGTTGGTATTGATTTTGGTGATTAGCGCCCTGGTAAGCCGGTTTTTAACGAAGAGCGTTGTAAGCCAGATGGAGAAAATGATCTGGCATATGGATGAGGTGAATGATCGGCTGCCTAAGGAAATGCTGCCATTGGCTCAGGCCATCCGCAGTTATCAGGAAAAGAAGGAAGAAGGGGAAAAATGGCGGCAGCAGTTTACAGCAAATGTAACGCATGAGTTAAAAACGCCGCTGACCAGCATCTCCGGTTATGCGGAAATGCTGAAAAGCGGTATGGTGCAGCCGGAAGATATCAAGACTTTTGCAGGAAAAATTCATAAAGAAACCGGCCGGCTGATCACCTTGATCAACGATATTTTAGAGCTTTCCCGGCTGGATGAGCCGGGGAATATTGGCCCCATGGAGCCGGTGGATCTAACCCGCCTGGCTCGGGATACAGCGGAGATGCTGTCGATGAAAGCGGAGCAATTTCAGGTACAGATCCATTTGACTGGCAGCACAGAGAGTGTCTATGTGCTGGGCAATAAGACCATGCTGGAAGAAGTGGTCTACAATTTATGTGATAATGCCATCCGATACAACTTACCGGGGGGCTATGTCCAGATTGAAACTTTTTTGACAGGCAATCGCCCTACCTTAGTGGTGAAAGATAACGGGATTGGGATTTCCCTGGAGGACCAGGAGCGGATTTTTGAACGGTTTTATCGGGTGGATAAGAGCCGGAGCAAAGATACTGGCGGCACAGGGCTAGGATTAGCCATTGTAAAGCATGTGGTGATGCGCCATAACGGCCGGATCAGTGTGGAAAGCAAAATCGGCGGGCCCACGCGCATTCAGGTGATATTTCCCAGTGTAGAAGAACAAAGAAAAACACAACAAGCAGCACAACAGAAAGAGGGAAACGCAGAATGATTACCTATGAAGCCGTCCGTCAGGACCAGGCAATCCGAACCTACATTGAAAAAGCAGACGAATCTCTGATCGCTTTGGGCTATACAGAGCATAGTTTTGCCCATGTGACAAAGGTGGCAGAAACGGCAAAATATATTTTACAGACGCTGCATTATCCTGCGCATGATGTGGAATTGGCGATGATCGCCGCCCATCTGCATGACATTGGTAACCTCATTAACCGGGTGGATCATGCCCAGTCGGGGGCAGTGATGGCCTTTCGTATTTTAGATAATATGGGTGCTGATGCAGAAGAAATCGCGACCATCACCACCGCCATTGGCAATCATGATGAAGGGACGGCTGAAGCGGTAAACCATGTGGCAGCAGCATTGATTTTGGGGGATAAGACAGATGTACGCCGCAGTCGAGTGCGCAATAAAGATATTACAAACTTTGACATTCATGACCGAGTGAATTATTCGGTGCGGAAAGCAGATGTAAAAATCATTGAGGAAACAGAACGAAAAGTATTTCGGCTGAAACTATCAATTGACACACGGTATTGCTCGGTGATGGATTATTTTGAAATCTTTTTAGGGCGTATGATCCTTTGCCGGAAAGCAGCAGAACGGCTGGGGATGCAGTTTCGGCTGATCATTAACGAACAACAAGTGCTGTAAAGAAGAGATGTGGCAGTAAGGAGAAAAGGATGAAAAAGATCGCGGCGATCAACGACTTGTCCGGGGCGGGACGGTGTTCTCTCATGGCGGCCATTCCGGTGCTGAGTGTGATGGGAGTGCAGGTATATCCTTTGCCAACGGCGGTACTGTCCAATCAAACGGGCTATCCGTTTTATTATATGGAAGACTTTACGCCCCATATGAAGCATTTTACGCAAATGTGGCAACGATTGGGCTTTTGTTTTGATGGGATTTATACGGGCTTTTTGGCAGAGGTCAGCCAGGTAGAGGAAATTTTCCGTTTTTTACAGGTTTTTCGGAAAAAGGACACTTTTTTATTAGTGGATCCCATCATGGGCGATGATGGGGAGCGATATCCCGGCTTTGACGATGCGCTTTGCAGTGCCATCCGGGACTTAACACGTCAGGCCACCTTATTGACGCCAAATCTGACGGAGCTTTGTCTTTTGACGGGCGCGGACTATGGTGCCTTAACGGCAGGCCATGGTGAAGAAAATTATTTAAATCGAGTGGCGAAGGTGGCAGAAGGCCTTCTATCCGGCTGTACTACCCAGGTGGTGGTGACAGGGATTCGGCAAAGTCTGGATGGAGAAGAGATCTTCTCGAACCTCATTATCGAACGAGGTCAGCAGGAAGTGGTGGCGGCCCGGGCGGAGGGCGGGAGCTTCTCTGGCACGGGAGATCTTTTAGCCAGTATCTTATGCGGCGGAGCTATGCGGGGAATGGCATTAAAAGACAGTGTGGCTTTGGCGGCAGAATTTATCGGTAAGGCAATCCGCCGTACCCGGCAAGAGCCGTATGACCGAAATGATGGGATTGCTTTTGAGCCGTTTTTACCTATGTTGCTGCCGGATCAAAACGAACAGTAATGCTCTGATGACCAGACTTTCCCAAGCTTTTTGGCGTATGTGTTGATAAAAAATGGGAAAGGCTTTATCAAAAAACCAGCCATCGCATGGGAAGCGAAGCTGGAGAGAAGGCATCAGGTGAAGGCAATGAAAGGAAAGCGTTTTAAGAAAATAGCAACACCGGTGCTGCTATTGGTGCTGCTGATATTGGTGATGGTGCAGCTGGTGGGGGAAGATGCTTCGTCTGTGGGCCAAATGCTGCTGGCGCTTCGGGGGAGGACGATAGTGACCCTCTTTTTATGTGCCGCTGGATTTATGGTGGTGGAAGGAGTCATCAGCGCCTTGTTGGTGCGGGAGAGCGTACCTGGCTTTTCCCTCTGGACGGGGGTAAAAAGTGGATTTTATGTGGGTGCGGTGCGAGCGCCCACCTTTGGCTTGGGTTCGGCGGCAGCGCTGATTGTCTATCTGCGCAAGGAGCATGTGCCTGTGGCTTGGGGGTACGGCGTAGCATCCCTGGCGTATGCCTGCCATAAGGTGATGATTTTGGGACTGGCACTCCTTGGCCTTGGGACATGTTATCCGCTGCTGCGGGAGGCGTTTGGTGTTTATTTGCCGCTGTTATGGGTGGGGTGTGCCTTGACGGCGGCGATCGTGGTGGGGTTGCTGTTGCTATGTCTCTGGCGCCCGGCCCATCGGGCAGCACTATGGCTATTGGGAAAGATTGCTCAACGGGGACGATTTCAAAACATCGCAGAAGAAGCGGGGGAGAAGTTGTCTCAGCTGCGAAAAAACGCCCGGCTTTGCTTACAAAACAAAAAGAAAATGGCATTGATATTGTTGCTAGAAGCAGCGAAGATGGGATTTTGGTATAGTATACCTTTTTTTACACTGCAAGGGATGGGCGTGCCCTGTCAGTTGATACAGACCATGTCGCTAATTGCCATGGTGACGGCATTGGCTGGGGTGATCCCCACGCCGGGAGGTGTAGCCAGTGTGGAGGTATTGTTTACTTTGTTTTTTACTCCTGCGGTGGGAGAAGTGCCAGCAATGGCAGCCATGGTGGTATATCGGTTTTTGACGTATTATGGGTCCTGTTTTTTGGCCATGGTGGTATTGCTGATAGTGCGCCTGGTGGAAAAACGAAGGAGCTGTTTATGTGAAGACCTGCCGCCGGAAGAGTTTCTCCGAACAAAAAATGAAAAATAATCTTGTCATAAAGAAAAGCGCTGTTTTTTACAGGGCTTTTTTGTTTCGGATAGAGAGCCCAAGATATTGGTTTAGTAGCAAAACCTGCTGTAGGATCTCCCAGACTGTTTTGGGATGCTTGCCAAAACCAGATGCCTTTGTTACAATAGAAAACATGAAAAAGGCAGAAGAAAGGGGCAGGATTCTTGACGGCGGCAGAGCGGTTTATGACATATGGGAGAAAAAAGCTGAAGGCTGCTTGGCCGGAAATCTTGTTTTTTGTGGTTTTATTTGCAGCAGTGTTTGCGTTTTTTGGATTGGCTTATGCAATGACGGTATCGGTGTTTACGATCTTATTTCAGATTCGGAAAGCACAGGAAAATTCAACAGCATATTTGGCTGTTTTATTTGTGCTTAGTGAGCTGCTTGCTTTTTTGGCTGTATTGGCCACAAGAAGTTTCGTCTGGTGCGTGGTGCTAAATGCCCTGGTGCCCCTGGTACTGGTGGTGGCTAGATCCAATCAATTTATGCCGAAAGGATATTTTGCCAGTGTGATGATCTTTGTATTTCATCAGCTGATTCCGGCAGAACATGTGGGCACGCAGGCGATCGTTGTGGCCTTTTGCTGGGCTATTTTGACTGCGGCATTAAAGGTGTATGCCTTTTTTGCTAACCGTGACCACGAAAGCCCTGATGAGATCCGGTCGGGGCTAAGAAGTTTAGAGCAAGTGATCCGCCGCATTGCCGATGGCGCGTTGACGTATGAATTGGAAAAAGATTGTTTTCAGCTGGAAACCCGGTTTCACCATCTGGCTTACCGCCGGCAAAATGTGGTAAAAACTGGCGGCACAAAACAGCCGGCATATGATGCCATTGCCTTGCTGTTTCAGCGCAGCTGTTATTTAGCGGCAGATAAGGCGTGGCAAAAAGAAGATGCCCAATGGCTGGCTCTGCCTCATTTGACGGCCCTGGCGGATTATGTAGGTCGGGTGGCAGAAGCGTTTGACACTTCGCCAAAGATGCTGATTGCTGAGGGAAAGCGGCTGAAAAAGCAATGTCTGCCAGAAGGTCGGGTAAAGATTTATTATGAGAGTACTCTCCAGCTGCTGCGGATCTTTTTGGAGGCCATGATGGCATCGCCGGAAGAGGGCATTTGGAAAGAAACGGCGTTTCAACGCTTGAAAATCCATTTGAAGCGGCGGTTTCGCCATAATTTCTTTGAACGGCGGTTTGCCCTGCGGTTATCATTGGTGCTGGTGCTCACCTTTGGCGTGACGGTGTTGTTTACACAAAACCACATGTATTGGCTGCCAATGCACGCTTTTTTGCTGCTTCAGCCTCAATATGAGGATAGTACGCACCGCATGGTGACGCGGCCCATTGGGACAGCCATTGGGTGCGTGCTGGTGTCATTTTTAGATCCGTATTTACAAACAACAGGCGCACAGTTTTCTTTTGCGGTGCTAATGACGGTGCTGCTATACTGCTCCACGCCGGGTGAATGGGTGCAGCCAATCTTTACCACGGGTTTTGCCCTAGTGATGGCTTCCATGACTGCCCGTGATCCCACACTGCCATTTTTGCGGATTTTCTATCTATTGGTGGCAGTGGTCATCGTATCGGTGGTCAACGGCCTTTGTTTTCCCGTAACAAAGCGGCGTCAGTTTCAATGGAACCTCCAGGCGCTGTTTCAGCTTCATGGCGCTTATTGGGCTTTGGGACAGGAAATATTGGAAGGGAATCAAAAAGTGGCTTTACAGGCGGGCGGACTGCTCAATCAATTCCATCTGACCTACCGGCAGGCTATGGATTATGTTGAGTCATTACCGCCGGAGATGACAAAGCCATATCAAACCTTTTTGGTGCTTTTGTGGCACACTTTTTCCGAGGTGGAATTGACGGTATACTTTTTGGCCAATGAACCTTTGACGCCGAAAACCATTGCTGCACTAAAAAGCCCGCTGCTGCGCTTGGAGCGAGGTACTTATTTTCAACAGCCGGATCGAAAAGCAGATATCACTGTCTTTCCTACAGGACCGCTGCGCAGTATGATTGAGCGGTATTTAGGACATGCCAGACAGGCGGGAAAGTTATATCATCAGTTGTTTGCGGGGGAGAAGGAGAAAATGGAAATCAAGGGAAGGAGGAAACACGGATGAAACAAGGGGTCAAAACTTCTTTGGTGGTGGGAATCACCTTATTTTCGATGTTTTTTGGCGCAGGGAATCTGATTTTTCCGCCGTATCTAGGAGCTCAGTCCGGCACATTGTTGGCGCCAGCATTTGTCGGCCTTGCGTTAAGTGCCATTGGCCTGCCGGTTTTAGGCGTGCTGGCAGTGGCGTTAAACGGCGGTTTGCCGAACTTGGCAGGAAAAGTGGGGGCAAAGTTTCGGCCCATTTTTACGGTGATAATTTACCTGGCAATTGGCCCTTGCCTGGCCATTCCGAGGACCGCATCCACTTCTTTTTCCATGGCGGCCGTACCGTTTTTGGGAGATTCTTTGCTCCTTCGTGTGGTATATTCGGCAATCTTTTTTGGGATTGCATTAGCAGTGGCATTTCACCCGGAGAAAATCTCTTCTGTCTTAGGACGGATTACAGGGCCATTGTTATTAATATTGATTTTTGCCATTGTGGCCGCCTGTTTCATGAATCCGCCGGGACAGGCGGGGGCAGCGCAGGGTGCTTATGCTGTTTCGCCATTACCAGAGGGTTTTATTTATGGATATCAGACCATGGACGCCATTGCTGCACTGGTGTATGGCATTGTCATTGCCCAAAATATTCGCTCCCGGGGAATTCAAGAAAACAAAAAAGTAGTATGTTATACAATACAGGCTGGCTTTGTCGCCGGATTTTTCTTACTGCTGGTGTACCTTTCTTTGGCCAATATTGGCGCCATGGGCGGACCGTTATTTCCTGAGGCACAAGATGGCACTGCAGTGTTAACGGGATTGGCTTTTTTGCAATTTGGCTCTGTGGGAGCTGGTATTTTAGGCAGCGTATTTTTTATTGCTTGTTTAAATACAGCCATTGGCTTACTTTCAAGCTGCGGCACTTATTTTCATACACTCCATCCGAAATGGAGTGTACAAAAATGGGTTGTGATTTTTACAGTAGCCAGTTTTTTAATTTCCATTGCAGGACTGGATGCCATTTTGAAGGTTTCTGTTCCGGTGCTGGGGATGATCTATCCCATGGCCATTGTACTGATTTTGTTGGGAGTGGGCAAAAAATGGTTTGTTCATTTGCCCAAATGTTATGTATGGAGTGTGGCTTTGGCTGGTATTGTGGGCGTGATCACAGAACTAGGCATTGGCAGCAGTATTTTGGAGCAATATTTGCCGTTTTATTCCATTGGCTTAGGCTGGGTGTTGCCAGCAGCAGTGGGACTATTAGCTGGAGTGGTAGAAGGAAAAGTACACCCACAGCAAGGGAGAATTTAACTTGACAGAAGAGTAAGTGTGTGCTAACATAACGGTGTTATATAACATCGTTATGTTTGTGCGCCTGGAAAGGAGAAAACAGTGGAGCAAAGGGCGCCAAAGACTAGAGAGAAGATCTTAGAAAGCGGACAGCGGGAATTTTTAGACAAAGGATTTCTGCGGGCAAGCTTGCGGATGATCGTTCGGGAAGCTGGCGTGACCACAGGGGCGTTTTATGGGTATTTTTCCAGTAAAGAAGCATTATTTGACGCGCTGGTGGAAAAAGAGGAAACTTTTTTCATGACCCGCTTTATTCAGGCCCAAAAAGCGTTTACCTTGCTGGAACCACAGGAGCAGACCCGCCAGCTAGGGGACGTATCCCGCAACTGTATGTTGGAACTGATGGACTATATGTATAGCCATCGGCAGGCCTTTTTGCTTTTGCTTACCAAGGCAGAGGGCACAAAGCATCAGGATTTTGTACACCGTTTGGTGGAAATTGAGGCAGAGGGCACCCACCGGTATCTTGATGTCTTAGCAAAGTTGGGCAGTCCTGTACAATCCATGGCGCCTTGGCTGGAGCATGTGCTGCTCAGCGGCATGTTTTCTGCTTATTTCGAGCCGTTGCTTCATGATGTGGGTCGGGAGGAGGCAATGGATATGGTCAAACAAATTCAAGCATTTTATTTGGCTGGATGGAAACAACTGATGGGGGTTTAACCCTTGACGGGAAAAGGGGCGGCCCTTTTCTGCCCAAAAGTTAGTTTAAACTAATCTATGATTGGCAGTTAGATGATGAAGGAGGGATTTATGTTGAAATCATCCAAACGTATGGAACGATTATTGGGGTTTGCCGGCCGGTATCGCTATCTGACCTATTTTTCGTGGGTTGGATCGGCAGTAAGTGCATTGCTGGCATTGGTACCTTTTTGGTATTTGTGGGGCATGATTCGCGAGGCTCTGGCGGTGGCACCTGATTTTTCTTTGGCGGTGCATCTTGTGGACTATGGGTGGAAAGCCTTGGGGTTTTCTGTTATAGCAGTATTGGTGTATATTGCATCGCTTTTGTGCTCCCATTTAGCGGCTTTTCGTATTGCAGCCAACTTACGGATGGCAATGATGGAGCGGATCACCCAGCTGCCTTTGGGGCTTGTGGCCCAGTTTGGCAGCGGCCGGCTTCGGAAAACAGTGAATGAAGCTTCTGCCGCTACGGAAACGTATCTAGCCCACCGTCTGCCTGATCGGGCTGGTGCCATAGCTACACCGCTAGGATTGATAGGACTTTTATTGGTGTTTGATTGGCGGCTGGGGTTGTTGAGCCTTGTGCCAGTGGCGCTGGGATTTTTGGTCATGATGCGGATGACCGGGCAGAAAATGCGTCAAAAAATGACAGAATATCAAAATGCACTGGAAGAGATGAGTAATGAAGCGGTGGAATATGTCCGGGGTATGCCGGTGGTCAAGACCTTTGGCCAGACCATTGATTCTTTCCACAGGTTTCGAGAGTCCATTCAGCAATATGGGATATGGGTGATAGCTTATACGAAAGACTTGTGTTTGCCGATGATCTGTTATACAGTGGCCATTAACAGTGTGTTTGTCTTTTTGATTTTGGGGGCTTTTTGGCTCGGTGGGCAAGTGATGACCGAGACGTTTTTGCTTAATTTGATTTTTTATTGCATCATTACGCCCATCATCTCTGTCACCATGACGCGGATTATGTTTCAAAGTGAAGATGCGATGATTGTGGATGATGCTTTAGCCAGGATGGATCAGATTCTGACTGCCAAACCATTGCCGCAGATGACGCCAATGGCACATCCTCAAAATGGTGCACTGGATTTTTCTCACGTTACTTTTTCCTATGATGGAAGCAACAATGCTTTGACAGACGTGACACTGTCGCTGCAGCCGGGAGAACGGGTGGCCCTTGTGGGGGAAAGTGGTTCTGGGAAAAGCACTTTGGCAGCCTTGGCGGCTCGGTTTTTTGACCCACAGGAAGGGACAGTGGCCTTGGGTGGGGCAGATATACGGCAAATATCAGCGAAAGAACTAATGTCACAGGTGGGGTTTGTGTTTCAAAATAGCCGGCTGATACAGGCAACGCTGTTGGAAAATGTACGTCTGGGGCGGCCGAAGGCCAGTCGGGAAGAAGTGCTTTGGGCATTAAAAGAGGCCCAATGCAGCAGTATAGTAGAAAAATTTCCCCAGGGGGTGGATACCTATGTGGGGCCTGGCGGGGTATATTTATCCGGCGGAGAACAGCAAAGGATTGCCATTGCACGGATGTTTTTAAAACAGGCGCCAGTGCTTCTGTTAGATGAGGCCACGGCATTTGCAGATGCAGAAAATGAATTTTATGTGCAGCAAGCGATCACTAAGCTTTCCAAGGGAAAGACGGTGTTGTTTATTGCGCATCGGCTTTCTACGGTCGCCTCAGCGGATCGGATTGTCGTGCTGTCGGAGGGAGAAATTGTAGAAGAAGGGACGCATGAAACTTTATTGGCCAAAGGCGGTCCATATGCCTCGTTATGGGCGCAATACCGCCGGTCGCTTGAGTGGAATATAAAAAAGGAGGAGAGGGACAATGGCTGAATCATTTCTGCAATGGTTGGGAAAACGATATGCACTCTCCCGGCAAGGGGCAAAGGATTTGGTAAAGGGGTGCCTGAGCTGTTTTTTGCAAAACCTGGCATTGATGGCGCCAGTGGCAGTGCTTTACCGGCTTGTGACTGCTATGATGCAAGGGGAACATTGGATGGCAGAAAGCCCGCTGTATGCCCTAATGTGTTTTGGGTGTGTGGCGGCTTTGGCGGCGGCCACTTGGGTGCAGTATCATGCCACATATTTTGCCACTTATCAGGAAAGCGGGGTACGCCGGATCACTTTGGCGGAAAAGCTGCGCAAACTTCCGCTGTCATATTTTGGTCAGCGGGATTTAGCCGATCTGACGAGTGTGTTGATGGCGGACAGTGCATTTTTAGAGACAGCGTTTTCCCATTTTATCCCGGAATTGGCGGGGTCCATTGCCTCTACCACATTGGTGGCACTTTGCTTGATAGGAGTACAGTGGAAAATGGCCTTGGCGGCGCTGTGGGTGCTGCCGGTATCCTTTTTGATTGTGGGCTGTTCCGCCCGGGTGCAGGAGGCATTGAATCAGCGGCAGATGGATGCGAAGATGGCGTGTGCCGGCGGTATTCAAGAGTGCATCGAAACCATACAGGATCTTCGCGCCAATGGAGCAGAAAATAGCTATCTGGCAGGATTGAAAGAAAAGATCCATGCAGTAGAACGGCGGGCGATTGCTTCAGAGCTGGGCACGGCGGTGTTTGTCGTTTCCGCCTCTCTGGTGCTGAAGCTTGGTATTGTGACGGTGGCTATTACAGGGGCGTCCTTGCTGGTGGCAGGAGAGATTGGTCTTGTGGAGTTTTTCCTCTTCCTTTTGGTGGTTTCGCGGTTATATGATCCCTTGCAGGGGGCGCTGCAAAATTTGGCGGCCGTGATTAGTGCTCGTGTGAATATCGGGCGGCTGCGGGAAATTTTGGATTATCCTGTGCAGACCGGGGAAAAGGTTTTGACAAACCAGGGTTATGATCTGGTGTTTGATCGGGTATCTTTTGCCTATGATACTGGGGTTCAGGTGCTCAAAGACGTTTCTTTTACGGCGCGGCAAGGAGAAGTGACGGCTTTGGTGGGCCCTTCCGGCAGCGGGAAAACCACAGCGGCCCGGTTAGCGGCTCGGTTTTGGGATATTCCCCAAGGAAAGATCACATTGGGAGGAATGGATATTTCTCAGGTGGACCCAGAGACGCTCCTTTCCTGTTATGCCATTGTATTTCAAGAAGTGACATTGTTTCAAAATACTATTTTGGAAAATATCCGGGTGGGCCGGAAAGATGCTTCGGATGAGGAAGTGATCGCAGCTGCTTGTTTAGCCCATTGTGATGAATTTGCACTACGCATGCCGGAAGGCTGGCATACCATGATTGGGGAAAACGGGAACACCCTCTCCGGCGGAGAGCGTCAGCGGATTTCTATTGCTCGAGCCATCTTAAAAGACGCGCCAATCATTTTGTTGGATGAGGCCACGGCTTCGTTGGATGTCAAAAATGAAAATCTCGTTCAAAACGCACTTTCCCGGCTTATGACAGGGAAAACGGTGCTGGTTATCGCACACCGGATGCGTACTGTGGAGGGGGCGGATCAAGTGGTGGTGCTGCAGGATGGCCAGGTGACTGAAAATGGTACGCCAGAAGAGCTGAAAGAGAAAAATGGTTTGTTTGCACAGATGGTGCATCGACAGAGGGAAGGTGAAAATTGGCGCATGGAATGAGCCAATATACTGTTTTTTGGCGATGGATCAACCCATTGTTGTCAGAAAAGAAGCACTATGTTTAAAGGCCCGAAAAGGGCCTTTTCCTATGTAAAAAACCGCCTGGCGTTTTTTACCGGCGGTGGATCGGTCAATCTTCTTTTCGCTGGAAAAATCGCCCCGTCATTTGATCGGTGCGTACAACGTTGACAAAAGCGGTGGAATCTGCCTGGCGAACGGCCTTTATCACCGGTTTCACTTCATCGCTGTCCACCACAGAATAGACCATACTTCTAGGCTCCTCCAGATAGGCGCCGGTGCCATCAAATACAGTGGCGCCATGATGGGTCATGGCAGAGATCGTGGAAAAAACTTCTTTTGGATGGTTGGTGATGATAAAGAGTGTATGCTGGCGATGCTTTTGGTAAAGCACATGAACCACTTGTGTGCTGGTAAATTGAAAAATAATGGAATACAGCGCTTGATCCAGACCAAAAAGCAGCCCGGCGATGAGCAGCATTACGGCGTTTAAGGCGAAGGTATAGTTCCAGGCGTCCATATTTTTTTCTTGGCTTAAAAAGATGGCGATAAAGTCAAGGCCGCCGCTGCTGGCATTTCCCCAAAGACATAGGCCGATGGAAAGGCCATTTAATAATCCGCCAAACACAGACACCAAAAGCGGGTCATAGGTAATGGGCTGGACGGGAATCATGTCGGTTAAAAAGCTGGATAACACAATCATCAACAGGCTGAAAAGAGTAAATTTTTTACCAATAAATCGAAAGCCAATAAAGATAGGAAAGGCGTTTAACAGCAGGTTGATGGGGGTATAGGGGATAGATAGAGAAAAGAAAGACGAAAAAATTTGCTGCAGTAAGGTGCTGGCGCCGGCAATACCGCCGGGCAGCAGTCCACCGGAATGAACGAAGCTTTTCATGTTAAAAGCAAAAAGCAGCGCTCCGGTACATACCAGCAAAAGCCGTTTCCAAGATGCCATACGGGAAGCATAGAGAGGGTACATGGTGGTCACACTCCTTTTTTGAAAGGGAACGCAAAGTAGCTAATTCTATTTTAGAGGCAAAGGAGAGCGGGTGCAATGGGTTTTTCTATGGAGTATCCAACAAAGAAAGCGTTTTTTTGTTTTATTTTGGCTATCCAACAGAAAAGTAGGTGCTTTTGGGGAATTTTATGGCACAAAAAGAAGAAAACAACCATCCGCCCCAGTGAGCAGATGGTTGTTTATGACTTAACGGATGAAATTGGTGCGGTATGTCCCTTCGGCAAGGGGCGGCTGAATGCCGGCTTCTTTTCCGGCAGCAATACATTTTAACATCCAAGCCATGTGATGGCCTAGATTGCGCATGGTTTGCAGGCCCTCCAAGTCCTGCTCCACCTCCTGAGGTGTATTGCCATGCACCATATTCCAATAGGTGGCGCTGATGATGGGCATTTGGCTGATGCCAAGATATTTTTGCAGGGCATCAAGAGAGGCAGTGGTGCCTGCCCGGCGAGCGGAGACCACGATGGCGCCAGGCTTTTGCGCAAAGTTAGCACCGCCGGCGAAAAAGGCCCGATCCAGGGCGGATAAGATTTGCCCGGCAGGATGGGCAAAGTATACCGGAGAGCCAAAGATGAATCCATCTGCCGTTTGGGCCCGATCTATGAGCTCGTTGACCACATCATCAAAGACGCAGTGTCCGCTGGTGGCGCAATGGCCACAGGCGATACATCCGGCAATGGGACTTTTTCCCAGCTGAAGCAGTTCTGTTTGGATCCCATCTTGTGTCAATGCTTTTGCGACTTCATCTAAGGCGCGGCGGGTGCATCCTTCTGGATGGGGGCTTCCGTTTACTAATAATACTTTCATATGCAATTCCTCCTTTATTGGTTTTTGGGGACAGTCGTTTCTAACCCTAGGGTAAGAGGGCGGGGCGCCTCGGGCCAGATCTGACAGATCGCTTCTTTTAATGGAGCAGGCACGTTCCTTGGTCCTCGAACAGCCCGCACATCCAGTTCTTTCAGACGGGAAAAAGGCAGATCGGTGGGAGCAAACCGGTGCAGCAGGCGCAGTTTCATTTGCTTCCGATCGGGCTGTGTGGGGTCCGGTGGAATACGGGGCAGATCCGTTTCCACCACATCACAAGCATAGCCCAACGCCGAAATGGGAGCTCCCATATATAGATATACCGTATCTTTGGGATGGATATGTGCTCGCTGCGTCCAAAGCAGGAGCGGACTTTGCTCAAAGGCGGCCTCCACATCGAAGTAGGCAGGATTAGCAGGAATGAGCCAGTCCCGTGGCCCGGCAGCTGCCCGGCGGGTTTGGGGAGGCAGTGTGAGCAGATAGCTGGTATCAAGCAGGGAAAACAACAGCTCAGTTTCCACACTACCATCCAGGCATAGACTGATCCAGCCGGCTTTATTCATATGATAGCCAGGCAAGATACCAGGATGGGCGCGCAGAGAGCCTGCCAACACAGGATCGCATTTTACATCCATCAGATCGATCATGCCATCTCCGGTTAGGCCGGCTTTTTCCCGGGGGACACAGAGCAGGAGGGCATACCATTTTTGATTTTCTGGATGGCGCAGCACGGCATATCCAGGCAGGTTTCGCCAAAGGTATACAGGTGTGGTTTGATAGTGTTTTTTTGCATAAGCAAATAGGGTATCCCGCAGAGAAAGCGGTGCGGTATAGGATGATGCCATGGGTTTACCCCCTTCTTGCTGTTAAATGGCGGCACAGACAGAGATTTATTTTGAGTATAGCTAGGGAAAGAGGGAAAGTCAAGGCGGAGGCAAGGACAAAAAAATCCCGTTTCAAAAAAATGAAACGGGATCGTTTTATCGGCAATCCGGCAAGAGGTTTGTCATGCTATGGAGGCTAAAAGCCAGAGTAGAGCCGTTATGTAAGAAAGCGGATGCTGTGGGCGCCAGTACGCCGGCAGCTCCCAGCAGGATCAAACTGCCATTAAAAAGGAGGATCGCCTTGTAATTGTGGTCAATGCGATTCAACAGCGCTGTCGAAAGGCGGCGCAGTGTTACCAGGGCGGCCAGATTGCTTTCTCCGATGGTAATATCGGCAATTTGGCGGGCAATCGCAGCGCCGCTTTGGATGGCAATACCAGCATTGGCGGCAGAAAGGGCGGGAGAGTCATTGATGCCATCGCCGACCATCAATACAATGTGACCATTTTGCCGCTGTTTTGTCACGAAGGCGGCCTTATCTTCTGGCAAAACCCCCGCCTGAAATTCTTCAATACCCACTTGTCGGGCAATGGCAGCGGCTGTCTGTTCATTATCCCCCGTCATCATCACAACCCGCAGGCCCAGCTGCTGCAGGGAATGAACCACAGTAGAGGCTTCCTTTCGCAAGGTGTCAGCCACACAGATCACGGCGCACAGCGTTCCCCCGATGGCCAAATACAAGTGGCTCATTTCTGGGGGGAGAGTATCAAATTTTTCTTCTTCGCCAGCGGGAATATGGCAATGATTATCCTCAAAGACGAAATGGCGGCTGCCGATGAGAGTCCGTTGCCCCTGAATGGTGCTGGAGATGCCATGGGCAACCACATATTCTACCTTGGCGTGCATTTCCTCGTGGGTTAGGCCTGCTTTCGCTGCCGCTCGAACCACAGCGTTTGCCATGGAGTGGGGAAAATGTTCTTCGAGGCAAGCGGCAATACGCAGCATTTCTTTGGGATCATTGCCGCCAAAGGCAATCACATCGGCAACCCGTGGGCAAGCCTTGGTGAGAGTGCCTGTTTTATCTAAAACAATGGTATCTGCTTGTGCCACTGCCTCTAAAAATTTGCCCCCTTTGACAGTGATATGATAACCACCGGCTTCCCGCATGGCGGATAATACGGCTAGGGGCATGGCTAATTTTAACGCACAGGAAAAATCCACCATCAAAATGGAGACTGCCCGGCTGATGTTTCGGGTTAAGGCGAAAGTAAGCGCCGTACCTAACAGGCTAAAGGGAACCAGCCGGTCTGCCAAAGAAGCAGCCCGATGTTCTGCCTGGCTTTTCAGCTGCTCAGAGGACTCAATCATGGCAATGATTTGATCGTAGCGGCTGCTTCCGGCAATGGAACGTACTTCGTATAAGGCCTCTCCTTCTTCTACAGCGGTGCCCGCATAGACAATACTGCCAGGTCCTTTAGCTACGGGAAGGCTTTCGCCGGTCAAGGCAACCTGATTTACCATCACTTCGCCTTCGATCAGACAGCCATCCAGGGGAATCACGCCGCCTGCCCGGAGGGTCAAAATATCGCCAGGCTGTATTTGGGTGAGGGGGACGAGCACTTCCGGCCCCTGACGAGGATGGAGCCAAACCCGATCCACCTGCAAAGCCATGCTGCCAGCTAAATCAGTGACAGATTTTTTTCTTGTCCATTCTTCTAACAGCTCTCCTACCTTTAATAGAAACATCACGGAGGAGGCGGTGGAAAAGTCTCGCCGCAGCAGGGAGATACCAATGGAAATGGCATCTAGCACTTCCACGTGCAGCTGGCGATGGATGAGAGATTGGAAACCATGCCATAAGAAGCGGCCGGCTGTCCAACAGGTGAAAATGATGCGCAGGGGAGGCGGCAGGAAAAGCCGTTTGACTGCCTGCCATACCACAAGGCCTACCAGCTTTTCTTCATATTGCTGCGCCAAGGCTCTGGCGTTGGTTTGAGGAGCGAAAAGGGCTGGGTCATCATAACGGAAACGGGCAATGGCTGCCAGCAGTATTTTTCGTTCTCCGGCATAAAGTACAGTGGCGCTGGCAATGCGCGCCCGGACTTTCGCTTTTTTTACCCCAGGCAAGGCGGATAGATAAGCTTCCCATTGATCAGCCTGGGCGAGGGTCATGCGTCTGTTGGATGGAGTAAATCGAAGGCTGGTTTGATTTTCGTGTAAAATAATACAGTTCATCTCTATTGTCTCCTGGGCGGATTAAGCTTCCTGCGCATCCCCTGTTTCGGCATCATCTTTGATGATGGTTTCGGCGTTTTGCCGGGATTCATTTAACTCCTTGGCATCGGAGAGAATATCTTCGGCGGCTGCCTGGGCGCGGTTGACAGAAGTCATTACAGAATCTTTACACCGCAAGGCGGTGGCCAGTGCATTGGTGTACAGATGTTTTGCATCTTTGCTGGAGAGGGCTTTTAGGCCGAAGGTGCCAGCGAAGAGGCCGCCGGCAAACAAAGCCAAGTAACGGATCATTTTTTCGGACATCATAATGAAGAAACTCCTTTCTTTGGTGCGGACCGCAGCAAGCGGCAGGGATAAAACGATAGGGTCAACGGTGTTTTATGCCAGTGAGCATGGCCATAACCATGCAAAAAACAGCACACCAGCCCCAAAAGCGATGATGACGGATAGTAACCACCTCTTTTCTTCCTGAAACCTTTTCTCAGCATCTTTTTGAGAAATAGGGAGAATGAATTTCGAGAATTAGTATAGGTAATTTTTTAGATATTGTCAATAAAATTAACAGAAAAAATATAGATATTTATATCTATTTTAACGAAAATAATAAAGCCGAACAGAGTATTTTAAACTAAAAATATATAAATTAGACAAAAAAGAAATAGCTTTTTAGATGATTTGAAAATAGAATGGATGGATTTATGCGATCAGATTGACCTTGTTAAGAAAAAGCCGTTTGGGAAGAAAAAAATAATAATAAAAAGCTTTTTAGAGCGTTTTGTTATAGACGATCAAAGGGATGGCAATAAAAAGGCTTTTCCCATCCATAAAGAGGGAAAAGCCGAAGAGAAAAGATAGTGATGAAACCGAAGAAAATAAAACTTAGGCCAGCCCAGCGGCAGCAAAAGCGCCTTGTAAATCGGCAATGATATCCTCAGCATCTTCCAATCCGAGGCTGAAGCGGAAAAAGCCATCACGGAAGATTTCGGGATAATATTGCATTTTGGGGCTGTCTGGCTGGGTGTATACGATTAGGCTTTCTAAGTCACCCAAAGAAACAGCATGGCAAATCAGTGTTAATGCAGAAAGAAACTTTGTATGCGCTGTTTCATCACCCTTGATGTCGAAACACATCATGCCGGAAAAGCCTTTCATTTGTTTGGCAGCCAGCTCGTGCTGAGGATGGCTGTCTAAGCCAGGATAGTAAACAAACCGCACCGCAGGATGGTTTTCTAAAAATTGTGCCACTTTCATACCCGTTTGACAGTATTGCTTCATGCGCAGAGGCAGCGTAGCCAAACCGCGGCAAATTAACCAAGCGGTCATGGGGCTGATGATACCACCGAAATTTACCATGGCCTGAGTTTTAATTTTATCAATCAGAGCGGTGGAGCCAAGGACGGCGCCGCCTAAGGCATCACCATGGCCATTGATATATTTTGTCATGGAATGGATGACTAAATCTGCCCCCAGGGCCAGCGGTTTTTGCAGCAGGGGAGAGGCAAAGGTGCTGTCAATGGTGAGCATGGCGCCAACAGCATGGGCGCTGGCGGCAATGGCAGCAATATCGGCAATTTCTGTGGTGGGGTTACCCGGCGTTTCGATGTGAACCAATTTTGTTTCTGGCGTAATGGCAGCTTTTACTTCTTCTAAGTTGGCGCTATTTACAAAGGTAACCTTCATGCCATATTTTTCTGGCAGCAATTCGTGAAAGAGAATACTGGTGGCGCTGTAACAAACCTGAGAAACCACAACGTGATCACCAGCTTTTAAAAATGTGGTAAACACAGCGGCCAAAGCGGCAACACCACTAGCTAGTACCACACAGTCTTCAGCACCTTCAATGGCGCTGAGCTTATCTTGCAGCACAAATTGATTGGTATGACCATTGCGTAAATAGATATCGGAATGAATACCACTCCAATCCACAGGCGTACCATCGGTGGGCAGGCGGTAGTTGCTGGTCATATAAATGGGAGTGGCGATGGCGCCATGCACATCATCATGGCGGTTTCCGGCATGAATACAGGTGGTCATTAAACCGTGTTTATTTTTATTTTTAGCAGTTTCTTTCATGAGGCAGCCTCCTTCAATCAGATTGCCCTTGGGGCAAAAGTAAAAATCGAAATGGGAAACAGTAATAAAATGTCTTTTAACAACGGACATCATAAGCAAAAAAACTGTTTTCGTACATGGAAAAATGTGATAGAATAGAGCAAAAGGTTTTGTAAATTTGTTTTATTTTTTAGAATAATTCAAAAAATATACCAGGTTTTTTTGGAAAAGAAGGAAGGAGATAGGCAATGGTTGAGCAATTTAGTCAAAATTACATTCGTCCTCATATGGAGGACGTTGATGTGATGGCTGGCGCCTTTCTGCGCCAAAGCGGCCGATGGAAAGCCGTGGGAAGCACCAAAGAGACCTTTCATACAGGATCCGAGATACGGTTGTTTTTTGTGGTGGATGGCTGGGGCCGTTGGCAGGTGGATCAAAAGGCTTGGCGGGTAAAGCAGAATGATGTGTTTTTCTGCCACCCAATAGCCAGGGCCTATTGGAAGTGGACGCCTTTGGGGAACTGAATTTGATGTGGGCCGACCTGACGGGACCGGGGGCTGGGGCTTTTTTCCAGCGAGCAAAAGTAAGCCGTCATCAGGCGGTGATTACAGGGATTGCCAATCCCCGGCTGGCGCAGGAGTTTCGGTTTTTGGTTCATGATAGCGGAAATATGACTCCGGCGGATTATTTGCATCTAACAGGAAGCTTATATCAAGTATTATCGATTATATTAGAAGCGGTATCTTCTTTTCGGTGGCAGGTGGTGCGCCCGGATGGAGAAGGGGTGCTTTATACCGGGCAATGGAAAAAATGGCCTTCGGAGCAGCAGACAGAGGAAGTGTACACTGCCCAAGCCAAAGCCTATGTGGAATTTCCATTTGAAGGAACGGGCATTAAATGGTATGGCACCATGAATTTTGACTGCGGCAAGGCGGACGTCATTTTGGATGGCCGGTATCAGGCCACCGTGGATGCATATTCGCCGGAACGGCTGCCGCATCAGTTGTTGTACGTTAATACCAAACTCACTGGCGGCGCCCATATCATTAAGATTTTCTGTACCGGAGAGAAAAATAGCCGGGCTACCAACTGCGATGTGGTGCTGGATAGTTTCCATTTTTATCGCCAAAATAGAGCGCAAGAAGCGGAGGAAGAAAAACTTGCCCAGTCTGGGCCCTTGATCCAACAGGCAGTACGGCTGATGAAGGAAAAGGCATTTCGTCAGGAGACATCGGTGGCATCATTGGCGCAAGAGCTGGGGGTGAGCCGGTCTTATCTATCCAGCTGCTTTCGTGCTCAGATGGGCATGCCGCCTGCCAAGTATCTTACCCGAGTGCGCATGGAGCGGGCGAGAGTGCTGTTAGAAACAACACAAAAGTCCGTAAGCCAAGTGGCTTCAGAGGCAGGATTTGGAGATGTATTTTATTTTTCTCGTGCCTTTAAAAAGGCAGAAGGCCTTTCGCCTACGCAGTTTCGGCAACAGCAGCGGGCAAAAGACGTTCTGGAATCATCTTGACAACAAAGACACTGTCCTTTATAATCAAACAGTAAAACTTAGCGTGGATTTTTCCGGACGTTCGTCATCTTTTCGCCACACAGTCATTTTAGGCTGTGTGGCTTTTTTTGTGGTTTTCTGGAAGAAGGAGGAACAATGCAAGAGACATTTATGAAAGAGCGGCCAGTATTGCCGCTGATCTTATCCATGGCACTGCCCATGGTGATTTCGATGATGGTCAATTCGTTATACAACATTGTGGACAGCTTTTTTGTGGCCCAGATTAGTGAAGAGGCTATGACGGCACTATCACTAGTCTATCCCATTCAAAACTTTATTAATGCAGTAGGCATTGGCTTTGGTGTCGGGATGAATGCCGTGATCGCTTTCTTTTTAGGCGCAGGAGAGAAGGAAGAAGCCAGCCGGGCGGCTTCCAGCGGTATGGGGTTGGCAGCGGTACATGGGATTGTGCTGACCATTGGCAGCATGGTGGTACTGCCGGTTTTTTTGAGGGCGTTTACCCAGGATGAGCAAGTGCTGGAACTGGGAATTCGATATGGCATAGTGGCCTTTGCCTTTACACTGAGTGTCCAGTTGGGGATTGGACTAGAAAAAGTCTTTCAAGCGGTAGGCTGGATGAAAGTAAGCATGGTAAGCTTAATGAGCGGCTGTATACTGAATATTTTGCTGGACCCCGTGCTAATTTTCGGGTTAGGACCTTTTCCCGAGATGGGGATCGAAGGCGCAGCTTTGGCCACTGGCCTTGGGCAGACAGCATCACTGGTGATTTATTTGTTGGTATACTGGAAGAAACCAATGCCTGTGGCACTGAAAAAGACGTATCTCAAGCCCTCCTGTGCCTTGGCAAAGCGGCTGTATGCCATTGGTATTCCAGCGGTGCTGAATCTGGCGCTGCCATCTTTACTAATCTCTGCTTTAAATGCCATTTTGGCAGCGTATTCTGGTGTTTATATCCTGGTGTTAGGAATTTATTATAAGCTTCAAACCTTTATCTATCTGCCGGCAAACGGCTTTATTCAAGGGATGCGGCCCATTATGGGCTATAATTATGGCGCTGGCGCATTGGATCGAGTGCGGAAAGTGTTTTTCTGGGTACTGGCATTATGTGGAGCGATGATGGCGGTGGGCATGGTGATTTGTCTGAGCCTGCCGCAGGCCCTGATGGGGTTATTTACCCACACGCCGCAGGCAATTCAAGCCGGAACGGAGGCACTTAGCATCATTTGCTGTGGATTTTTGCCTTCCGCCATATCGGTGACTTGTTGTGGAGCGTTAGAAGGGTTGGGAAAAGGCGTGCCTTCGCTTTTGATTTCCCTTTGCCGGTATGTGGTGGTGATGGTGCCATTGGCATTTCTTTTCAGCAAGATATGGGGCGCAACAGGGGTATGGCATGCATTTTGGGTGACAGAGCTGGCGGCAGCAGGGCTTTCTGTTTGGATTTATCGCCGGGCCTTGCGGCGGTAAGCGGGAAAAGAAGAAGAAAAGCATCTTCTGCGGCTAAAAGACCTTCTTTTGGGGGATACTACAGCCAAAGGAGGTGCATTGGTATGAAGCAGGTGTTTTTTCGGACGGACTTGGCCATTGAAATGCAGCAATGGATGACCGAGCGGGATGGACAAGCGCCAGACGGGGTAAAAGTGCGCACAAAAGTGGGAGAATTTGTACAGGCAACAGAGGTGAGTATTCTGACTACGCAGGCAGAGGAGGCCATGGGCCGAAAGCGTGGCCGGTATGTCACACTGGAGGCGCCGCTGCTTCGGCAGAACCATACGGAATGTTTAGAGGAAACGGGCGCCCTGTTAGAAGAAGTACTCCAGGACTTCCTGGCGCTAGAAAGACGGGAAACGGTGCTGGTGGTGGGGCTGGGGAACCGGTTTGTCACAGCGGATGCCTTGGGGCCGAAGGTGGTAGAAGGGATTTTTGTCACCCGGCATCTCAAGGACGCCCTGCCGCCGGAGCTGCAGGGGGCTGTGCGGCCGATGGCGGCCATTGCACCTGGGGTGATGGGCATTACTGGGATTGAAACCGGAGAGACGATCCGGGGCGTAGTAGAAAAAATCCGGCCCAGCCGTATTTTGGTGGTGGATGCTTTGGCAGCACGAAAGTTTTCTCGGGTGAACGCCACCATCCAGATCAGTGATACGGGCATTTGTCCTGGCTCTGGGGTGGGAAACCGTCGGATGGAGCTAAGCCGCCGTACGTTGGGCGTACCGGTCATTGCCATCGGGGTGCCTACGGTGGTGGATGCGGCCACACTGGTATGGGATGCACTGCATTTGGCAGGTGTAAAGGAAGGGGAGGGAAAAGAGGCGGCCGAAGAAGTGCTTCTTCCTTATGCAGCAGATCTTTTTGTTACGCCAAAAGAAATGGATGCTGCTTTACAGCGGCTTTCTTCCACCATTGCGGCAGCCGTTAATGCGGCGGTTCATCCCAAGTTTCGCCGGCAGGATCAAGGACGGTATTTTTATTAACATTCACAAGATGATGGTAGATTTTTTACAAAACGAGCGATATTTTTTTAGAAAAGCCTCTAATTTTTGTCAATTTTTTCTTTATAAAGAGCTGAAAATGGAAAACCGGCTTGACTTCTTTGTGAAAAGGCGTTAAAATGAAAAAAGTCCTTTTTATATGAAAAGAGCAGGAAAATGAGCCGCGCAGGCGTAATGGCACCGCCGGGCGGCGTATTTCTTTTTCAGGCAAAAAAGGCAACGAAAAAGGAGGAGGTGTTTCCCATAGAACCGATCATGGTAATTGCACTGATCCTGGTTGGTCTTTTGGCACTCATTCTTGGCTTATTGGTAGGCTTTCACTATAGAAAACGGATCGCGGAGGCAAAGATCGGTGCGGCTGAAACAAGGGCCGCACAAATCGTAGAAGATGCGGAAAAAACGGCGGAGGCCAAAAAGAAAGAGTTGCTCCTGGAGGCCAAAGAGGAAAATCTGAAGGCGAAAAACGACCTGGAACGGGAAGTTCGGGAAAGACGAAATGAACTGCAGCGGACAGAAAAACGTCTGGTGCAAAAAGAAGAAGGGCTCGACAAAAAGATGGATCAGTTCGAGCGCAAAGAAGAACAGATGAGCCGGAAATTGGCAGATCTGGACCGTCAGAAAGAAGAAGTACAGAAAGTTTACGAACAGCATCTGGCGGAATTGGAACGGATTAGCGGTTTTACCAAAGAGGAAGCGAAGCAGCATCTGCTTTCCATCATTGAAACGGATGTGAAGCATGAAGCAGCTCTTTTGGTAAAAGATGTAGAATCCAAAGCCAAAATGGAAGCAGAAAAAAGAAGTCGGGAGATTGTGGTGAATGCCATTCAGCGCTGCGCGGTAGACCATGTGACAGAGACGACCGTTTCTGTGGTGCAGCTGCCAAATGATGAAATGAAAGGGCGGATCATCGGCCGGGAAGGCCGGAATATCCGTGCGCTGGAGACATTAACGGGCATTGATTTGATCATTGATGATACACCGGAGGCTGTGATTTTGTCAGGCTTTGATCCGGTGCGCCGGGAGATTGCCAGAATTGCGCTGGAAAAACTTATTGTTGATGGTCGGGTGCATCCTTCTCGGATTGAAGAGATGGTGGAAAAGGCCAAAAAAGAGGTGGAAACCATTATGCGGGAAGAAGGCGAAACGGCCACCTTTGAAACTGGGGTCAATGGGCTGCATCCCGAATTGATCCGCCTTCTGGGCAAACTAAAATATCGCACCAGCTATGGCCAAAATGTCCTGCGTCATTCCATTGAGGTGGCTCATTTGACAGGACTGATGGCAGCAGAGCTGGGCGTGGATGTGACGCTGGCCAAACGGGCCGGATTGCTGCATGATATTGGTAAGAGCATTGACCATGAGGTGGAAGGATCTCATGTAAGTATTGGCGTATCGCTGCTGAAAAAACATCGAGAATCTCCTGTGGTGATTAATGCTGTGGAAGCGCATCATGGCGATGTGGAACCGGAAAGCATTATTGCAGTGCTAGTGCAGGCTGCCGATGCCATCTCTGCCGCCCGTCCTGGGGCTCGGCGGGAAACGCTGGAAACGTACATCAAACGGCTGGAAAAACTAGAAGAAATTGGGGACAAGTTTAAGGGTGTAGAAAAATCCTTTGCTATCCAGGCCGGCCGGGAACTGCGGGTAATGGTGATCCCTGAAGATATCAATGATGAGGGCCTGCCTTTACTAGCAAGGGAGATTGCTAAAAAAATTGAAGAAGAACTGGAATATCCTGGCCAGATCAAAGTAAGTCTGGTGCGGGAAACCAGAGCAACGGAATACGCAAAATAAGGATGGACTTGCCCTTTGGACAATGCTTGAAAGGCTGAATCAAATGGGACAAAGCCAAAAGGATAGCCGGACATGGTTGAACGAAACGATGTCCGGCTTATTTTATTTGCGTTAGAAACGGATGCAGAAAGATCTCACAAAAGAAAGATACGTTGACCAGACGATGGCGGCAGAAATGGTTTTGGCAAAGGGGGCGAAGGTATATGTGGCAAAACAAGGCGGTGAGCGATATGGCAGATAGCAAGATGGAACATGGCATGGAGCAGCAATGGTATGGGTATATCCGTGTTTCAACCAGGGATCAAAATGAGGACCGGCAATGGATCGCGCTGTGTCAGGCTGGTGTGCCGGAGAGAAATATTTATGTGGAAAAACAATCCGGAAAAAATTTTGAACGTCCGCAATATAAAAAAATGGTGCGAAAAATGAAAAGAAATGATCTGCTTTGTATTAAAAGTATCGACCGGCTGGGACGTAATTACACAGAGATTTTAGACCAATGGCGCATTTTGACAAAGGAAAAGGGATTGGATATTGTGGTGCTGGATATGCCACTGCTAGATACAAGGCGGGGAAAAGATCTGATGGGAACGTTTTTGAGTGATATCGTTTTACAAGTACTCTCTTTTGTGGCGGAAAACGAGCGTGCCAATATCCGGCAAAGACAAGCGGAAGGCATTGCTGCGGCAAAAGCCAGGGGCATCCGCTTTGGACGGCCGCCAAAGCCGCTGCCGAAAAATTTTCCGGCGGCCTACCGGTACTGGAAAGAAGGAAAAATCACCGGCGTGGAAGCGGCCAAACAGTGCCAGATGCCGATAGCAACGTTCAGATATCGAGCGGCAGCGTATGAAAAAGAGGCGCTTTCCTAAAAAACCAAAACGATTGAATGTTCTTTCTATCCATGCGAGCACCAAATTTTCAGCGGCCAAAGACCAGTGCCGCCTTCTTTCGGAGAGGCTACGATTTCAAAAAGAAAAGAAATACGGCTTAAAAAATCATAGGATAGCCAACACATAGCTCCCAGTAAATGGGAGCTATGTTGCTATATTGGTGGGAGGGCAGATTGCTGTAGCAAGGGTTTTGATGATCATGACGATGTGGCGTCTTAGGAGGCGATGCCTACATTAGCAGAAGTTTCTTAGATGGGAGTTCTTCGTTAGGTGTCTGCGGTTATGGCAGAAAGCGGCTCTTCTCTTTCTTTCTGGTTGGGCCAGAGGAGAAAACGAAAGGCCAGGAGAACATGGTTTTTGATCATCCTTTTGGGGCAGAAAAGGGATGAAGGGGTAATTTAATGCCTTTTGATTTAACTAGTGACAGAATTGGGAAAAACTAGATTGCTACAAAGAGCGATATGTTTAGCCGAGAAAAAGGGGACAGAGGGGCAAACCGTGTGTAGAAGCAGTAGAGGTACAACAGCGGGAGGGCTTATTCGTTTCTTGTAGGAGGAAAACAGTCCTGAAAAGGAGAGAAGGAGGAACAAAAAACCAAGGCAAAGCTGGAAAACCGGTTTTGCCTTGGTGAAAAAAGTCAGCGAAAAAAATTATTTCGTTCGATGTACTTGACGATCGCCAAAAGAAATTCCAAGATCCCGCGCAACCTGCACCAGCTCTTCAGTTTCCGGCTGGATTAATTTCTGTCCGCCGCCCACTTCTTCCAACGAGACAGCGCTAATTTTCCCGCCCCGCAGACAGACCATTTGACCATATTGCCCTTCATGGATTAATTTGGCGGCATAAGAACCATACCGAGCGGACAAAATCCGGTCATATGGACTGGTTTCACCGCCACGCTGGGTATGACCCAGTACGACAGGGCGAATTTCGTGTTCCTCACCGATACGCTCTTCTAATTGATAGGTCAGTTTGTTGGCAATACCGCCCAAACGGACGGGGTCAGGGCTATCAGCTACGATTTTATTGACGATCACGCTGCCGCCTTCTTCTTTGGCCCCTTCAGAGACAACAATGATAGTAAACATTTTACCTCTGGCATCCCGCTCGCGGATTTTTTGAATGATATTATCCAGCGTATAGGGGATTTCCGGAATGAGGATGATATCTGCACTGCCGGCAATACCGCCATATAGGGCAATCCAACCGGCATTGCGCCCCATTACCTCCACCACAATGACTCGGTGATGGCTTTCGGCGGTGGTATGGAGGCGGCCCAAGGCCTCGGTGACGATATTGACGGCTGTATCAAAACCGAAGGTTTGATCGGTGGCTAGCAGGTCATTATCGATGGTCTTGGGGATGCCGATAACATTTAATCCCAAACGGCTGAAATCCCGGGCGCTGGTCAAAGTACCATCACCGCCCAATACAGCCAATACATCTACGCCGTCTTTTTTTAAATTGCTGATGGCGACATGGGATACGTCTTTGCGGACGGCAACACCGTTTTCCACCACTTTGTAATCAAACAGGTTATCTTTATTGGAACTGTATAGGATGGAACCGCCTTTATGCAAAATGCCGGTGGTGTTTTCTAAAGTAAGCGGCATGAAATCATTTGTATATAACCCCCGGTAGCCAAACTTAAAGCCGATAAGATCATAGTCGTATTTTAAGATACAAGTCTTTGTCAACGTGTAAATTACGGCATTTAAGCCTGGGGCATCGCCACCCCCGGTCAATACGGCAATTTTCTTTTTCGCCACAAAAAGCACCTCCTCAAATACAGATCATTTCACTCTATTTTTTATTATATACGAATTTTTTCAGACTGTATAGCGCAAAACGATACAAGGAAATGCGGTGCAGGCCATATTTTTTTAGCCATTTTGAAAAAATGGGGAACACTGGATATTTTTGGCCGCAAGGCCGTTTTTTGGCGGGCTAACACCCGGAAAATGGGCCATACTATCCATAGGGAAAGCAGAATAGAACGGAGGGAATGTATGAGTGAACTGATTGTAAGAAAAAGCGGCCCTTTATTCGGGACGGTTTTGATTGGCGGCTCAAAAAATGCGGTGCTGCCCATTCTTTGTGCCTGTCTGCTGACACAGGAGCGCTGCGAGATTCGGCAAGTGCCGCCTTTTGCCGATGTGCTTGCCCTGTTGGGCATTTTGCGGGCATTGGGAGCGGATGTGGAGTATGATGAAAAAAAGCAGATGGTTCATATTCAGGCCAGGCGAATGAAGATGGGCGGGGGAGGAGAAGAACTGGCCGGGCGGCTGCGGGCCTCGTTTTTGGTTTTAGGGCCGATTTTGGCTAGAAAAGGCCGGGCACAGGTGCCCTTGCCCGGCGGATGCCCCATTGGAACCAGACCGGTGGACCTTCATCTCAAGGGGCTGACAGCGCTGGGCGCCCGCATTCGGGTTGACCATGGGATGGCAAAAGGCAGATGCCGGATATTACGGGGCACAGAGGTGTATTTGGATTTGCCTAGTGTTGGCGCCACAGAGAATCTTTTGATGGCGGCAACGCTGGCGCAGGGGGTTACAGTGATTGAAAATGCTGCGGCAGAGCCAGAGATTGTGGATTTGGCCGCTTTTTTAAAGAAAATGGGGGCGAAGATTCAAGGGGCTGGCACGCCAAAGATAACGATAACAGGGGTGGACAGTCTCCATGGCGCCCGACATAGCGTGATGAGTGACCGTGTGGAAACAGGGACATTTTTAGCGGCAGTGGCCATAACGGGCGGGGATGTGGTGCTGAAAAATACGCCCAATGACCATCTGGCGGCGATCTTGGCCAAATTGCGGGAAGCAGGCGCAGTCATTGAGGAAGGCGTGGGCAGTCTGCATATCAAAGCCACGGGGGAAATATTGCCATTTGACGTAAAGACGATGCCCTATCCTGGGTTTCCCACAGATTTGCAAGCGGTGTTTATGGCCTTGGCGGCGGTGGCAAAAGGCACTTCTGTGATCACAGAGACCTTGTTTGAAAATCGGTTTTTGCAAGCAGCACAGTTAAACCGGATGGGAGCGGGCATTAAAACGGATGGCCGGGTAGCGGTGGTGGAAGGGGTGCGCCATTTGACCGGCACAGCAGTTACGGCAACGGATTTGCGGGCAGGAGCGGCCTTGGTGGTGGCAGCTTTAGCGGCAGAAGGAGAAACCCAGATTAGCCATATTTCCCATATCGACCGGGGGTATGACCATCTGGAAGAAAAACTCCAGGGCTTGGGAGCAGAAATTTTCCGCCAGGAAGAACCGGCGCGAGAGGCTATGGCAGCAGCGCATTGAAAACAGATGAAAAATTGAAAATGAAAACAATTTGTGAATATGGCGCCGTAGGCCATTTTGCTGGTGGAAAGGCCGAAAAAAAAGTGATACAATATTTGGATAGATTAGACAAATGAGGTGCGCCATGAACGAAAAAGCAATAAAAACACTGGAATTTGATAAAATTCTGGAACATTTGGCGGCAAAAGCCATTTCTCCTTCCGGGAAAGAAGCTTGTCGGGCGCTGCGGCCTACGGATAACTTGGCGATGATTGACCGCGCGCAGCAAGAGACCAGTGAGGCGGCAGCCATGATCGTGCGTAAGGGAAGCTTGCCTTTGGGGGGAATTAAACCCATTTCTGCCTTGCTGGAGCGGGTGGGCATGGGCGGTATGCTCCATCTGGAAGAACTGATGGCAGTGGCGTCATTTTTATACGTTTGCCAAAAAGTGAAACAGTACGCAAAAAACGAAAATAAGGCGGAACATTATGAACGCCTGGAAGAACTCTTTGCTTTGGTGGAACCGTTGCCCCAGCTGGAAAAGGAAATTAACCGATGCGTAAAAAGCGAGGTAGAAATGGCAGATGAGGCTTCGCCGGGATTGTCTTCGGTGCGGCGGGAAATGAAACGGGCAAACCAGCAGATCCGGGACCAACTGAATTCGATTATGAATGCCTCTAGGACAATGCTCCAAGATGGTGTCATCACCATCCGAAATGACCGGTACTGTCTGCCAGTCAGAAGTGAGTATCGCTCTTCTTTTCCGGGGATGATCCATGACCAGTCCAATACGGGCTCTACGGTATTTATTGAACCTATGGCTGTGGTGCAGCTGAACAATAAAATCAAGGAGTTGCAAAATAAAGAAAAAGAGGAAATAGAAAAGGTGCTTATGCAACTGAGCGGGCTAGTAGCATCGGAGGCGCCCCAGCTGTCGGCCAATAGTCAAGCGCTCACCCAGTTGGATTTTATCTTTGCCAAAGGCGCTTTGGCGTTGGAACAAAAGGCATCCAGACCGATGTTTAACACCCGGGGTATCTTGCATATCAAAAAAGCCCGCCATCCGCTGTTGGACCCGGAGACGGTGGTGCCCATTGAAATTTATTTGGGAGAGCAGTTTACTACGCTGCTGATCACCGGTCCCAATACAGGTGGCAAAACAGTGGCCTTAAAAACATTGGGGCTTTTTACGTTGATGGGCCAGGCAGGACTTCATATTCCGGCCTTTGACCATTCTCAGCTGGCGGTCTTTGATAATGTATTTGCGGATATCGGAGATGAACAGAGCATTGAGCAGAGCTTGAGCACGTTTTCTGCCCATATGGTCAATATTGTTTCTATCCTCCAAAACGTGACCCGGCGGTCTCTGGTGCTGCTGGATGAGCTGGGGGCGGGGACAGACCCTGTGGAAGGGGCGGCTTTAGCGCTGGCTATTATCCAAAAACTGAAAGAGCGGCAGATCCGTACGGCAGTGACCACCCACTACAGTGAGCTGAAGGTATATGCTCTTTCCACTGAGGGTGTGGAAAATGCCGGTTGTGAATTTGATGTGCAGACGCTGCGGCCCACCTATCGGCTGTTGATTGGTATTCCTGGCAAAAGCAATGCCTTTGCCATTAGTAAGCGGCTGGGGCTGCGGGAAGAAATCATAGAGGCAGCCAAACAGTTTATGAGCCAGGATGAGATGCGGTTTGAAGATGTGATTACGGATCTGGAGATCAGTAAACGAACGGCGGCCCATGAACAGGAGCGGGCTGAGCAATATCGACAGGAAGCAGAACGGCTGAAAAAAGAAGTACAGCAGCAGCAAGAAAAGGTGGCAGCGCAGAAGGAAAAGATTTTGGCGAAGGCCCGGGAAGAAGCAAAAGAGGTCTATATAAAAGCCAAAGAAGAGGCGGATCAGATCATCAAAGAGATGCACCGGCAGGCCCGTCAAAAGGCCAATATCAATGCCTTGAATGAAAACCGGCAGAAACTAAAAAGCGGTCTGTCAGATATGGATGCGAAGGTCAACCAGGCGTTAGCGAAAAAACGGAAGGCAAACCGTCCGCCAGAAAGCCTGAAGGCAGGTGACCGGGTCTATGTGATTTCCTTTGATCAGCATGGCACAGCGTTGACAGCGCCGGACCAGGAGAAAAATGTGATGGTGCTATTGGGCAGCATGAAAGTCAAAGTGCCGCTAAAGGAATTATCCTTGGATACTTTTGTGGAGAAAGAACCGCCAAAAACCAAGACTCGACAAGCTCCGCCAAAGGTACGGGCCGGAAAAGCCATGAGTGTCCGGCCGGAAATTGATTGCCGCGGGGCATTGGTGGACGAGGCCCTGGGTGAGATTGATAAATATTTGGATGACGCCTATCTTTCTGGCCTAAAACAGGTGACCATTATCCATGGCAAAGGTACAGGGGCGCTGCGGACGGCGGTACAGAAATATTTAAAGACCAATCCCCATGTGCTTTCATTTCGTCCTGGCGCTTATGGGGAAGGGGAAATGGGCGTGACCGTAGTAGAGCTGAAATAAAGGAGGTGCTTTGTTTATGGCAGAAAAGACGAAGATTCTGGTGGTGGATGATGATGAGCATATTGCCGAGCTGATTAGCTTATATCTGGCTCGGGAAGGATATGACACCAAAGAGGCGTATAGTGGCCCATCTGCAGTGGAAACCTTTGAAAGCTATCAGCCTTCGCTGATTTTGCTGGATATCATGCTGCCCGGTATGGACGGGTATGAAGTATGTAAAAAGATTCGGAAAACCAGTAATGTGCCTATTATCATGCTGACGGCCAAAGGGGAAACCTTTGATAAAGTATTGGGATTGGAGCTGGGAGCAGATGATTATGTTGTAAAGCCGTTTGAGCCCAAAGAACTGGTGGCCAGGGTGAAGGCAGTACTTCGGCGCTATGAATCAAAGGAAGAATCTTCCGGAGAAGGTAATGTGCTGCGGTTTGAAAACCTGGAGATCAATATGGATAACTACACAGTGATTTACCATGGCAAGGAGCTGAGCTTTCCACCCAAGGAATTTGAGCTGTTATATTTTCTGGCCAAGCGGCCTGGCCAGGTGTTTACGCGGGATCAATTATTAGATAAGATTTGGGGCTATGAATACATTGGTGATACCCGCACAGTGGATGTACATATCAAACGGATTCGGGAGAAATTTACCCAGGATGACCCTTGGTGCATCCGGACGGTCTGGGGCGTTGGGTATAAATTCGAGGTGAAATAAAATCGTGAAAGTCAGAACCATATTTCAAAAGCAGATCATTCTTTATATGGGGATCTTGCTGGCGTTTTTTGGGTTCTTTTGGGCGGGTATTTCTATCGTTTATACCAATCAATATATGAAGGAGCAGGAGCAGCAGCTGATTGTACAGGGGGAACGGTTTCAAGAAAGTATCACCAGTCTTTATATGACGGGCCTTTTTGATACCAGCCGCATGTCCTTTGAGCTGCAGGTCATGGAAAACTATATGGGCGCCAGTGTGTTTTTCATGAATAGCCAAGGCAAGGTTTCTCTGGTGAGTAGCAGTTTAAACGAACGGTGGATTGGGCAGACCATCACCGATGAGGCTGTCAATGTGGTGCTGGATGGGAAAATAGCCACTGTTCGCGGCCGGGTGGGTGGTATGTTTAACGAGACGGTGCTGACAGTGGGCTATCCCATTGTGTTGGGGGACAATATTTTGGTGGGCGGCATTTTTATGTGTAAGCCCATCACTGTGCTGCAAGAAACGGCCGGGGAAATGCAGATGATTATTGCCGGCTGCGCCGTGCCGGCATTTGTGGTTGGTGCTGTGCTGATCTATATCTCTTCAAAGCGCATCAGTCAGCCATTGCGGGATATGAATGAAACGGCAAAAATCATTGCCGATGGCAACTTTGAAAAACGGTTAGAGGTGGAAAGTGCTGATGAGGTGGGCCAACTGGCCCAAAGCTTTAACTACATGGCCGAGAGCTTAGAGACAAACGAAAATAACCGCCGGAAGTTTATTTCTGACATTTGCCACGATTTGCGCTCCCCGTTAACCAGTATCCAAGGCTTTATTTCCGCCATGGCAGATGGTACCATTCCTGTGGAAAAACAGGGAAAATATTTTCAGATCGTACTGGAAGAAACAGCTCGACTAAGTAAGCTGGCCAATGATATGACGGATTTAAGCAAGGCAGAAGCAGGGGCCATTGAGGTGGAAAAGAGCGTTTTTGATATCAATGAGCTCATTGAAGATGTGCTGCGGGTGTTTGAACGGCGGCTTATGGAAAAGCAGATCCACGCCCATACCAATTTTGAAGAAAAGAGCACTATGGTGGAGGCGGACCCGAATATGATCCATCGGGTGATCCATAATCTGTTGGATAATGCAGTGAAATTTACACTGGAGGGCGGCGAGATCACTGTGGAGACAAAGCTGCTGAAAAAAGAAAAGAAAAAAGAGCCAAAAGTGCTTATCGCCGTAAAAAATACGGGACATGGCATCAGTGAAGAGGAGCAGAAAAAGGTCTTTGAACGGTTTTTTAAGGCCGATAGTTCCCGGGGACTGGATAAAAGCGGTGTGGGTCTGGGACTTTCCATTGTTAAAGAATTTGTGAAGGCCCATGGGGAAAGTGTACAGGTCCATAGCGAGAAAGATAAAGAAACGGCCTTTACGTTCACGTTAAAAAGAGTGGTTGAAGAAAAAGGAAACCTCTGGTAAGATAACATTAGCCATCTTTTGGGGAAAATAATGAAGAAATGGGGGGAGAAAAAAGTAAGGAGGAGAGATTGTGGAATTTTTAGAAAAAAGGTTCCGTCTGCATGAAAATGGAACCAATGTCAAAACAGAATTGGCAGCAGGGCTGACCACCTTTATGACAATGGCCTATATCCTGATTGTCAATCCCAGCATCCTGTCAGCCACGGGGATGGATTCCGGAGCGCTGCTGACGGCCACGGCAGTGGCAGCTTTTTTAGGCACATTATTTATGTCCCTATTTGCCAACTATCCCTTTGCGCTAGCGCCGGGTATGGGGCTTAATGCGTACTTCGCCTATACGGTGGTATTGCAATATGGATATTCCTGGCAGATGGCTTTAGCGGCAGTGTTTGTGGAAGGTATTATTTTTATTCTGCTTTCTGTCACCAGCGTGCGGGAAGCTATCTTTAACAGTATTCCACAGACGTTAAAAACAGCCACTTCTGTGGGTATCGGATTGTACATTGCTTTTATCGGCATGCAAAACGCCGGCATTGTGGTGGCGGAAAGCTCCACGCTGGTGGCATTGGGGGATGTAAAGAGCCTGCCGGTGGCGTTGGCGCTTATTGGGACGGTCATTACGGTGACCATGGTGATCCGGAAGGTAAAAGGCGCTTTGCTTTGGGGCATTCTCATTACGTACGGCCTGGGGCTGATTTGTCAGGGCATGGGCCTTTATGTGGTAGATGAAGCCAATGTGTCTTTGGTTCCTGGCGGCGTAGTGGCATTGCCGCCATCTATTTTGCCGGTGTTTGGGAAAATGGACTTTTCCAATATCCTTTCTTTGGAATTTGCAACGGTTATCTTCTCATTCTTGTTTGTGGATCTGTTTGATACACTGGGCACCCTTATCGGCGTATCTACTAAAGCGGGCTTTTTGGACAAAAATGGCCGCTTGCCCAGGATCAAAGGGGCACTGTTGGCGGATGCCTGTGCTACCACAGCCGGCGCTGTGTTGGGTACCTCTACGGTGACTACTTTTGTAGAAAGCGCTTCTGGCGTTACCGATGGAGGACGGACAGGCTTGACCAGTTTGACTACGGCGGTGCTGTTCTTATTGGCCCTCTTTTTCTCACCTATCATTACGGCGATTCCCTCTTTTGCCACTACGCCGGCTTTGATTACAGTGGGCTTATTTATGATTGAGTCAGTGGTGAAAATTGATTTTAGTGACTATACGGAAGGGTTCCCTGCCTTTTTGAACATTTTAATGATGGTGGTTTGCTACAGCATTTCTGAAGGTTTGGTGTTTGGTGTGCTGAGCTATGTTATCTTAAAGGTGCTCAGTGGCCGAAGAAAAGAATTAAGTCCAGTGATTATCGTCATTGCCGTATTGTTCTTCCTGAAATTGATTTTATAACTGGAAACGAGTTTTTCAATTCCCCCAAATCCAAAAGAGAGGCATTGTATAGCCCCCTGCTTCAAAAAAGAAGGAGGGGGCTTTTTTTATCCCTTAAAATCAGTAAAATCCAAGCGATTAGAGATATCACCTGGCAGAGTGTTTGTGTGAGTCGCGAAGTGCGACTAACTGAAAAGCAAATGAAAAGAGAGCCATTTTGTAGAAGAATAAAGCGGTTGCTGTCACTTGGACAGGATGGCTGGTCAAAGGCAGTGCAGGCATCGTTGTGGCAGCTTCAGCAGCCTGTTGATTCTTTAGAAAAAAATAAATCTAATTTGTAGGGGATTTATTTTGGCAGGCGGTTTTCCTCCCCCCATTCGCACATGCCGTCTAGGATGGGAATTAAAGATCGGCCACGATCTGTGAGGGAATATTCCACTTTGGGAGGAATCTGCGGATATTCTTCTCGATGGATGAGTTGGTCGGCTTCCAATTCCTTTAAAGTAGTGCTGAGGGTTTTATAGGAGATGGTGCCGATATATTTTTTCATTTCGTTAAACCGCACCACGCCAAAGCGCATTAACGTATAGAGAATCGTCATTTTATATTTGCCATTAATGAGGGATAAGGTATAGCTAAAGCCCGTGGTGTCAAGACATTCTGTATCAATGCCTGAAGTGTTAGACATAAATAAACTCTCCTTTTTGTTAGTATCTAAAGTGAATGTAAGTATTGCACTTAAATGTGCGTACTTGTCGGTATGTTCAGTGTTCGGTAGAATGATACTATCAATCATGACTGATTGTCAAGCCTACGATAGAAAGGAGAAAAAGAATATGAAAAAATTGTTGTTTTAAATGGCAGCCCTCGGAAAAAAGGCAATACAGCTGCCTTGGTGGAAGCGTTTACCAAAGGGGCAGAAGCTTCTGGAAACGAAGTGAAAGCCTTTTTCTTAGACGGGATGGAGATTCATGGGTGCAAAGGGTGTTTTGGTGGAAACAGTAGCCGGGCATGTCCCTGTGTGCAAAAGGATGGCATGATGGAAGTTTATCCTGCTGTGAAAGAGGCAGATGTGGTGGTATTAGCCACACCGCTATATTATTGGAACATGAGCGGACAACTGCGCACGGCCATCGACCGGTTGTTTGCCCTGGAAGAGGGAGGAGAAAACTTACTGCGTGGCCACGGCCGCTGCTGTGCCTTGCTGATGGCAGCGGAAGGATCAGACTTTGCCGATGTGCTGACATATTATGAGCATTTGGCTGGGCATCTGCAATGGAAGAATTTGGGCCACGTGCTGGCAGGAGGGAATTTTGCTGTAGGAGACATTGCTGGCAAAAAAGAGCTGGAGGATGCCTATTCCTTAGGCGCTGGTATTTGTTAAAAAAGAAGTGGTATTCCATGATAGAAAAGACAGAAAGGAAGGGGTTAGATGTTTACATCTATTTCATTACCGCAGGCGGCACAGTTTTCTTCGCCAAATCCGGTCACCTTGATTTGTACCACAAAACCAGATGGATCAGCTAATTTGGCCACAGTGAGCTGGTGGACGTATCTGTCCTATGCGCCTAATAAGATTGCATTTGCTATGGCTAAAATCTCCTATAC
>CAJFIN010000002.1:0-10112 GCA_904381335.1 Candidatus Neoanaerotignum galli | reverse complement strand
AGAAAAAAGAATTGGTGCTAACATTGCCAGGAACGTCTTTGGAAAAAACGGCGCTGGGATGTGGCAGTACCTCAGGGCGAGACACAGATAAGGTATCGATGTTTCAAGTGGAGATGACGAAGGTGCCCTCTAGTGACATTGCCATCCCTGTACATAGCCGGCTGGCCATTTGTGCTACCTTGTGCCAAACGGTAGAGGTGGGCGACCATTACCTTTATATTTGCGATGTTACGGCGGTTTATGGCAATGAGGAAGAAACGCCTTTATTTGCCTGGGGTGGTTATGGTGTTCTTGCCCCTGCACAAAAGGCATAACTTTCTTTTTAAGGACAGTAGTGTGTTTAAGGGAAATGGAAAACGCCCGTCAAAGTGAAGGAAATCCAGATAGCTGATGAAAAGACTTTTCTGCCTAGGGCAGGGAAAAAGAGCAGCCGATTTTCTCAGCTGCCCTTTTGGATGTCAAACATAGGTATTCTTTTGCGTCTGAATCAAGTGTTCCCGCACCGTCATCAGTATATAGGTCGGCAGGGATTGAATTAACGGCAAGCTGTTCCTCAGGTGATAAAGAGTTATACCAGTCAAGCCATGCGAGAGTTTCTTTAGTCAAGTCAGAGGTGTTGAATGGTTGTCCATGAAATTCAACAACTTCATTTTCGGTGGTTTCTTCAATCGGTGGTTTTAATGGATTTTTAACAGCATAGTAGGTACCGTTGGTATGCTTCGCTGCCTCGATCTTCGTAGGTAAAAGTAGTTTCGCCTTTTACATAGAAGTCATAACCCTTTGCACCCCCTGCTGCTTCCGGCTTATTGTAAACGGTCAATTCCAAGCCAGAAAACCATGTAATAACAGAGTTGGGAGATAAATCATGAGGGTCGTAGTCTTTGGAACCAATCTCAAATGCAGTTTCTTGTCCTTGGGAATAGAAAGTGCCTGTAATTCGTGTTGTGGGTTCTGGAAAAGAAGACACTTCGGAAGCACGAATTGTCTTTTAGCAGCTGACCAGACCTATCATACAGGTGAATACCAAAATCGATGCAGCAAGATTTTTCATGACATCTAACCTTTCTTTTTCGTTGGTTTCTTACCTGGATAGGCGCATTTCTATAATGTTTCTTTTAATCAGTATAAAAATATAAGAATTGCTTTCTGCAAGGTAGGAGAAACGAGTTGACAAAGCCTTCTGAAAGGCCAGGCAATGCAATTTGTTGAAACCAATGGAGGTTGATCCATCATGACTTATCTTGAAGCAGGACAGACATAACTATGCCTTGACTTTTTTCCCAAAACCGTCTACAATAAAAGAGAATTTGATACGAATCCATATGACTGGCGGAACGTGGAGCTTACCACAGGGAGTATGGATGGATTTTGCCGGCCGCCTGGGCAAACGAATCTCGTTTGGCAGGGGCCGGCTTTTTTACTGGCCCCCGAAAAGAAAGGAGCAGGACATATGAAAAAAAGAGCGTTGCTGAGTGTTTCGGACAAAACGGGCATTGTCGAGTTGGGCAAGCGTTTGGTGGATCTGGGCTGGGAGCTGATCTCTACTGGTGGTACCCATAAGGCATTGCAGGAGGCTGGCCTTCCTGTGACGGGGGTATCCGAGGTGACGGGCTTTCCAGAATGCTTAGATGGCCGGGTAAAGACTTTGCATCCTGCCATTCATGGGGGCTTGTTGGCCATGCGTTCCAAACCGGAGCATATGAAGCAGATTGAGCAGCTGGGCATTGCCCCCATTGATATGGTGGTAGTAAACCTTTATCCATTTGCAAAAACCATCCTCAAAGAAGGGGTAACCCGTCCAGAAGCCATTGAAAATATTGATATCGGTGGACCAACCATGATTCGTGCTGCGGCCAAAAATTATCAGGATGTGGCGGTGATCGTCAATCCGGCAGACTATGATGCAGTGCTTACCGAACTTGAACAGACCGGACAGATTAGCCTGGAAACGAAATTCCGTCTGGCAGCCAAGGTGTTTATGCATACGGCTCATTATGACAGCCTTATCGCCAATTACCTCAAGCAGGAGGCAGGCATTGAACCATTTGCGGATACGTTATCACTGACTTTTGAAAAAGTACAGGAAATGCGCTATGGGGAAAATCCCCACCAGAAAGCGGCCTTTTATAAAGAGGTGGCCAACACGAAAGGCATGTTGACCAATGCCAAACAGCTCCATGGCAAAGAGCTTTCCTTCAATAATATTAACGATATGAACGGTGCGCTGGAACTGTTGAAAGAGTTTGATGAACCTACAGTGGTGGCTTGCAAACATGCAAATCCCTGCGGTGTAGCCTCTGCGCCTACGATTTATGAAGCGTATTGCCGCGCTTATGAAAGCGACCCCGTGTCCATTTTTGGCGGGATTATTGCCATTAACCGGGAAGTGGATGAACAGACGGCCAAGGAAATCAGCAAAATCTTTGTGGAAATTGTTGTAGCACCTTCTTTCTCTAATGCCGCATTTGAGATTTTGTCGCAAAAGAAAAATATCCGTCTGATGGAGCTGCCACATATCCAGGAAAAACAGCCCAAGACGGCATATGATGTAAAGAAGGTTTCCGGCGGCTTGTTGATCCAGACATTGGATGATCAGTTGTTTGATCCGGCCAATTGGAAAGTGGTGACCAAGAAAGCACCCACAGACAAAGAAATCGAAGATTTGATCTTTGCTTATAAACTGGTGAAATATACGAAATCGAATGGTATTGCTATTGCGAAGAATAAACGCTCCGTAGGGATTGGCCCTGGCCAAGTGAACCGGATTTGGGCTTGCAATCAGGCCATTGAACACGGCACCAATCAGTTGGGAGCAGCAGAAGTGAAAGGTGCTGCATTGGCCAGCGATGCCTTCTTCCCCTTCTCCGACTGTGTGGAAGCGGCAGCGAAGGCTGGCATTACTGCCATCATTCAGCCCGGCGGTTCAATCCGGGATGAAGAATCCATTGCCGCTTGCGATAAATATGGCATTGCGATGGTGTTTGTGGGGATGCGTCACTTCCGTCATTAATCACAGCAGATAGGAACTTTGTCACAAATAGTTCATCATTTTGTTTTCTAATAGAAATAAATGTAAACCGCCTGTAACAAAAGGGGCATTTTGTCATGAAACTGTAATCCCTTTTGACTGACAGGCGGTTGTTTTGTTTTTCGACACAATGTATAATAAAAATAGAAGGAAGGGAATGGATCGGACCTGACTTGCAAGATGCAACGGGACAGCAAAGGAGGGAACGAACATGAAGAAAAGTAGGAGACAGTTTTTGGCGCTTACCTTAGCTATGAGTATGATGTTGCCAGCACTGCCGGTGACAGCGGCTCAAGTACAGGAGCCAACGGCGGTGCAGCAGCAACAAGAAACGGCAGCGTATGGGGCTATGCTGACCTATGGCAGCACAGTGGAAGACTATGATACGCTGGATCAGGCCATTGCGGCGCTGGCGGGAAAGACAGGCCAGTATCATTTAACGATAGGCCAAAATGCCACCATGACCTCGTCTATCACCATCCCTGCAGGGCTGAATCTGACGGTGGATTTTGCAGGAAAGACGGTCAACTGGACTTTCCCTCAGGAGGCGGAAGACAAAACAGCCTTTGTGGTGCAAACGAACGGAACCCTTACGCTTACAAATACCGGTGGAGAATATGTGGGCGGTTTCACCTCGAATGGAGAAGGGGTGAAAAATGAAGGTACGGTGACCATAAGTAAGGGTGCCTATGCTGCAGATGGCACCCTGTTACGCAATGAAAACGCTGGAATCTTGACGGTGGAAGATGGCCAGTTGCGCAGCAGACAATGGGTGGTGCTGAATAAAAATAATGGCTATGTGCATATTCAAAATGGCACATTGACGGCCGCTGGTACAAAAGAGGTTGTGTATCAAACCAATGGTACCATGAATATCACTGGTGGGACGTTTACCTCCGATGCTCAAACGATGGCGGTTACCGGCGGAAAGCTCACCTTAAACGGAGGAGAAGTAATCAGCAACGGCGGCATGGCGTTACTGCTTTGTAATACCACAGCAGCGGCAGCACTAGAAATGACAGGCGGTACCCTTCGTGGGGTCACAGCGCTGATGTTTGGCGCAGGCGCACAGGAAACTACAGGTACGCTGCGGGCAGACATCCGGGGCGGTACGGTAACTGGGACACTGCAGCAAGGTGCTTTGCCTGAAGGGGCTGCGCTCACCATCACTGGCGGTACGTTTTCCACGGATGTGACAGCTTATTTGGGCAATAACGTCACCCAGATAAAAACAGTAGATGGACTTTATTTAGTAAAAGTGTACGATGATGCAACAGCCGTAGCAGATGGCGCAGTAGCCAAAACGGAGGCCAATGACAAAGTTCAGTATAACACAACGTTGAGTGAAGCATTGGCAGGAAAGCCAGAAAAACTAACCTTGCTGGCCAACACCCAAGAAGAAGCTGAGATTTCCTGGCAGATGGAGATTGAGAAAAACGGGTTTAACGCCCCGAATCTTACGGCTGGGGATGGCTGGGTGAAAACGGAAACCGCAACGGCATATGTGTTTCAACCAGTGCAAGTGATTCCGGAAGGAACGTATACCATTACGCCATATCTGGAAACTTTGACCCAGGAAGAGGGGCAGGATAGATATACGGTGGCACCGGAAGACCAATGGATCATCGGTGTGACCGCAGCAGAGGTTTATACAAAACTTCCACAGATAGAAGGATTTACTTTTTCTGGGTTAGAAGTACTAGAAAACCAGGTGGTTCGGGCTAATTATGACCGCCAGGAATATACGGTGGTTTTCCAATCTTATGATGGCACCACCGTGGAGGAGCAAACCGGGAAATATGGTGCTTCCATCCAGACACCCGCAGGCCCGGCCCGCCGTAATTACCGCTTCCGGGGCTGGAATGATGGAAACCAACTCATTGGTGCAAATACGGCTTATGAGATTACGGGGGATGCGGTGCTGACAGCATCGTACCGCCGCCGTAATGATGATGACCAGGGCAGCCCACAATACCGGCCGCCCAGAAGGGACATTGTCATCGCCGATACGGAACACGGGAAAGTGCGCACCGATGTGGATCAGGCTCGTCAGGATGATCTGGTGACCATTACCATCCGGCCGGATCGGGGGTATGAACTGGATAACCTGCGCGTCACCAGCGGAAACAATCAGGTGCTGAAGCTGAAATGGGAAGAGGAGAATGAAGCTACCTTTACTATGCCAAACAGCGATGTGCGTATTCGTGCTACCTTCACCAAGCTCCCCGATGCGCCTGCAGAGGATGACGAGGAAACGGCATGGGATAATCCATTCCGCGATGTGGACGAAAAAGATTGGTTTTATGAGGCAGTACAATTTGTGTATGAAAATGATCTCATGGAAGGCACTAGCAGGCGTACCTTTGAGCCGAATACCGCTTTTACCCGGGCGATGATCGCTCAGGTGCTTTATAATCGGGAAGACCATCCTGGCTTTGGGGTAACGGCGTTTACTGATGTAGATCGACATGCGTGGTATGCCAATGCCATCAACTGGGCGGCTTCCATAGGTTTGGTTGAAGGCTATGGTGATGGTACCTTTGGCCCCAATGATCCTTTGACACGGGAGCAAATGGCGGCGGTATTGTACCGCTATGCGGCATACAAAGGATATGATACGGCGATCAGTGGCAATCTAAATCAATTTAACGATGGCTGGAAATGCTCTGCTTGGGCCACGGATAATGTGCGCTGGGCAGTGAAAAACCGTATCCTGAACGGCATGGGCAACGGTCAATTGGTGCCTCAGGGGGCAGCTACCCGGGCCGAAGTGGCCACCATGTTGATGCAGTTTGAAAAAGCCATGGCATAACCGCTCATTGGTTGGTATGTGGGTAAAATTGAAAACGAGCATATAAAGCATACCCCTCGATACAGAAAAACAGCGCTGTATCGGGGGGTATGCTTATGAAAGAAGATGAAAGAAGAAAGAATTTATGGATACAGGAGCGAAAAAGGCAAAAAAACCTAAAAATCCCAAAAAACCATAGGAGTAGGGCTTGAAAAACAGGAAAAGATTCATTATAGTAAGGTTGAATCCAGTGATAATTCAAATTTTATGTTGGAAAGACTGCCCAAATATGACATCAAGGAGGACGCAGAACAGTGAGGGAAGATCAGACAAACATTCAAAACCATCGATGGACCACAGGGGAATTTGCCAAGTTGGCCAATACAACGAAACATACATTATTTTATTATGATAAAATTGGTTTGTTCTCTCCTGCTGAAAAAACAGATAATGAATATCGTTTTTATCATGGAGAACAACTATATACCTTTGTCATGATCCAGGCAATGAAGGAAATGGGATTATCCTTAAAACAAATCCGTGCCTACCTTCAGAATCGGTCTGCGGAGAAACTGGTGGCCTTGATGGAACAGCAAGCAGAATCTATGGAAGAAAGGGCGCGTATGTTTTGCGCCCTGCGTCATCTTCTGCTAAAAAAAGCGCAGCAAACCCGTCAGTTTTTACAGGAGCATCCCCGGGATACGGTATTGCTGGATCAGCCGGAAGAGCCTTTGTTTGCCACAAATGCTTCTGGGGCGTGGGTGGATGTTTTGCCAGCCCATTTGCGCCATTGCCAAAAAGAGAATTTATTGGGGCCGTTATCCTATGGCGCGGCCATTCCGCTGGAGCAGGCAGCAGGCGGCGATTTGGAACATTGCGCCTGGATTTATACTGTGCTGCCCAAGCAGGAGAAAGATCGAAAAACGGCAGTACGCCCGGCGGGTACGTATGTGGCGACAGCGTATCGGGCCAAGGGAGACGGGATGGCAAAGGCCGTGAAGCATGTGATGGCTTTTGCCAAAGCGCAGGGGCTTTCTTTAGAGGGGCCATGCTATTTGGATCGGATTTTAGATGAATGGACCACAGAGGAAGCAGAAGATGTGGAAGGGATTTTGCTGATTCAGACAAAAAGCCGATAATACAATGAAATAAAACAGCCGAACCTTTTGGTTGAGAAGGGTTCGGCTGTTTTTGTATGCACATGGTTTTAAGGGGAGAAGACCTGGCGGCCACAGATTCCAAAGAGCAAGATGATAAGGGTTTGGAGGGAATGGTATGGCCGCTCATTTGGTCCTCTAAAGATAAGATACCAAAGAAAATGAAAATTTTTCAGGCGAAAAACCATCGAATTTCTTAATTTTTTATGAGAAAAACGACAGGTGGAAAAATCTTACGAATCTCTTAAAAAACAATTACTATTTTTTGAAAGGTATTGTGTATTACAAAGTAGCTAAGTATAATGGAGCCATCAGGAGGTGAGAAGACTTGAATACACAGTTTCGTAAAGGCGTGATAGAAATGTGCATATTGTCTATTTTGTTGAAACGGGATCGGTATGGTTATGAAATTGTGCAAGAGATTGCTTCCTATACGGAAATTAATGAAGGAACCGTATATCCTATTTTGCGTAGGCTGACAGCAGAGGAATATTTTGTGACTTATTTAAAGGAAAGCACCTTAGGCCCAGCTCGGAAATATTATCACATGACGGAAAAGGGCAGGGCTTATTTGGAAAGCCTGAAACGGGATTGGCGAGAGTTTTCCCATATGGTGGACCAGATTTTAGAAGATGGTAAAAGGGAGGATAGACAATGAAGAAAGAGGAATATTTAAAGGCGCTGGAAAACAGGCTGAAAAAAACGGTGCCAACAGAAGAAGTGGCGGAGATCATTGCCGATTATAATGAATATTTTGAAGATGGGCGCAGACAAGGGAAAAGCGATGAAGAAATCAGCGCAAAGCTGGGGACGCCGGAGTTTATTGCCGAGCAGTTTTTGGAAGAGGAAGGCAGTTTTCAAACCAAACGGCAAAAAAGCCGGGAAAAACTTCGGGAATTGAAACAAAAAGCCCAGGAAGAATGGGACAGCCTAAAAGATAAAATTCCAAATGTGGAAACAGAGCCGATCAAAAATGCGGCAAAAAAAGCAGGCACCGCTACGGAGGGCATATTTTATTTAGCGGTAAAGGTGGGGCTATGGTGTATCTTACTGTTGGGTCTGGGCTGCTTTCTCTTTTTTGCGGCACTGGTGATCCTAAGTGGATTTTTCTGTGGCGGCACAGCCATGGCGGCAGGGATTGGCGGCTTAGTGTTAAGTGCCATTACTTTGGGGCCGCTGGGTATTGCAGCAGGGTTATTTGTCTTGTTTTGCAGTATATTTTTGTTGGCGGGCGGGTTTGCCTTAGTGGTATTGATGGTGATGGCAGTGCGGCTGGTGATTTCTGTGACAGTGGGCATTGTAAAACGGTTTGCAGGCTGGAAGAAAGGCAAGACGGAGGAGGCATAAGAAATGAAACGATGGAAAAAACTTTGTATCGGTGCGCTGATTGTGATGGCAGTATGCTTTGTGGGAGCCCTGATTGCATTGCCTTTTGCCTTTCAACGGGGCCTGGATCAACTAAACCGCTATGAGGGTGAAGTGGAGCGAGTAGACATTGATCCTACCGTATCCACCGTGGTTTTAAATGGAGATGGCGCCTATGGGGAGATTCTCGTGCGTCAATCAGAAACGGGGCAGGCGTATTTAGATATATATGGATCTGGTCTGCCGGGGAAAAATGAGGTGGGCTTAATTTATCCTGAAACAGGAAAGGCAGAAGTTTATGTTTCCCATCGGTTTGGGCAGAACCATTGGTCATTGGAGGAACTGCTGCGCCAGATCTCCTTTGAGGCACAGGATTATCCGGATGCAGTGCTTTATATCACACCGGAACAAAGCCTGGAATATTTGCCACCGGACTATGGATATACGAATTTTTCCTTTGATGGGCCACTGCACTATGCCAATGAGCCGAATGAGCCGGTAAGCCAAAGCGTAGTAGGAAATCAAAACGGCGTTTATCTTTTTAGTGAAGATGCCGCGCTGGCAGGGCAAATGTACTATGAACAAGGCCGGCAGGAGGGCTATGCCGCCGGGTATGAAGACGGATTTCAATCAGGCGCAGACAGCGTTTCTATGGACTGGGCATCCGATGACCGGTATGATGTGGGTTATCAAGATGGCTACGATGCTGGATATCGGGATGGGGTTGGAACCAGTTTTGAGGAAGCAAGCAGTGCTGAATTTCCAGAAGAAACTGCTTCTTTTGAGGAATAACCTGCATGACAGCAAAATGGTGGCGCCCTAAGTTGGAGAGAGGAGAAAGACAGAAGAAAACCGCTTGTCGTTTTGGCAAGCGGTTTTTCTTTATGGGACAGTAACGTGATGACACCCTCCATGATGCTACGAATAAAAGACGACCATTTTCTTGTGACTTATGCTGGGGAAATAAAGCAGCGGGCACAGGAAAAACAGGGCCATTTTTTTCAGAAAAAAAGATGGGCCCAGGACGGAATGAAGCCCTAGTATCGGTTGGTCTCTTCTTCCCAATGCAAGCTGCGCTGAACGGCTTTTTTCCAACCGGCAATGAGATGGGTTCGGGTGGCATCGTCCATTTGAGGCTGAAATAAAGCGCCAAGAGCACGGATTTGACGCAGCTGATCTGTGTTGTCCCAAAAACCGATGCAAATTCCAGCCAAAAAAGCGGCGCCAAGAGCGGTACTTTCCAGCACGGCGGGACGGAGTACAGGCTTTTGCAGTAAATCCGCCTGAAATTGCATCAAAAATTGGCTTTGGCTGGCGCCGCCGTCTGCTTGAAGGGCTGGCAAGGGCGCACCCCAATCCTGTTCCATGGCCTCTGACAGCTCCAGACATTGGTAGGCAATGGCTTCCAGAGCAGCTCGCGCCAGGTGGGCTTTCGTGGTGCCCCGGGTGATGCCCACCAAACAGCCCCGGGCATACATATCCCAATAAGGTGCGCCCAGCCCAGTAAAGGCGGGTACCAGATAAAGACCATTGGTATCCGGTATGGTGAGGGCCAGACTGCTGGCCTCAGCGCTGGTTTGGATGAGGCCTAGGCCATCCCGCAGCCATTGGATAGCAGCGCCTGCCACAAAGACGCTCCCTTCCAGAGCATACTGCACGGTTTGTCCGGCGCTGGCGGCAATGGTGGTGATAAGGCCGTTTTTGCTCTCCACAGCCCGATCGCCCGTATTTAAGAGCATGAAACAGCCTGTCCCATAAGTGCTTTTGGTCT
>CAJFIN010000001.1 GCA_904381335.1 Candidatus Neoanaerotignum galli | reverse complement strand
AATCTTCTCCTGCCACAGATCTCTCTCTGGCTTCTTCTCTTTTTGACGCTCTCGCGTCTGGAATTTCGGGTTATGGTTTATCAACTGTTCAGTTTTCAAGGTTCAATGCAGTTGTCTTTATCTCTCATCGACAACATATTAAGTTTATCACAAGTTTTTTAGTTTGTCAAGAACTTTTTTTCAAATTCTTTTTAAGAATTTTTCCTTTTCTTTTCTCACTTTTTACTTGTATTCCACAATCTCTCGCGGAACATTTATATATTATAGCACGTTTTTTTTAAAAAGCAAGTCCTTTTTTTATCTTCTTAATATTCTATGTTTTTTCTTTTAATCTTTGCATATATTCTCCATTTTTCTTAGTGGTTTTATCTTCCAATGAAGGGGCCTTTTATCTACTTCATCCCTTCCCGCTTAGATTCAAATGGCATTTCTCCTTCTTTTCATCCTATATCACTATCGGCTACATTGAGGCTCACTATTGCCTAATTTCTTTATTCCCCTAACATATCCTAAAACAAACACTACTTATTTATTGCTCTACCTGTTTTATCTATTTTTTTGAAAAAAAATGACAGCAGGCAATCAATCCTGCTGTCATTTTCTCCCTCCCGCTTTTCAGCGAGTAAAATTGATGATCAAGGCCAAAATCAATAACAAAGCACCTAAGATCTTGGTATACCGGCTCAGTGCCCCCTCCATAGAGTTGGCCTTATTTCTGCTCCAATAAGAATCAGCGGATCCTGCGCCGCCAATGGCGCCTAAACCTGCCTCACGACCATTTTGCAGCAGAACTACAATCACCAAAAGAATTGCATCAATGACCAAAAGAACGGTCAATACCCAAGAGATTGTACTCATCTTGTTTCCTCCTATGATAATCTCTTCAAAGTCCAGTGAACTTTATTATAGCATGGTTCTCTGAAGAAAATCAAGCCCTCAGCCCCATCTTTTGTGGAAAAGGCCTGTCTTGCGACAGGCCCAATCAATACTTTACTCCACATCAATGCTGGTTACTTGACCATCATCATTTAGTTTCAGTGTTACATTCATCCGTTCACCATCATCAAAAGCTTCCACTAAACCGTCAAAATCATCGCCATAATCGTCAAACATGTCCACGGTGCAGCGGCTGGAAAGCTCGTAGGTATATCTGCCACTTTCCATTTCTACCTCGATAGTTTCATCAGAGGAATCCACATCATAGACTTCCCCTTCTGCTTTCGTGATATATCCTTTGATCTTGGTCACTTCATCTTTGGAATTAAGGGTCAATTCTACTTCAAATTCCTTGTTGTCATCTTCCACAGCCTCTTCCATATCATCCCAATCCCGGATGCGGCTGTTATTGCCATCTTCTAGGCTAATGTCGCAGTCATCCTCATCTTCCACATCATATCTGCTGCCATCCACTGTAATCCGGCCGCTGCCTACGGCGGTCAACTTACCTTCTTCATCACTCTTAGAAGAAGAGGAAGAGGAGTCCTTACCAATATGGGCTTCTGTGATATCGCCATCGCTGTCTAACACCAGTCGAACGTCTTCGCCGATGTATTCGGAGCGGTCATTTTTGATATCGTCATAATCCTCTTTGTCACCATCAATGTAGAATTTGCATCGATCTGCATCATCATTGGCATACCGGTATTTTTTATCATCCACTTCGATATAAGAGCTGGTAAAACCAGTGATTTCTCCTTCAACTTCGTCCTCATCATCCGCCGGTGTCACATCCACCCGGGTCACTTCGTCTTTTGAGTTGAGGGTCAGTTTCACATCATCATCGCGTTCTGCATGATCATCGATGTAATCATAATCTCGTTTCTTTCCATCATAGTAGAAAGCCACATTGTCACTGTCATCATCGTCAAAGTCATAGCTCTTGCTGCTGGAGCTACCGCTTCTTTTGATGGTGATCTTGGAGCTGGAAATGCTGTAGAACGTCCCTTTTACGGTGTCTTCATCGTCATCATCATCATTGGTCACCAAATTGGCTTCTTCTACTTCATCACTACGATTGAGCTTCAGTTCCACCATATCCCCTTTGCTCGCTTCATCTTCAAACTCATCGTAATCGCTGTCATCATCATCAATGTAGAAATCTACATCATCCCGATCATTGTTTTTAAAATCATACGTTTCCTTGCTGCCGCCCACTTCCAGCTCTATGCTCTCATCATCTATGTCCACAAATTCGCCGTAGATGATGGTCTCCATATACACTTTTACAGCGGTATCCCCTTCCAGTTCTACCCGCACTTTATAACCTTTCTCTGCATCAGAGCGGAAAGAGCTGTAAGAAACCGAATCGCCATCTACATAAAAGTCACAGTTGTCGGAATCTTCATCTTCAAAATAATAGGTCCGCGTGCGGCTGCCATCTTTGATTTGGATCGATTCGCTGTCCAAGCTATAATATACGCCTGTGATCGTGCTTTCCTTCTTATCGCTGGAGGAAGAAGAACTGCTGCTGGATGAACTGTTCGAATTTGCCACCACAGAAACAGCCGTATTGGTGCCGGTATAACTTACTAACGCACTATCACCAACTTTTACCTGCAAAATAGAGGCATTCAGTCCATCCCGCAAGGTAGGTGTAGCCGAAGTACAGCTAAAGGACTTACTGGTAGAACCGCTTTTTACAGTCAAAATCACCTGACTGCCGTATTCCATCACATCCGTTACTTCCCCGCTCATCGATTGGGTCTGGGTAGTGGAACCTGTGTTGGTATTGCCGCTAGAGCTTGTCCCATTTTTGCATACATCATAGGTTTTGGAAACCATAACTGCCATTTCTGCCCGGTTGATGGTATATTTGGGCGTAAAGTTACCATCCGTATCGCCATTGATAATACCCAACTTATTTAACATAGCCACATACGGTTTTGCCACCGAACTGATGGAAGCAGCGTCCCCAAAAGATAACGTGGGGTTCGTCTCCAAAGTGCCATAATCCTTCATGGCCCGTCCGAAGATCACTGCCACATCTTCTCTAGTGGCATTGACAGTGGCATTTCCTTTGGAGTCCACAAAGCCGGGAATATCAGAAATGGTCACAATCCCATTTTCCAATCCGTAAGCCACAGCTGGCTGCGCCCAAGTTGGAATCTTGTATCCATTCATCACGCTGGTCCATTTGCTTTGCACATCACTGGAAACGCTAACACCTTTGGCCTTTTGCATAATGGCATAAGCCAGCTGCATGGTTTCACAGTAGGTCACACCGTCTCGGGAACGAAACACCAATTGTCCCGCATCGTTATAATCACCCACCATCAATCCCAAGTCTGCCACCTGATTGATATAGGTTTTAGCTCCTTCCCAGGGGACGTCATTGATGTCACTAAAATTTGCAGCAAACACTGTTACTGGAGTAAAGGCCATGGAACACGCCAACCCCAGTGCCAAAAATTGCTTCTTATTCATACGCAAAAACCCTCCTTGTCCTTTGCCAACGCATCCAGCTGCCAATGGCCACTGTTCGCCTTTGGCTTTTTATCGGTTTTTTATTTCATGCATTTCCTATTTTACTATTATACATGAGAACACTGGATTTCGTTCCAATTTTTTTGAAATTTAATAAATTTGTAAACAAATTCGGAAATCCATCCGGTTTTATTAGGAGAGCTGGGTTGTTTCTTTGTCACTTATTTCCAATGAAAACCAAAAAATACTACCGCCGCCTGGCCTGGGTCGTACGCCATAACCGGCGTGATGCTTCTCTAGGATCTGCTTAACAATGGATAAGCCAAGCCCGGTACCCATTTTTCCCCGCTGGTGGGCTCGGTCCACTTTATAATATCGATCCCAAATATAAGGCAAATCCTCAGGGGATATGCCCTCCCCAGTGTCTGCCACTTCAATGCATACCCAGCCATGAAGCACCGTTTGGGTCAAGAAAACCTGTTTGTCTTCTCCGGTGTAATTGATGGCGTTATTGACCAGATTGTAAAGCACCTGTGTCATCTTAATCTCGTCCGCCACTACATAAACTTCTTCTGTGTAAGAAAATAAAATCTGATATCCTTCCTGTTCCTGAAGTTTATTATACCGCTCCAACATAGACCGAATCTGCCCTGTCAAAGAAAAGCGGCTAAGCGTCAATACTTCTACCCCTGCCTGAAGTTTAGATAGATCTAATAAGTCTGTCACTAGCTCCGATAACCACCGGCCTTCATCAATCACCACTTGTAGGTTTTCCGCTGTATTTTCTCCTGGGATATCCCGCATCATTTCTGCATAGCCAGTAATCAATGTCAACGGCGTTCGCAGGTCGTGGGAAATATTGCTAAGCAGCTCCCGCTGGAGTGCCTCTGTTTTTTTCAGTTCTTTGGCAGCATAGTTTAACGTTTCATTCAGCTGGCCTATTTCTTCATAGTCATCTTGGTCAAAATCCACAGAAAGATTTCCCTGCGCCAATGTCTTTGCCTTTTTTGTCGTCTCAATCAAGGGACGGGAAATATGGCGATAGATCACATAGGCCAGCAGTACGCTCACCACCGCCAGTATCACACAGATATAGAGTAATTCCACCCGTAAAATCTCTTGGGTAGCACTTAATGGCGTCAGTACCGTATCTAATGCTAAGACATACTGCTCCTCACCATCTTGCACCAAAACCCCATAGGTCAGGCTGCGCCATTCATTGTCATCTTCTTTCTGCAGCAGTGGCGGAAAAAACCAATTCCGCCGGTTTTCTAGCTCCGTACGGTCAAAAGCGTTAAATGGCTGTCGCTGCACTCGAGTCTGTAACAAAACGCCGCCATTTTGCTTTACTTGCGAAAAAAATGCGGCCCGCGCCTGCGCATCCATATGATGAATGGTGCAATCTGGCATTCGTTCCACCCGCGCCAGCTCTTGGCCGTCCTCGGTAAACACACTGAGGCAAAGATTTTTTTCCATGGTATATTGATCCACCATTTCCGCAAACGCCTCCTTATCCCGGTTGCGTAAAATCACTTCCGCCGCCCGCTGCACTTCCATTGTTTTTATATGGTAATAAAAAGAATCCAAAAGCACCATTTGAAACAGCCATAATAGTAAAAATGTGCCCCCCACAAAGGCAAGCAGATACCCCATCAGCTTCCATTTGATGCTCATCCGCTTTCTCATGGCTTTTCCTCTTCCCCTTCAAAGCGATACCCCACGCCCCGCAGCGTCACAATATGATTGCTGTATGGGCCAAGGCTTTTTCGCAGCATTTTGATATGGGTATCTAACGTCCTATCATCGCCATAAAAGTCATATCCCCAAACCTCCCGGATCAGTTTTTCCCGGCTGAGGGCAATATTCCGGTTTCTCACCAAATAAAAAAACAGCTCGTATTCCTTGGGCGCCATGTCCCGTTTTTGTCCATCAATATACACGATCCGTCCGGTGAAGTCCACCGTAATCCCATCAATGCGGATCACATCCCGCTCTTGGGTCTGTTTTTGGGATCGTTTTAATACTGCCCCCACCCGCATCATCAGTTCCTTTGGTGAAAAGGGCTTTACTACATAGTCGTCAATGCCCAATTCAAAGCCATGGATCTTATCATACTCTTCTCCCCGGGCAGAGAGCATAATCACTGGTATATCCTTTGTTTTCCGAATCTCCCGACAAGCAGAAAACCCATCTAAATGCGGCATCATCACATCCATAATCAAAAGATCATACTCATTTTTACGGCATAGCTCCACCGCCTCCATCCCATCTCTGGCTTCAAATACTTCATATCCCTCAAACCGGCCATATTTGCAAAGAATCTGCCGGATATTTTCTTCATCATCTGCAATCAATAGTTTTGCCATAGCCTCTTCCCCTTTCGACTTTTTCTATAAAAAATAGTTTACCAAAAGCATGTGACAGTTTTTTGAACAACAGCTGTTTTTTCTTGTTCCAACACCCTTTTTCCCTTTGGACTATTGACAAAGCCCGTCCGACAGGTGTATCCTAAGAAAAAAGACAATACAATATTTGTTGGTTTTTTTTGATTCTAAAAAAATGCGCACTGCATTAGCAAAAAGGAGAAACGGCCATGTCTGATCTTATGTCTGCAAACTTCATCATGATTATGGGCCTCATCGGCAGCGATGAGGATTTTTGTGATGAAAAAAAGAGGTTTGTGTCCAGCGGCAGGCAAGGCTTTTAAACAAAGTATTCCATCAGGCTGTACGGCGGCAAACCGTACAGCCTTTTCCTTTTTCTGCGCCTATCATCCATTAGGAGGGATTTTATGAAATTGACCGGTTGTCAAATCATCATCGAAACACTGCTGGAACAAGGGGTTACCACTGTTTTCGGTTATCCTGGCGGCCAAGTACTTCATATTTACGATGCATTATATCAATACCGCGACCGCATCCATCATGTGCTTACCGCCCATGAACAAGGGGCCAGCCATGCCGCTGACGGCTACGCTCGGGCCAGCGGCCGGGTAGGCGTCTGCATTGCCACCTCCGGCCCCGGCGCCACCAATCTTATCACGGGCCTGGCCACTGCCAATGCTGACTCTATCCCTGTGGTGGCCATCACCGGAAATGTCCCCTTTGATATGCTGGGCACCGATTCTTTTCAAGAAGTAGATACCATTGGCCTATCCATCCCTGTAACCAAACATGGCTTTTTGGTCAAACATATCGAAGACTTGGCTGATACAATGCGGGAAGCATTTCGCGTAGCCTCTTCCGGTCGGCCTGGCCCCGTGTTGGTAGATATTCCCAAAAATATTCAGCTGGCAGAAACAGACTTCATTCCTCAGCCTGCAGTGAAAAAAACACCTGATGCCGTTCCTGACCCGGCCTTGTTGGATCAAGCCTTGGAAATGATCCGCCAAAGCCAGCGGCCGTTGATCTATGCCGGCGGCGGCGTCATCAATGGCAACTGCGCCGATGCCCTGGTGGCCTTAGCAGAAAAAGCAGATGCCTATGCGGCTTTTTCCATGATGGGCTTAACGGCAATGGATACGAAAAATCCACGTCATTTGGGTATGAATGGTATGCATGGCCGCTATGCCGCCACAAAAGCTTTTGCCCTGGCAGATCTAGTGATCGCCTGTGGGGTACGGTTTTCCGACCGTGCCACCGGCAATACAGCGAAATTCGCCAAAAATGCCAAGATCATTCATTTAGATATTGATCCCGCCGAACAAGGTAAAAACATTGACGCCACCCTGCCCATCGCCGGAAACTTGCGTCAATCGTTAGAGTATCTTTGTCTCCATTTGCCTTCCAAGCACCTGCCTGCCTGGCATGAAGCCATAGAGGCAGAAAAAGGCGCGTTCCATCGCCCAGAACCGGTGGAAGGATATTTGCAGCCTTGGCAAATCATTGAAGCCGTAGCCCATAAGGCGCCGGATGGCACCCGCATCGCCACCGATGTCGGCCAGCATCAAATGTGGGTTGCCCAATACTATCCTTTCTCTGCCCCCCGCACCCATCTCACCAGCGGCGGTCTTGGCACCATGGGCTATGGTATGGGTGCCGCCATTGGTGCCTCCATGGCCACTGGATGTCGGTCCGTCCTTTTTACAGGCGATGGCAGCTTTGGAATGAACCTCAACGAACTGGCCACCGCTGTGACGCAGCAGATCCCATTGACTGTGGTCATCCTCCGCAATGGCACTTTGGGGATGATCCATCAATGGCAGGGGCTCTTCTTCGATCATCGGTATATGGCCTCTTTGCTGCAGCGCAAAACTGACTTCGTTAAACTGGCGGAGGCCTTTGGCGCCCGGGGATATCGTGCCAAAACCGTTTCAGAATTGCAGCAGGCCTTAGATCAAGCCTTTGCCCTTCCCGGCCCTACCGTCATTGACTGTCTGATTCCGCCGGAAGAAAATGTGTATCCTATGGTGCCTCCTGGCGGCTCTGTGGAAGACATTATCCTAAAATAAGAAAGGAGGCTCAAAGCCATGCTGTTTCATGAAAATCAATTTGCTGTTTCCATCATCGTCACCAATCAATCCGGTGTTTTGACACGAATTTCCTCTTTGTTTAGCCAGCGCAATTTTAATATCGATACCTTCACCTCTGGCAGGACCAATGACCCCGAGGTCGCCCGTATCACCATCACCGCCACTGGCGATCATCGTAAAAAAGACCAGCTGTTAAAACAAATTGCCAAGCTTTATGATGTAAAAAAAGTGGAGCTGATGCACCCGGAAAATACCATCCTGCGGGAACTTTTGATTGTCAAGATCAGCGCCTCCGGCGATAACCTGCGCACCGTTTTGGATGCAGCCAATGTGTTCCGCTCCAAAGTTGTGGATATGTCCCCTGGTTCCGTTTGTATTGAAGTAACGGGGGAAAGCTCAAAAATCGATGCTTTTATTAAGTTTGTGGCTCCTTATGGTATTTTAGAATATTGCCGCACTGGTTTAATTGCTGTAGAACGCGGCCCTAACTGCCTTTATGACCCTAAACGAGACGCTTTAAAAAAAGAACGCGATCTATGATTTTTCATGCCGCCCTTGGGCGGCTTCTTTTTTGCCCAAAATTAATGGACTGTTCTCCAAAAGTGCCGCATATATTGATTTCAAGAACCGGGCCTGCCCGTCCGGTGCAGATTCACCTGCAATCCATGCCGCAATCAAAAAGGAGGATTTTTATGTCCCTATCCCTATCTCACAGCTCTGAACCCTGGTATGCACCTATAGGCAATGCCTCTACGCAGATTTTAGTCGAACAGGATCTCATTGTGCCAGATGTGCAGCCGGATGTGCAGCAGCTGCTTCATATCAGCGCCCTGCCTGTGTTAGAAGAAGAAAAAACCGCCGATGGACGCATCTCCTTTCAGGGCGTTGTAAAACTCAATATCCTGTATCTGGCCCATGGTGAACCATCTATTACTGCCATCGAAGAGGAAATGCCCTTTTCCGATGTACTTCGCATGGAAGAAGTCACCCGTCAATCGGACGTGGTACTGCTGCCGGAGCTTTCTCATTTGGAATACCGCCTCATCAATGACCGCAAAATCTCCTGTAAAGCCGTCCTGCGCATCACAGCCCAGGTTTTCGCTCCCCTCCAAGAAGAATGGCTTACCAGTGCCAGTGGTGAGGGGCTGGAGCTAGAGCGCGGTTTTTTCAGCCGTAATCAGCAAACGCCCTGGAAAAAAGACCGCCTGGCCCTACAAGATACCTTTTCTTTGGAAACAGACGCTCCTTTAGCACAGATCTTAGTCGCCTCTGCCATCCCCGTACCAGGAGATTTCAAAGCCATTGATGGCGGCGTGGAAGTAACAGGAGAATTACATATCACGCTGCTATACACGCTGGCGGAAGAAGAACCTCTGCTGCACACCAAAGACCTGACCCTGCCCTTCCATGGTGTCTTAGAAATAGAAGGGGCCCAGGATACCATGACTCCCTCTTTGTATTTGTTGTTGGAAGAGGTAAAAGCAGCAGCACAAACAAAAGAAGAAACTGCGGGCAATGTGGCTTTTTCTGCAGGGATTTTGGTGCTGGCCAGCGCCGCCCAACCCCAGGAAGTCCCTTATGTGGCTGACGCTTTCTCTACAAAAACACCGCTTCATCTTACCACAACGCTGCGCCAAGAATGGGAACCCGTAGGCAGCACCGTCCTTCATACTTCCTTTTCCGTGCGTTTTTCCCTCGAAGAAACAGACCCTGCTATGCTGCAAACAGCCTGTGTATTTACCCAAGGCTTTTTAGACCAGCTGACCTGTGCCCAAGATAGCGTGCAGGCCGAAGGCGCCGTTTCTCTTTCCCTGCTTTATATCGCCCAAGATGATCATACACCCTTGGCTTTATGGGAGGGCACAGCCCCTTTTACCGAAACCATTTCCTTGACCGGAACCCTTCCTTCCGACAGTGCACAAGGCCATTTGCTTTCTCAATGGGCTCAAGTCCAGCTGCTCAATGGACGTGAACTGGAAGCAGTGATTCATTTAGTGCTGGAGGTGGATGTGCGCCGCTCCATTTCTTTTTCTATGGTAGAAAACATAGAGGAAACCGGAGAACCCCTGTCTCCGCCGCCATCTTTGGTGATTTATGTGGTGCAGCCAGGCGATACTTTGTGGCAGATCGCCCGCACCTATCTTACTACGCCGGAACAAATTTTATCGGTAAACGATTTATCTGCAGGAGAAGAGCTGTATCCTGGTGAAAAACTGTTGTTATTGCGCCCTATGGAATAAAAAAAGTGTGGTCCTAGCCGTCTGAACGGTCTGGGACCACACTTTTTATTCTTCCGGATCCGGCGTTGTCAGCCGGGCAGCAATCGGGCGAAACCGCTTATTTTCAAACCGATGTTCCTGGGTACGAATAATACCATATGCCGCCACCATTAATACCAGCCCCAGTAAAAAACTGGGCAGATCTGGATTGATATCGGAAAAGAACATGGGCATCAGCCAAAAATACCCCCCTAATAGACCCACAAAAAAGCAGACACAGGGTATCCCATACATAATCAGCACTGCTTCCAAAAAACTGTTGCCCACCAATTCTAGCTCTACCCAATCACCCACTTGGGCGTTACATGCGTTTTCCGCTTCCATAATCATCTCCTGCTCCGACATTCCCGCCACGCAGGCCCGGCATTTGGCACAGGCCTCCTGGCGTTTGAGTTTAATGACGGCCAGGTTATCCTTTCGTTCCATTACAATTCCTTTTTCTGCCATGGTTTTTCACCTCCAATAAGTTCTTCACCACTGCTGAAGCCAACAATAGTCCTGCTGCCGCTGGCACAAAGGGAGAACTGCCCGGCGAATGACCCTCCTGTTCTGGCACAAAGGCATTGGGTATGGGTGCTTCCGTAGAAAATACCACTGGCAAGTGGTGAATTCCTCGTTTTTTACACTCCCGCCGCATCACTTTCGCCAACGGGCACCCTTTCGTCAAAAAGAGATCCGTCACTTGTAATTGGGATGGGTCCATGCGGTTGCCTGTTCCCATAGAAGAGATCAACGGCAGACCCAATCGCTGACATTCCTCTGCTAAAAACAGCTTGGCTGTCACCGTGTCCACAGCATCCACCACATAGTCCAGCGCTGCCGTCAGCACCGGGTCCTCTGGTGGCAAGAAAAACAAATCAAATGTCTTTACATGACATTCCGGCGCCACTGCCCGTAAACGCTCGGCCATCACTTCGGTTTTCTTCCGCCCCACCGTATCTGTCGTGGCAATGATCTGGCGGTTTAAATTGGATGGTGAAACCACATCTCGATCTACAATCCATAATTCGCCGATGCCGCTTCTGGCCAGAGCTTCCGCACAACTGCCGCCCACGCCGCCCAGGCCAAACACTGCCACTTTGGCTTGCCGCAGCCATTCGATGCCATCCCAGCCAATCAGTCGGGCCGTTCGTTCCCATTGCTCTTTCACACTGGCTCCTCCTCTTTTGGCGGATGGCTATGATGGTGGTGGCGCCGCTTTTCATAAGCCCGGTCTATATACAGCTTAATGAGTGCCGTCACAGGTACGGCAATGACCATACCAAATAGTCCCAGCAGCCCGCCGAAAACCGAAAGCGCCAGCAGTACCAGGGCCGGATGAAGCTTAACGCTCTGCCCCACCACTTTCGGTACAATCACCATACTATCCACCTGTTGAATCACCAGCACAATAATGGCGGCATACAACGCCTTAATGGGTTCCCCACTTAATAGCCCCATCAGAATCGATAATACATAGGCCACAAACGCCCCCACATAAGGGATAAGGTTGGAAAAACCGGTAATAACGCCAATCACCACCGCATAGGGAATCCCTGCCACTGTAAAACTGACAACAATCATGCAGGCCATAATAACTGCATCGGTCAGCTGCCCCACCACATAGCGGCTAAACATTGTACTGACGTCATAAAAAAACCGTTCTGTCTGTCGGTTTAAATGCCGGGGTAAAAAAGCCCGGCCCAATTGCCAAATCCGATATAGCAGCGCATCTTTTTCCATCAGCATATAAAATCCAATGATAAAGCCCAAGGCAAGATTCAGTGCCATGCTCCCCACGGAAGCCAGCGCCGTACCTAAAGAAAGAATGGATGCCTTCAGCCAATCCGATACCGCTAAAATGGCATCATTGATGGGCTCGTTCAAATTACTGAGAATCCCCATCTCTCCTAACTGGTTTTGGGCGTTGATGATGAAATTCACCAGTTCATTCACCACTTCATTGATGGCGCTGCCCAACTGCTCTGCATTGCTGGCGCCAAAAGAGCGAATAATCAGTGTCACCAACAAACTGGCTACTGCAAAAAAGACCGCATAAGCTAATGCCGTTGCCAGCATCCGCCGCTCCGGCACCCGCCATTTTTTTTGCCGTTTTAGGATATGCCGTTGGATAAACTCCACCATAGGATTGAGTAAAAAAGAAATCACCACAGCAAACCACAACGGACCAAATAAGGAAATCAGCCGTCCGCCTGCCCGGCTGATCACCCCAGTAAACTGGGGCAGGCGATACATAATGATAATGGCTGCCCCAATGGCAATGACCGTGATAATCACATGAAATGCGATGGTCAAATAATGTTTATTCCAGGGTAGCTTCATAACCCACCTCTTTTTAATCCAGCGTCTTTAAGATCTCCAGTAAATATCGCCATGTCCGCTCTACCGAAGCAATGGAAAGCCGTTCTTTCGTGGTATGCACATCCAGCATATCCGGACCAATGGACACCATATCTATCCCCGGTATTTTCTTTGCAAAAAGCCCACATTCCAGCCCCGCATGGATAGCGTCCACCTGGGGTGCCTGGCCAAACAGCTTTTCATAACAATCCACCATGGTCTGCCGTAATGGCGACTGCGCAGAAAATTCCCAGGCAGGGTAATCCCCATGCTCACTATAACTAGCCCCTAACACATGGGCTAAAGCCCGCAGCCGGTCAGATAATAATCTTTTCCGGCTTTCCATACCGCTTCTAGCCGCACATGTCACCGCCAAAGCGTCTTCACCTGTGCGAATAATCCCAATGTTATTAGAGCTTTCCACAAGCCCAGGCATAGATAGACTCATCGTCTGCACCCCATATGGCGTCAATAGCAATAGCGCCGCTGCTTTTTTTGCCGTATCTTGGTCGAATACCTGCTCCCCCTCCACCGTTTCCTGGATGGTTAACGTCATATCCGGCTCTGTTTGACCATATTCTTGACGCATTTCTGCCAGCCATGCTTCGCCAAGCTGTTGGGCCTTTTCCGCCTGATCCAATGCCACACAGCCCACCAAACGGCAAGAACGGGCGATGGCATTATCCATATTGCCGCCATGGATCTGGGCCACCCAAAAATCTGTTTCTGCCAAAAGCCGTGTCAATAGCCGCCCCATCAGCTGATGGGCATTGGCCCGCTGCAAATGAATATCACTGCCCGAATGGCCGCCCATTAACCCGCCAATTTCAAAAGAAAGCCATACATAGCCAAGCCGGGCCTCCCGCCATAAAATCGGCAGCCGGGTGACTGTTTTCATGCCGCCGGCACAGCAACTAAGCAAATGGCCCTCTTCCTCACTATCCAGGTTAATCAGCCGCCGGCCTGTCAAATGGGCCGTCTTTAGGGCCATTGCCCCGCCCATGCCTGCTTCCTCATCGGCGGTAAACACCAGCTCCAGTGGCGGATGTTCAATCCCGCCTTCTTTCAGCAGCGCCAACATCATCGCCACAGCAATGCCATCATCTGCGCCTAACGTGGTGCCATCTGCCCGCAAATAATCCCCATCCACAATCAGCTGGATTGGGTCTTTTTTAAAATCAAAGTCTTTCCCCGGCTCTTTTTCACAGACCATATCCATGTGGCCCTGCAAAATCACCGGTGCAAGCCCTTCTTTTCCCGGCGTAGCTGGCTTTTTAATGATGACATTATATGCCTTATCTTCATATACGTCCAAACCTAGGTTTTTTCCTGTTTCTGCAATAAAACGGCTAATGTTTTTTTCATTGCCGCTGCCCCGGGGAATGGCAGAAATCTCCTCAAAGGCCGTAAAAACCCCTCTTGGTGACAGTTGATCCAGTACACCCATGGAAAATCCTCCTTTTTCATTTTCGTCATCAAAAAGCCCTGTGGTATGATAAAAAGCCAGCATCTTGCACCTCTGGCAGGCGGATCTGGCTTTTTATCGTTTGGTTAGTTTTTAAAGCTGTGGATTGGTGCAGGCACCCGCCCTCCCCGGCGGATAAAATCTGCACAAGAGAACGTATTCACGGGCATAATGGGTGCATATCCAAGCAGCCCACCAAATTCTACGGTTTCACCCACGCCCTTACCAATAACCGGCACCAGGCGTACTGCCGTTGTTTTATTGTTTACCATCCCAATGGCTGCCTCATCGGCAATAATGCCGGAAATCGTAGAAGCAGGGGTATCGCCAGGAATGGCAATCATATCTAATCCCACAGAGCATACACAGGTCATAGCCTCTAATTTCTCCAGCGTCAACGCTCCCATGGTCGCCGCCTGTATCATGCCATTATCCTCGCTGACGGGAATAAAGGCGCCGCTTAATCCGCCAACATAGCTGCTGGCCATTACACCGCCTTTTTTCACATTGTCATTTAAAAGGGCTAATGCCGCCGTTGTCCCTGGTGCACCAGCTTGTTCCAGCCCCATCTCCTGAAAGATTTCTGCAATGGAATCGCCCACCGCCGGCGTAGGCGCTAAAGATAAATCGATAATGCCAAATGGCACATCCAGCCGTTTGCTGGCTTCCTGTGCCACCAGCTGCCCCACACGGGTAATCTTAAAGGCCGTCCGCTTAATGGTTTCGCATAAGGTTTCAAAATCTGCACCACGGCAGCTTTCCAGTGCCCGTTTCACCACGCCAGGACCGCTGACGCCCACATTAATCACACAGTCCTTTTCGCCCACGCCATGAAAAGCGCCGGCCATAAACGGATTGTCCTCCACAGCATTACAAAAAATCACCAATTTTGCACAGCCGATGGAACCCCGATCTGCCGTTTTTTCCGCTGTTTCCAGCACCACCTCGCCCATACGGCCCACTGCATTCATATTTAGCCCATTGCGGGAGGTCCCAATATTTACCGAAGAACATACTAGCTCTGTCCGCGCCAATGCCTCGGGAATGGAGTTAATGAGCACCCGGTCGCTGGGGGTAGCCCCTTTTTGCACTAAGGCCGAAAAGCCGCCAATAAAGTTAACGCCCACTTCCTTGGCCGCCCGATCCAATGTTTCTGCAATAGAAACGTAACTATCCGCTTTAGTCCCTGCAGCAGCAATGGAAATGGGCGTAATAGAAATCCGTTTATTCACAATGGGAATCCCAAATTCTTTTTCTAACTGCTGCCCAACCTTCACCAAGTCTTTTGCCTTCGTGGTAATTTTTTCGTAGATCTTTTCATTAAAGCGGGAAAGATCGCTGTCTGCACAGTCCATCAGGTTAATTCCCATGGTGATTGTGCGCACATCCAGGTTTTCTTCCTGAATCATTTTATTGGTTTCCCAAATCTCCGATCTGGAAATCATATGCTTTCTCTCCTTCCCTTAAATGCGGTGCATACTGTCAAAGATATCTTCTCTTTGCAGCAGAATCTGCGCGCCAATCTCTTCTTCTACCTTCTTTAGGCCCGCATAAATCTCATCAAAGGGAGCCTTGCTGCCCGACAAATCCACAATCATCACCATGTTTAAATATCCCTGCACGATCGTCTGGGAAATGTCCAAAATATTGATGCCATTTTCAGATAAAAACAGGCAGACTTTTGCAATAATGCCCACCTTGTCTTTTCCCAGCACTGTGATAATTCCCTTCATGTTTGAGAAACCTCCTTCGTTTCTGTGTTTTCCTTAAGGAAAACCGTCTTTGATTTATTATACTGCCTACCCTACGTTCCTGCAAGCCCTTCCTTTTCGCCTTTCTGGCCTAAAGCTCACATCAGTAAAAACTGTGCACAAAAGATCAATGCCAATACCACAGTTCCCTTTTTCAGATATCTGCGGCGCCCAGTAAAAATCATCAGCAGCGTATGCGTAATGAGGCCAAAGGCAATCCCTGTCACAAGACTATAGCTTAACGGCATCATAATCATAGTTAGAAACGCAGGCAAAGCTTGATCCACATCATCAAAATTGATATATTTCATCACGCTGCCCATCAGTACTCCGCTCATAATCAATGTAGTGGCCGTGGCAGCCGAAGGAATCGCCGAAGCAAAAGGACTGATTAAAATCGTCAGCAAAAACAGCACCGCTGTCACCAGACCAGAAAGCCCTGTCCGTCCTCCCTCTAAGGCCATCGAAGTACTTTCCATATAGGTGGAAACATTAGTCACACCTAAAACCGCTCCGATCGCTGTACTAACAGCATCCGCTCGCAGCACGCGGGTAAAGCGATCATTGATATTGCCTTCTTTGCTGACGGTGATAATATAATCCGTTGCAATAACTGTGCCCATGGTCTCAAATACATCCATAATACAGAGGGTACAAATGATAGTAGCTGCAGAAATGATTCCCACCACTATGCCGCCCTCCGATGAAGAAAAGAGGCCGTTAAAATCCATATAGATCACTTCTTTAACGGCACTAAGCGCCTGAAAATCAAAATGTAGTTCTCCCAGCTGCATTAACCCTAAGGGTATTGCTAGGATAATACAAATCAATTTGCCCCAAAGAATGGCCCCATGAATATGTTTTACCAGCATAATACCAATAATCAACACACCAAACATACATAACAGCGCACTGAGGGCATTTTCCCCGCCTCCGGAAAAACTGACCAGCTGTACAAGATTTTTTCCATGGGCTTCTACAATATGGGCTTTCTGTAATCCCATAAACGCCACAAAAATGCCGATGCCCGCTGTCACGGCAAATTTGATATTCGTAGGAATGGCTTCTTGGATCTTTCGTTCTATGCCCAATTGAATCAAAACAAAAAAGACAATGCCGCTTAAAAATACCGCTGCCAATGCTTCATTATATGTATATCCCATCCGCATACACAATGTATATGAAACGAATGTACTGATGGCTAGACTTGGCCCCTGGGCGAAGGGTAAATTGGCATAACAGGATAATAACACTGTCCCAATGGCAGCAGCAATACAGCTCATCACCGTCAGCGCCACCAGCATATCTCCCGCCGTCACGCCGTTAGAGAGCATGGCCGAGGAAATCAGATTACCCGAAGCGTCAAAAGCTTCTGGAAAAGCCCCCATGATGGTCACCGGCACCAAAAAAAGTAAATATACCATGGTAAAATAGGCCGTCACACCAGAAAAAATTTCTGTACGCAATGTCGAACCGTCTTGACTAACATGAAACTTTCGATCCAAAAATGATGCGATGTCGGATAGAATAAGTCATTCCTCCTCCTGTCATTGGTGAAATCCGACTGGCTTTGCGCTTTCTGCCGCTAAATAGGCAAAGAGCCGCATTTTACTATGGTTTTATTATACAATAGTCTCCCGGGTCAAAGCAATCATTTACTAGAAAAAGCCAACAAAAAAGCATATTTACCTCTCCCAAAACGCTTTTTTGCACCAAATACAGTTTCTCCTGTGGATCCAAAAAGATCTTTTCCATATCGTCCCATAAAAATAAGCCCCACCCTCCTAGGGATGGGGCCTTTATGCTGTCGCAATTTATTTTGCTGCTTTTTCTTCTTTTACTTTCTTGATGGCTTCTGTCAATTTCGGCACAATGGCTTTCACATCGCCCACCACGCCTACATCGGCCACATCAAAAATGGGCGCCGTATCGTTTTTATTGATGGCAATGATAAAATCAGACCCTTCCATGCCGGCCACATGCTGGATGGCGCCAGAAATACCGCAAGCCAAGTATAAATCAGGCCGTACCGTTTTTCCCGTCTGGCCTACCTGCCGACTTTTATCAATCCAGCCTGCATCCACACAAGCTCTGGAAGAAGCCACTTCTCCGCCCAATACCTCTGCCAGTTTGCCCAGCTCTTGGAAAAAGGCAGCGCTGCCAATGCCACGTCCGCCGGATACCAGCACTTTGGCTTCCGTGATATCCACCGTTTTCTTTTCTTCTTTGGCCACTTTACGAATCTTAACGCCATGGGTATCCTGAGAAAAATCAATGGTCTTTTCCACAATCTCGCCAGTGCGGCTTTCATCCTTTTCCAAAGCCTTCATCACGCCAGGGCGTACGGTTGCCATCTGAGGACGATGATTTTTACAAAGGATCGTTGCCATAATATTGCCGCCAAAAGCAGGACGTGTCATTTGCAATAATTTCGTTTCTGGGTCAATGGCCAAACCAGTGCAGTCTGCCGTCAGACCCGTACGAATCCGTGCCGATACCCGGGGCGCTAAATCCCGCCCAATGGAGCTGGCGCCATAAAGCACAATCTCCGGTTCTTCTTCCCGGATAATCTGGGTCAAAGCCAAAGCATACGGCTCTGTGAGGTATTCTTCTAATTCCTTATCATCCACCACCAGCACCTTATCGGCCCCATAGGCAATGCATTTTTGTGCCTGTGCCTTGATCTGGTATCCAAATAATACAGCAACAACTTTTTCTCCCAGATCCTGCGCCAGTTTGGACGCCTGACCCAACAGCTCGATCCCCACTTTCTGGATCTCTCCGTCCCGCTGCTCCATTACTACAAATACATCTTTACTCATGCGTGCTCTCCCCCTTTCTGATTAAATAAAGTGCCGCTCATCCAGTTTGGCCAGAATGGCTGCCACTGCATCATCTGTGGATAGATCCTTATAAATGGTGCCAGCGCCTTTTGCCTGTTTGGTAAAGGATTTATACACATTGGTGGGAGAACCTTTTAGCCCGATCTGAGAAGGATCCAGCAAATCTTTCAGGTCTTCATAGGTCAGCATCTTGACTTCTTTTTCCCGGTACGCGTCAAAACAGCCTGCCACAGACATGTAACGTGGCTTTGCCAATTCGGACAGTGCCGTAATCAAGCAAGGGGTTTTCATTTCCAAAATATGATACCGGTCTTCAAACTGCCGTTTTACTACCACCGTGCCATCTGCTTCAATGTGCACTTCTTCTGCATAACTTACCTGGGGAATACCCAAATGCTCTGCAATCTGAGGCCCCACCTGGGCCGTATCCCCATCAATGGCCTGCCGTCCGGTGATCACCAGGTCAAAGCCAATCTTTTTCAGCCCAGCGGCAATGATGGTAGAAGTGGCCAGCGTGTCGGAACCGCCAAAGGCCCGATCGCTAATGAGATATGCCTCATCGGCTCCCATAGCCAATGCCTCCCGCAGGGCAACATCCGCCTGAAATGGTCCCATCGAAACCACTGTCACTGTGGAACCATCGTTTAATGTTTCTTTCAGTTGCAGGGCCGTTTCAATGCCCGCTTTATCATCTGGGTTAATGATGCTAGGTACGCCGTCCCGGATCAAGGTATTGGTAACGGGGTCCAGTTTTACTTCCGTGGTATCAGGCACTTGCTTGATGCATACTACGATCTTCATACTCTATTCGGCTCCTTCCCTGTTTTATTTCACTTTCAGATGGGATGCAATCACCATTTTCTGCACTTCTGAAGTGCCTTCGTAAATTTCGGTGATCTTGGCGTCCCGCATCATCCGCTCAATGGGGTAATCCCGGGTATAGCCATAACCGCCGTACAGCTGCAGGCAGCGTCTGGTCACATCGCTGGCTGTATCCGCAGCAAAAAGCTTAGCTATTGCGGCCAAATGACCATAGGGCTGACCGTTATCTTTGGCCCATGCAGCCCGATAAACTAATAACTGGGCAGCGTCCAAGTCAGCTTTCATGCTGGCTAATTCAAACTGTGTATTTTGGAACTGAGAAATGCGGCGGTTAAACTGCTTTCTCTCCCGCACATAGCCAATGGTTTCCTGCAAAGCGCCTTCGCCAATACCCAATGCCTGGGCAGCAATGCCAATACGGCCGCTATCAAGGGTTTTCATGGCAATGGAGTAGCCTTTACCTTCTTGTCCCAGCAGGTTTTCCTTGGGCACGATGCAGTTTTCCATAATCAGCTCACAAGTGGAAGACCCTTTGATCCCCATTTTCTTTTCATGCTTACCCACAGAAAAGCCGGGGAAATCCTTTTCTACAATAAATGCAGAAATTCCTCTGGTGCCTTTCGATTTATCCGTCATGGCAATGATGATAAAAACATCTGCAAAACCAGCGTTGGTAATGAAGATCTTCGACCCGTTCAGTACATAGTGATCCCCTTCCAACACTGCTTTTGTTTGCTGACCAGCAGCATCGGTACCTGCACCAGGTTCCGTTAACCCAAACGCACCAATTTTTTCTCCCTTGGCTAAGGGCACCAAATATTTCTGTTTTTGCTCTTCGGTACCAAACTCATAAATGGGATTTGAGCAAAGGGAAGTGTGCGCCGCCAAAATCACGCTGGTGGTGGCGCATACTTTGCTCAGCTCTTCAATGGCCAGTATATAGGCCAAAGTATCGCCGCCCTGGCCGCCATACTGTTTGGGAAAGGGAATGCCCAAAATGCCGTAGCGCTTCATCTTTTCCACCGTTTCAAAGGGTACGCGTTCTTCCTCGTCCACTTCTTGGGCCAAGGGTTTTACTTCTGTCTCCGCAAAACTTCGGAGCATTTGCTGCAGCAGTTGATGTTCTTTCGACAACGAAAAATCCATTCTCTTTCCTCCTTTATCTCCCACGACAGGTCATCCGCCGGTTTATTTCACCATTTCATCCAAAAAGCAAATACTTTCCTTTATCATTGGATAATTTGCTTACTTCTTCATGTTACTCACTCGTCATAGAATTGTCAAGCATTTTTACTAAAATAAAGTATTTGGTTTTCTGTTTATTTTCTGCGAAAAATCAAGCATTTTTTTCTAAATCCATATTTAAAAAATTTCTTTATTTCATTCAGGATTGAAAAATAGAAAGCAGTTTCATTTTTTTGTGGTTTTTTCTTGTAAGGGTTGCACAAAAACCGGCCGGTAAATCAGATGAGCTCCTTCCCGCCGGCTCTCCATCAATGTCAGTGCTCGCACCATCATGGGTTCCTGTGCCAGAGATACCTCTTTTTTCACCGTCTCTATGCCCACTTTCAGCCGAGCCTGCCGGGCTAAGGTGATATGAGGCGTGTATTTGGCTCTGTCTTTGGGAAAGCCTTGCTGCTCCAGTGCAAACTGCAAATGACGGTATAAAGCCATCAAACCCGGTTCTTTCGCCACGCCAGCCCAAAGCACTGCCTCGCGTCCTCGGAAAAATGCACCCACTTCCTGTAAAGTCAAAGGAAATGGCCGCGTCCGAATGGCGGCAGCCATGGCTGCTTCTTCTAAAGAAGGAATGTCTCTTTGTGCAACTTCACCAATGAATTTTATTGTCAAATGAAGGTTATTTTTTTCAGTAAATTTGGCCCGGTCACACCAGGAATCCAAGGCTTCCTGCCCAGCCAAAAGGGCAGTTTTTATCCCTTCTTCCAAGGTAACCGCAAAAAACATGCGCATATCCTTTCCTCCTTTATGGAAAAAGTTTGTGAATAAAGACACAATATGACTTTTTGTGAGATTTCATTCACATAAAAATAGAAAAAGGCCCCGGACGCCCCCAAAGGGACGCCGAAGCCGCAACTCTTAACGATGCAATACAGAAAGGGCTTTCTCTGCCACCGCCTGGGCTGTAAAACCGAATTTTTTCATCAGTTGGTCTGCTGGTGCCGAGGCGCCAAACTGATCCATCGACAACACAGCTCCATCTAGTCCCACATATTTGTGCCAGCCAAAGGAGGAAGCTGCTTCCACAGCCACTCTGGCCCGCACATCGTCTGGCAGAACCGATAAACGATAGACTGCATCCTGTTCTTCAAACACTTCCATACTAGGCATAGAAACCACTCTGGCCTTGATGCCCTGCTCCGCCAACAAATCGCTGCCTGCCATTGCCAGCTGTACTTCCGACCCTGTGGCAATCAGAATCACATCTGGTTTTCCGTCTGTATCTTTGACAATATAACCGCCCTTTAAAGCGCCTTTACCGGTGGTAGGCAACGTTTCCAAATTCTGGCGGGAAAGCACCAACGCCGTTGGCCCCTTCCGGGTCAAGGCCAAATACCAAGCAGCTGCCGTTTCATGGCCATCGCAAGGCCGGATTACCGTATAACCAGGCATGCTGCGCAGGGCTGCCAAATGTTCCACCGGCTGATGGGTCGGCCCGTCTTCTCCTACCCCAATGGAATCGTGGGTAAGGATACTGATCACAGGAGCTTCCATGATTGCCTGCATCCGAAGACCTGCTTTCATATAATCACTAAATACGAAAAATCCAGCGATATATGGCCGCAGCCCGCCATGAAGTGCTAACCCACTGGCAATGGCCGTCATGGCAAATTCCCTTACGCCAAAATGCACATTTGAACCTTCCGGCGTTTTCGAAGAATAATACGCCCGGTCTTTCATAACAGATTTATTTGAAGGCCCTAAATCAGCAGAACCGCCCATTAAATTTGGCACCAAGGGAGAGAGCATCTGCAATACCTTTTCAGAGGAAGACCGCGTAGCCAGTTTGCCTTCCACATGCCAAAAATCTTCGTTATTCAGCAAATCTACCGGCAACTCATCGCTATGATAGCTATCCCATTGTTTCGCCAATTCCGGATACGCCTGGCGATATTGGGCGAACATTGCTTCCCAGGCCTGTTCTGTTTTCTCTTTTTCTTCCAAAATCCCGGCCAAAAAGTCCCGCACTTCCTGCGGCACATAAAAACTTTCTTCATACGTCCATCCGGCTGCTTTTTTTGCCCCGGCCAATTCTTCTGCTCCCAAAGGTTCTCCATGGGCAGAGGCTTTGCCTTCTTTGGTGGGCGCACCAGCACCAATTTTCGTTTTAATTTCAATGAGGGTAGGACGGTTTAGATCCGCCTTGGCCGCCGTAATTGCCGCATCAATGGCTGCCACATCGCGTCCGTCTTCCACCAGCAGCGTCTGCCAGCCATAAGCGTCAAACCGCATACGTACATTTTCTCCAAAGGCAGTTTCCGTATCCCCCTCAATGGAGATATTGTTGGAATCATATAACACGATCAGCTTACCTAGCCCCATCGTGCCTGCCAAAGAAGCCGCTTCAGAAGAAACGCCTTCCATCAGACAGCCATCGCCGCAAAGCACATACGTATAATGGTCATATATGGGGAATCCCTCCCGGTTAAATATGGCCGCCAAGTGGTTTTCTGCCAAAGCAAACCCCACTGCGTTGGCAATGCCCTGGCCCAAAGGCCCTGTGGTCGTTTCTACCCCGGGCACAATACCATATTCCGGGTGGCCCGGTGTTTTAGAGTCCAGCTGCCGAAACGCTTTGAGATCTTCAATAGAAAGATCATATCCAAATAAATGCAGCAAAGCATAAAGCATGGAAGAACCATGCCCGGCAGAAAGCACAAACCGATCCCGATTGGGCCATTTCGGATGTTTAGCGGTAATGGCTAAATGATTGGCCCACAACGTGTATGCCATGGGTGCAGCGCCAAAGGGCAGTCCAGGATGGCCACTTTTTGCTTTTTCAATGGCATCGGCACTCAAAAATTTAATGGTATTGATGGTTAACTGCTGAAGGTCCATATGTATTCTCCTTTATAAAATCAGCGGCAAAGATAGTCTTTGACAAATGTTTTAATAGCGTCTTTTTCAATGACGGTTTGATGGCGAATGGGGCGGTTTTCAATACCGCGAATCGGCGATGGGATTGGCACGCCGCTTTTTTTCTCCATCTCTTCCATCAACGGAAAGAACTCTGCATCCCCATAAGACTCATCAATGGCTTTCATCACATCTTTTGTAAATTTATACGGGCTGGCCGTAGAAACAATGAGAGCCGGCGTTTTATCATGCGTCTCTGCTTTATATTTTTCATAAGAAGCATACGCCACTGCTGTATGAGGGTCTAAGATATAGCCTGTTTTTGCAAACATCTCTTTGATGGCCCGAGCCGTCTCCTCTTCTGTTGCCCATTGCCCCACCATATCCTTTGGCAGTTTTGTCATTTCATAGCGGCCGCCATGTTTCAGATCTTCCATTTTCTTTTTACATTCCTCTTGGCCTACCAGCAGACAAAGCAGCCGTTCCAAATTGCTGGAGATAAGAATATCCATAGAGGGAGAACTGGTAACGATAAAAGGCCGATTCTTATCATATGCGCCCGTGGTAAAGAAATCGTACAGCACCTTATTTTCATTGGATGCACAGATAAACAATTTCACCGGCAAGCCCATCTGTTTTGCAAAATAGCCTGCCAAAATATTACCAAAATTCCCCGTAGGCACTGTCACCACAAGTTCGTCTCCCAAAGAAATGGTGCCTTGGGCTGCCATCCGTAAATACCCCCAGTAGTAATAGACCACCTGTGGTACTAAACGGCCAATATTAATAGAGTTTGCGGAAGAAAAAACATAGCCCCGCTCATCCAGTTCTTTTTGCAGCGCCTGATCGGTGAAAAGCGTCTTCACCGCCGTCTGCGCATCGTCAAAATTGCCCTTGATGCCAACTACGCAGGTATTCTCCCCTTCCTGGGTCACCATCTGAAGTTTTTGCACGGGGCTAACGCCGTCTTCTGGAAAAAAGACGATGATCTTTACCCCCGGCACACCGGCAAAGCCTTCCAGTGCTGCTTTACCCGTATCGCCGGATGTGGCGGTAAGAATTACAATCTCCTTTTCCAGGCCGTTTTTCTTTGCAGCTGTTTTCATCAGATATGGCAAAATAGAAAGGGCCATATCCTTAAACGCAATGGTTTTGCCATGGAATAATTCCAAAATAGAAACGTCTGCCTGATGTACCACCGGCGCAATCTCCGGAGTATCAAACTTTTCATCATAGGCGCCGTCAATACAAGCTTTCAATTCTTCCTCTGTAAAATCTGTTAAAAAAAGCCGCAGCACTTCGTATGCCAGCTCTCGGTAATTTAAAGCCGAAAGCTCCGAAAGGCTTTTTTCCATCTTTGGCATCTCCTCCGGCAAAAACAGACCGCCATCAGGGCAGATGCCCTGCAAGATGGCCTGAGAAGCCGTAGCGCGGATGGATTTATCTCTGGTGCCCACATATGTGATTTGCTTCATTTTCTCCACCTATCCTTTGTCAGTTGCACCGCCGCAAAAGCGGCGTTACCGGTTTCCATTTTCTATTACACCATGGTCTGCCGCCTTTGTCAATGCGGTTTATGCTTTTGATGAACCTGGCGGATGGTCTTTTTCTTTGTTGGTGATGGTTGATTGCTAGGTTTGCCTCTGCTCTTTCCTGCCTGGGTTTTAGTTGGGAGCTCTTGCTTTGGCCGTGGCGGGATCAGACAGTGCCGCCCATATCCAATCAGATCCGGCCGATGAGCCCGCAGCAGCGCTTCTTTCACCAAATCATAATTTCGCGGCAGGGTATACTGCATTAACGCCCGCTGCATTGCTTTTTCATGGGGATTTTTCGGCACATACACCTTCTCTCCCGTCCGCGGGTCAAACTCCAAATAATACATTGCCGTAGAAAGGGTGCCTGGCGTAGGATAAAAATCCTGCACCTGCTCTGGCCGATGGCCCGTATCCCGCAGATATTCCGCCAATTCCACTGCCGCCGCTAAGTCGCTTCCCGGATGGCTGCTCATCAAATATGGCACAAGATACTGTTTCATCCCTAGATTTCGATTGATCTGTTCATACCGGTGCACAAACCGGTCATAAACATCCCGGCCTGGTTTTCCCATTTTCTGCAATACCCGGGGCACCACATGCTCCGGAGCCACTTTTAGCTGGCCACTGATGTGATATTGACATAATTCATGAAAAAAGGTCTCGTCTGAGTCATAGATAAGATAGTCATATCGAATCCCAGAGCGGATAAATACCTTCTTCACCTTTTCAATGGCCCGAAGCTTCCTCAGCAGTGCCACATAATCCCGGTGATCCACCTGCAAATTGGGACAAGGCTTGGGAAAAAGACACTGCCGGTCTTTACAGGCGCCAAATTTCTTTTGTTTTTTACAGGCGGGGATGCGAAAGTTCGCCGTAGGTCCGCCCACATCGTGAATATACCCTTTAAATTCCGGGTCTTGTGTCATTTTTTTCGCCTCTGCCACCAATGATTCATGGCTGCGGGCGGAGATCACCCGGCCCTGATGAAACGTGAGCGCGCAGAAATTGCATCCCCCAAAGCAGCCCCGATTGCTGGCTAAACTAAATTTCACCTCGCGGATGGCAGGAATACCACCATCCTTTTCATACATGGGATGATATGTTCTTTCATAAGGCAGGGCATACACTCGGTCTAGTTCTTCCGTACTTAATGGCATTGCCGGAGGATTTTGTACTACATAACCATCTTCATACGCTTCAATCAAAGGCTGGGCAGCGATGGCGTCTGTATTTTCATACTGCATCAAAAAGCTTTTGGCATATGCTTTTTTATTTGTTTTCGTTTCTGCAAACGGAGGTAATTCCAGCGCCCCATAGGCCCGTTCCTTTTGTTTTGTCTTATACACCGTTCCCCGTAAAAAAGTTATCTCTTCCACAGGCAGCCCACTGTCTAAAGCCTCTGCCATTTCCACAATCTGATGCTCACCCATGCCATAGATCAGTAGATCCGCAGCACTGTCCAGCAAAATACTGCGGCGGACTTTGTTATCCCAATAATCATAATGAGATAGCCGCCGCAAACTGGCCTCAATCCCACCTAGTACAATGGGTACATGGCCAAAAGCCCGGCGAATCAAATTACAATAGACAATCACGGCCCGATCCGGCCGTAGGCCCGCCTTTCCTCCCGGAGAGTATACATCCTCACTGCGGCGGCGTTTAGCCACAGTATAATGATTGACCATCGAATCGATGTTGCCGCTGGAAACCAGAAATGCCAGTCTGGGCCGTCCAAAGCGCTCAATATCCTTTAAGCTGTGCCAATCGGGCTGGCAGAGTATGGCCACCCGAAATCCGGCACTTTCCAGCACCCGGCTGATGATGGCCGCCCCAAAGGAGGGATGATCCACATAGGCATCGCCGCAAACATATACAAAGTCCGGCACTTCCCAACCCCGGTCTTTGATTTCTTGTTTTGTTACAGGTAAAAAAGCCATGGCTTCCTCTTTTCTATGTCCCTATTTCTTATTCCATGCGCCATCCTCTGGCATATTGATTTTTCAGCCGGCCATTTTGGCTTTTAGCCCACCCAAGAGGGAACCCATGCCATCCCACCAGGCAATAGCCCGTTGGTCCATCCCAAGATACGGTTTCCCCTTTCAAATATCGAATGGCCCGCTCATCCTCCGCCAAAAAATCTGCATAACACCTGGCTTCTTTTAAACCTAAAGCCAGCGCCAATGCTTGGCTAGGGATAAACCGTCCTCGTTTGTCCTCTCCCAGCAAAAGACCGCTGCGCAGCACTCGGATGCCGGATAAATCTGGTGCCAATAACGGCAGACAGTATAACGCCCCATCAATTTCATAAAAAAGGCCATCCCGCACCGTAGTCAATGTTTCCTGTTCAAAATCCCGATATGCAGCCAATGCCTTTGGGAGTTTCGGCTGAAACGGTTTCGCCGTGCAATCAGCGGCCGGCCCTGTTTTTTCTAATAATGCCAAAAAGTGACCTTCGCCTGGCGCTCGATGCGGCCAAATGCGTCCGCATAAAGATAACTCTTCTCCTCCGTCTTTCACCCAATCCGGCCGGCCCGGAGAAATGCCCTCTGCCTGTATAGGCAATAGCCGATATTCTGGATGACGGCGCAAAAAAGCAGCAATCTGCCCTTCATTTTCCTCCGGAGAAAAAGTGCAGGTGGAATATAAAAGCAGTCCTCCCTGCTTTAATAACCCATCTGCCTCTTCCAGCAGCGTCTCCTGGGTCCGAAGGCAGGTTTCTATCCGTTCCTTCGTCCAAGCTTTCGCGGCATCTGGATCCCGGCGAAACATTCCCTCTCCGCTGCAGGGCGCATCCAGCAGAATCTTATCAAAGTAAGCCCCTAGCTTTTGCCGCAGCTTGGCCGGTTCTTCTGAGGTAACAATGGTATTGGTAAAGCCCATCCGCTCCACATTTTTCACCACTGCCTTTGCCCGGGAGGGGCTAATGTCGTTAGAAAGGAGAAATCCCTTGCCCTGCAATTTCGCCGCTAAAAACGTAGTCTTTCCACCAGGTGCAGCACAAAGATCCAGCACCCTGTCTTCCGGACGGATCGGCAATAGGGCTACCGGCGCCATTGCGCTGGGCTCTTGCAAATAATAAAGCCCGGCATAAAAACAGGGATGCTTGCCCGGTCGTTGCTCCGGTGCAAAAGCAAATCCTTCCGAACACCACGGCACCGGCGTTAATGCAAAGGGCAGCTCCGCCGCCAAAGCCTGTGGATCAATTTTTTCCGTATTGACACGCAGTCCACAGCAGGGCAATTCCTGATGGGAGGCCAAAAACGCTTCCCCCTCTTCTGCCAGCAAGGCTTTCATTTTTCTTTGGAATCCTTCCGGTATCATGCCGCCACTCCTTTTTTTGTTTCTCTTTTTATCATACCGGAAAACGGTCTGCTTTTCAAGCTCAGAAAGCTGTGCTATAATAGAGCCATAAAATGACCATTCAAAGGAGGGAGCTTTATGCAAAAAGAAATTTGGAAACCAGGCACCGTCCTCTATCCCGTGCCGGCAGCTATGGTAACGGTGGGTGACATAGATGGAGAAAAGAACATCATCACAGTGGCCTGGACGGGTACCATTAATTCCGACCCCGCCATGACGTATATTTCTGTCCGTCCCGAGCGCTATTCCTATGAAATGCTGAAAAACAACCGGGAATTTGTCATCAATCTCACTACAAAAGACTTGGTAAAAGCTTGTGATTTCTGCGGTGTAAAAAGTGGCCGGGATATAGATAAATTTGAAGCCTGCGCCCTAACAGCACAAAAAGCCACTAAAGTGCGCGCTCCCATTTTGGCAGAAAGTCCGGTCAATATTGAATGTCAAGTGATGGACATCCTTCCTTTGGGCAGCCATCATATGTTTTTGGCAAAAGTGGTGGCTGTAGATGTCACCAGCGATTATCTGGATGAAAATGGCAAGTTCCATTTTAATGATACCATCCCCATTTGCTATTCCCATGGAGAATATTATGCCATTGGTGAAAAATTAGGAAAATTTGGCTATTCCATACGAAAAAAGCACTAAATACTGTCCGGCAAAAATCATAAACTCGCTTTTTGCCATAAAAAATCTCAGGTTTCATGATTTTTCCGCCAAAAAAACGGAAGCATCTTCTTTTGGATGTTTCCGTTTTTTTATGGGATGCATCGTTAGCCGATCACCCGCTTGGGGTCCATAGCCCGGTCACCTTGGGCAATTTGAAAATCTAAATGACTACCTAAGGCTACGCCATATTTTGTCGGCGCACCCACTTGGCCAATCTCTTGTCCCTGAACGACATGGTCACCTTCTGATACAGCCACGGCTTCCGCCAACTGGCTGTATGTAGTGACCCATCCTTCTGGGTGAGCGATCACTACTGTTTTGCCCTTTTCTTCATCCGTGGTAACCGATTGGACCACACCATCAGCTGCCGCAGTTACTGGCGTTCCTTCTTGTGCTAAAATAGCTACCGTATCATTGGTGCGGTATTGCTCCAACGTTGGATCATACACCGTGGCTGTTTCTGCATAGTCCAGCCCAATTTCCCCTTCCATCGGCCAAATAAAGGTTAGCGCCTCTTCTGTCATCCCCGAAGTTTCTGCTTGGGCCGTTTGTGAAGTTTCAGCTGGAGCCTGGGCTGTTTCCTCTGCTGGTACCTGGGCTGTTTCTTCTGCCGAGGAAGCCGTTGTTTGATCCTGATGATCTAAATCTGATTCCTCTTCCTGTTTGGCCGGAGCATTTTGGTTTACATCCACAGGAGAAACTTCTTCTACCGGCTCCGGCGTTTGGGCCGTTTCAGGTATTTCCCTTTCTCCCAAAGAGGCCACCCCTGCCCCCACCGCGGCCACTAAGGCAAAGCTGATGCCGATGGCCGCCCACTGACTGCCTTTAAATTGACTCACCTTTCAACACCTCCGCCCGTAGTATGGTCAAAGGAGGTGAAGATTATACAAAGATACTCTGGATTTTATTTTATCTGAGCAAACTGTATATCCGTATAATAATAGGCCAAAATGTCTTGATACGTCATGCCATCTAATGCCAGCGCATTGGCGCCATACTGGCTCATACCGCCGCCATGGCCATAACCATAGGTGGTAAAAATAAAAACACCATCTTTTTCTTCCACAGTAAAATCTGCGCTGCGCAGCCCCAATGCCGTACGCACTTGAGCGCCAGTATATGTGCGGTTTCCAATTTGCATTTGTTCGATATAGCCTGCATCGCTGCGGGAAAGCACCTGCATCTGATCGATCAGACTCCCTTCCGCTAAAATCAGCTCCGGATCTGCTTGCTGCAGCAAAGCTGCCGTTTCTTCTTCTGTGAGAGAAACGGTATACACATATTCTGTACTGGTGGTATCCATAGGGCTTGGTACAGATTGCAAATAAGGCAAGTCTTCCCCGCTCCAAAGATTTTCTGCATCTTCCGTTGCTCCTGCACTGATGGCATGAAAAGCGGCTAAAATGGGCTCTTGGTCATACACCAGGATTTCTCCTGCCGTACTTTCCACAGCAGTACGGATTTTTTTCTCATACTGCTCAAACTTTTCCTGCCAGCGCTCTCGCCGTTGGTCTTCACTAATATAAGCCTGTCCCCCCGCTTCTTGTACCTGGGACAAAGAAATGCCCTGGGTATCCATTTGATATACCGCATAAGTACGGGCAGCCACAGCCTGGGCTTTTAATGCCTCCATTTCAAAACTTGCCGGCATTTCTGCTGCCACTACCCCCACAAGATACTCCTCCAGCTCTTGTTCTTCTGGAACGGAAATGGTCTTTTCCTCTTTGGTTTGCTCTTTCTCCAATTCCGCCTGAGATAATGCCTCTTGTGTTGTCTCTGTCATGTTTACTTCCTGCCTCACCATCCCAGGAGAGTCATCGGCCATCTGGCTGGCAAAATAAGCCGCCGCCGGCAGACAAAACAATACTGCCACCGCATAGATCAAAAACCATAAGCTGCGCCGTCTCATTGTCTCCCTCCCATTTTGTCCATCTAAAACCTACTGTATGCGGCAGCAAAAAGAGACTTGCTAAGAAAATGATATTTTCCAGAAAAAAACATGATAAAAGATTGACATTATGGGAATCATTGTTATAATAAAACTATAAATAAGAATGATTCTTATTTAATTTCTTTTTGTTCCAGTCCTAAAGGAGGAATGAATCTGATGAAAGATCTAAAAGGTACCAGAACCGAAGCAAACCTTATGGCTGCTTTTTCTGGAGAAAGTCAGGCGCGCAATAAGTATACGTATTATGCTTCCAAAGCCAAAAAAGATGGCTACGAACAAATCGCTGCTATCTTTGAGGAAACGGCAGCCAATGAAAAAGAACATGCAAAGATCTGGTTTAAGCTCCTCCATGGCGGAGATATTCCTGATACCATTGCCAATCTGGAAGATGCCGCCGCTGGTGAAAACTATGAATGGACGGATATGTATGCCGGCTTTGCCAAAGAAGCAAGAGAAGAAGGCTTTGAAGAAATTGCTGCATTATTTGATGGCGTAGCAAAAATTGAAAAGGAACATGAAGAACGCTATCGGAAATTGTTAGCCAATATCCAGGGCGATCTGGTCTTTTCCAGAGATGGCGACTGTATCTGGCAATGCCGTAACTGCGGACATATTGTCGTTGGTAAAAAGGCGCCTGAAGTATGCCCTGTCTGCGCACATCCCAAGTCTTTCTTCCAGATCAAACCACAAAATTATTAATCTGTCTGCCCTCGCATCGGCGGGGGCTTTTTTTCTATTTTCACGAATCTTTTAAACCCATGAAATAACGAAAAAAAACACGCGAGTATCGCGTGGTTTTTCTTTTTATCTCGTCACAAAAAGAGAGAAACATCACTTGCTTTTTGTCGTTGGCACTTCGTTTTGCAATTTTATGATCTCGTCCAAAGAAACGATGCTGGGAATGCCCCCGTGACTTTGGGTAGAAAGGCTGGCGGCCGTACAAGCAAAACGCAGCATTTTCTGCAGCGTCTCTTTTCCCACAGGCCATGAGATATCCTGGCGAAAAAGATATGCTAAAGCACTGCCATAAAAAATATCTCCTGCCCCCACGGTATCCACAGTGTGAATTCCAGATGGCGAGGGTACCTGCACACTGGCCAGAGTCGATCGTCCTACACAACCGTTTTTCCCCATAGTCACAAAGACCAGCTGAGCTCCATACTGGGAGATGATCCGCTCTGCTCCTTCTTCCGGAGAAAGATGCCAAAGAAAGTCTACTTCCTCTTCGCTGATTTTCACAACGTCTGCTTGTTCTAACCCCCAAAAGATTTCCTGCCTGGCCGTTTGAGCATCCGGCCATAGCGAAAGGCGTATATTGGGATCAAAACTAATCCATTTCCCCTTCGTTTTTGCATAAGAAATCGCATTTCGCACTGCCGTACGGCAAGGCTCCTTGGTGAGACTAAAAGACCCAAAATGGACCATCCGAGCCATATCTAACGTCTGCCGATCCACCTCCTGCCAGTTTAAACAAGCGTCTGCTCCCGGCTTTCTGGCAAAGGAAAAAGATCGGTTTCCTGTTTCATCCAGTGTGACAAAGGACAATGTGGTATAAACAGAAGGGTCGATCCGTATCGCTTCCACCTGAACGCCTCGCTGAAAGAGCGTTCGTATCATTTGATGGCCAAACGGATCTTCTCCCACTTTTCCTATCATAGCTCCCGTACCGCCATAGGTGCAAAATGCCGCCAATAAATTGGCAGGAGCACCACCGGGACTCGCCTCTAGCAAAGGATAGCCCTGGTCATTTTTGCCCACAAAACAAAAATCTACAATCAATTCCCCCACTGCAGCTACATCAATCACCAAACGTCCCTCCTGATTTTTCCTCCTCTTCCTTGGCTTTATTGAATAGGTTTTTTCGCAGCGGTACCTGCTTTACGTGGATAGGTTTTTGGTGTTTGATGTGTTTTTTTCACCACCACCAGGCAATGGGAAAGATCCGTAAAGGGCACTTGCACCGGCAGCACCTGACCTGCCCCGCCGCCCAACACTTTCAGGGCTTTTTGGCTCTCCTGCCACTCTTTTTGTGCATCTGGCCCTTTTAAAGCCACAAACACGCCGCCCACTTTTAAAAATGGCAAACAATATTCCGCTAACACAGGTAAAGATGCCACAGCCCTGGCCACACATCCGTCAAACTGTTCCCGTAACGCCGGATTTCTGCCGCCATCTTCCGCCCGGCTGTGATAAAGCGTCACATTTGTTAATCCTAAAGACTGCACCACCTCATCTAAAAAAGTAATGCGCTTTTGCAGGCTATCCAGCAGCGTCAGTGATAGATCTGGCCGGGCGATTTTGATGGGAATCCCAGGAAACCCTGCCCCAGTGCCCACATCAATCACTTTGGCTCCTTGGGGCAGTTTGGCCTGGGGCAATAAGGAAAGACAATCGGCAAAATGCTTTAAAACCACTTCAGTAGGGTCTGTGATAGCTGTCAAATTCATTTTTTCATTCCAAGAAAGCAGCAGCTGCCGGTAAAGGAAAAACTGATCCACTTGTTCCTCTGTCAGCATCAGACCCATTTCTTGGGTGCAGCGCAGCAGCAATGTCTTATCGTCCATGGTTTTCTCCTTTTTTGCGATAGGGCCACTTTTTGATTTCTAACAGAAAATAAGGCCGCCTTGGCGTCACTTTCGGACAAAAGAAAATCTGTCTTCGATAGCTCAGAACAGAAGGGATCTTTTTTGTTCTGGGCTTCAAAGAAACATGAAAATGGGGCCGCATGTTATTTCGCTCCTTTCCTCTGTTCCAAATAGATCAACAAGACCGAAATATCCGCCGGTGATACCCCGGCAATACGAGACGCATGGCCAATAGAGGCAGGACGGCGCTCTTTCAGCTTTTGAATGGCCTCCAACCGCAGTCCCTTGACATCATCATAATCCATATCCTCCGGCAGCCGGCGTTTTTCCAGTTTCTGAAATTGCTCCACCTGCTGCTTTTGCTGGCGGATATACCCTTCATATTTGATTTGGATGGCGGCCTGCTCCTGTACCTCTGCCGGTAAGGTTGGCCGGTTCGGATCGATCAGCGCCAAATCTTCATACGTAAGCTCTGGCCGCTTTAACAGATCCGATAATCTGGTTCCTGTTTTAATGGGAGAAGAATGGTGTTCCTGCAAAAAGTCCAGCACTTCTGCCCGAGGCGCAATGATGGTTTCTTCAATACGCTTTTTCTCTTTGGCCACTGCCTCCATCTTTTGTAAAAACCGCTGATATCTCTCTTCGCTGATTAACCCCACCGCATATCCCTTGGGTGTCAGCCGCTCATCAGCATTATCCTGCCGCAGCAGCAAGCGATATTCCGCCCGGCTGGTCATCATACGATAGGGTTCTTTGCTTCCCTTTGTCACTAGGTCATCAATCAATACCCCGATGTATGCCTCTGAGCGATCTAAGATCAGCGGCTCTTCCCCCCGGATATACTGCACAGCATTGATGCCTGCTATGAGGCCCTGGGCTGCTGCTTCTTCATAACCACTGGAGCCATTAAACTGTCCAGCCCCAAAAAGCCCCGGCACATCCCGAAATTCCAGACTCAATTTCAGCTGCGTAGCATCCACACAGTCATACTCAATGGCATAGGCTGTCCGGGTAAACCGGCAATGTTCCAGCCCAGGCACCGTATGATAAAGAGCAATTTGTACATCCTCTGGCAAAGAAGAGCTCATCCCTTGGATATACATTTCATGGGTGCTCTCTCCTTCCGGCTCCACAAAAATCTGATGCCGCTGCTTATCCGCAAAACGCACCACTTTATCTTCAATGGAAGGGCAATAACGCGGTCCTGTCCCTTCAATAACGCCGGAAAACAATGGCGACCGATGAAGGTTTTGACGAATGATCTCATGCGTTTGTTCATTGGTATACGTCAAATAGCAGGGTACTTGTTCCCGCCAAATATCTTCCGCCCGGTTTTCAAAAGAAAACGGTACGATTTTTTCATCGCCGTGCTGAATCTGCATTTTGGAAAAATCAATGGTTTTTCCATCCACTCGGGCAGGCGTACCTGTTTTAAAGCGGAATAAACGAATGCCCAACTCCCGTAAACATTGACTAAGACCATCGGCGCTCATCATTCCGTTTGGCCCACTGTGAATGATGGTTTCCCCATATAAGCACCGGGCTTTTAAATACGTTCCTGTGGCAATAATCACCGCTTTTGCCGGATAGATAGCGCCGCTGCGCGTTTGTACCCCTGTTGTCTTTCCGCCTTCTGTTAGAATTTTCACCACTTCATCCTGGCGGATCACCAAATGCTCCGTCTCCTCCAGGGTTTTTTTCATTTCTTCTTTATATCGATTTTTATCTGCCTGAGCCCGCAGGGAATACACGGCTGAACCTTTGCCGGTATTAAGCATTTTTGTTTGGATATACGTTTTATCGATGTTTTTCCCCATTTCGCCGCCCAGCGCATCAATTTCCCGCACTAGATGGCCCTTGCTGCTGCCTCCAATGGAAGGATTACAGGGCATCATCGCAATGGAATCCAGCTGAACAGAAAAAAGAATCGTCTCATATCCCCGCCGGGCTGCTGCCAGGGCTGCCTCGCATCCTGCATGACCGCCGCCGATCACCACCACATCAAACTTTTCAGCCACATACTCCGGCATCATCTTTCGGCAACTCCTTTCTTTATTTTCCCAAACAAAACTCTGAAAAGATCCGGTCGATCAAGTCGTCCTCTACACTTTCGCCGGTAATCAAACCATACTGATGGTATGCTTCCATCAGATCCATACTCACAAAATCCACCGGCATGCCTGTGCGTACTGTCTGCATTGCCTTTTGCAAATGCTGAGCTGCTTGCTGCACCGCCGCCTGATGACGGGCATTTTGGATCATCACCGTATGATCTAAAGATAACTTTCCGCCCAAAAATCGCTCTTTGATATAATCCCCCAGCTGCTCCAATCCCTGTGCCTTTTTAGCAGAGATGGAAAAAATCTGTTCTGGATCAAACTGACCGGTAAAATCTGCTGCCGTCACAGCCATTGGCAAGTCTGCTTTATTCAGCAACACAATCGTTTTCTCTTTTTGCAGCAAAGGTAAAATGGCTTTATCTTCTGCCTCTAGGGGACGGGAAGCATCCACCACCCAAAATACCAACTGGGCTTTTATTGCTAAATCTCTGGCTTTTTGCACGCCAATTTTTTCTACAGTGTCCTTGGTTTCCCGAATACCGGCTGTATCAATGATTTTTAAAGGCACACCGCCAATATTCATAAATTCTTCCACCGTATCCCGGGTCGTACCGGCTACATCAGTTACAATGGCTCGTTCTTCCTCCAATAAAGCATTCAACAAAGAACTTTTGCCCACATTGGGTTTTCCTAAAATAGCGGCGGAAATTCCTTCTCGAATGATCCGGCCCTGATTTGCCGAACGCAGCAGCGCATTGGTCTGCTCGAATAAGGCGCCAATTTTTTCCAAGAGCATCTCGCTGGTTTCTTCCTCCACATCGTGCTCCGGATAATCAATGGTCACCTCAATTGAAGCCATCAAACTTAGCAGCTTATCTCGAATCTCATGCACCCGCCGGGCCAAATGGCCAGATAACTGTCCCACGGCAATTTCCCGGCTTAAATCTGTTTTCGCCGTAATAACATCAATCACCGCTTCTGCCTGGGAAAGGTCAATCCGTCCATTTAAAAAGGCCCGTTTTGTAAATTCTCCTGGCTCTGCCATACGGGCGCCTATGCCAAACAGGATGGAAAGGATTTTACCCGCCGCCTGATGGCCGCCGTGGCAATTAATTTCCACCACATCTTCTCTGGTATATGTTTTTGGTGCCCGCATCACGGTCACTAATACTTCATCAGCGTCCTTGCCTGTCTGTGGGTCTACAATATGGCCATATGTGATGGTATGGCTTTCTTTTTTCGTTATATCCTGGCCACGAAACACTTTTTGTGCCAGAGCAATACATCCATCCCCGCTCATACGGACAATGGCAATGCCGCCAGGGCCAGGGGGGGTAGAAACGGCGGCAATGATATCATCCAAACTAGTTGCTTTCATCCGTGGTTCCTCCTTATGGAAAAACCGTGGGATACCCCACGGTTCTCATCATTTTTTCAGATCAATCACCACATTCCGATAGGGCTCCTCCCCTTCAGAATATGTGGTAACGAATTTGTTGTTTTGCAGGCTTGAATGGATGATACGCCGTTCATAAGGGTTCATTGGTTCTAAAACCACTTTCTGTCCTGTCTGTTTCACCCGTTTTGCCAAATGATACGCCAAAGACTCCAGCGTTTCCCGCCGTCTTTGCCGATAGTTTTCCGTATCAATCACCACGCTTAAATACGGATGATCGCCTTTATTGACCACAAGATTGGTCAAATACTGGATGGCATCTAGGGTTTGACCCCGTTTGCCAATCAAAATTCCCATGTGCTCCCCACTGAGCGTAATGAGAAGCTGCTTTTCTTTCAGCTCCGTCTCCATCTGCACCACTAAGCCCATGGCCAAAAACATTTCCCGCAGAAATGTACGTGCTGTTTCTTCAGGATCAAACTTCTTTTGGCCCCGTACCACCGCATCTCGGCTCCCAAAGCCCAAAAATCCCTTTGCGCCTTCATCCACCACTTCATATTCCATTTGATTCGGATCTGTCACACCCAGCTCCTGCATCAAAGCGGCCAGGGCAAGATCCACGGTCTTCGCTTTTTTTTCAACGATTTGCATGTTTTGCCTCCTTTATGCCATGGCGCTGGAAATACCGATGGAAAAACATCGTCTGCACCACCTGGATCAAGTTGCTGACTGTCCAGTAAATACCTAGACCACCAGGCATATTGATGCACATTACACCCATAATCACAGGCATCATATAATTCATCATCTTCATGCTTTGCATTGCCTGCGCTGTGGGATCTTCGCTTTGTTCCTGGGATTTCGACTGATTATTTTGCCGCGTCATCACATAAGTAGACAAATACGTGGTTAAACCGGCCACAATGGGCAGAAGGATACCAGGGAAAGATAGCCCGGGCGCCTCTACCAAACTAATGCCCAAGAAAGTTTCCAAGTTTGCTTTTTCTGCCAATAAAGGTGTAAGCTGAGAAGCAAACTCTCCAGCGCCAGCTAAAACTTGCTGCCAATCTGTACTAGTCATGGTGTTGACTAGCTGCACCAAATCACTCAAACTGGCCACATCAATGGTTAAATCATGTTGAATAATCACATTTGTCAAGAGATCTAACCGCAGCTGCGTAGGGATAGAAAGCAGTACCTGGGAAATGGACTCGTAGTTTTGTGCCACAACATCGATATACATAAACGCTTGCTGAAAAATATAAAACAAAGCGTATAAGATCGGCAGCTGCACCAATAGGGGCAGACAGCCGCCAAACATACTGATATTGTTATCTTTTTGCAGTTTCTGCATTTCCAAAGCCATTTTCTGCTGGCTTTCAGGATCTTTTTTGCCGGCATATTTTTTCTGAATCTTTTGCATTTCCGGCTGGATTTTTTGCATAGCAAACGTTGACTTTTGCTGTTTATAAATCAATGGCATCAGCACCGTCTTTACAAGGATCGTAAAAACGATGATGGCAATACCCAATGATTCATCCGGTGCAATACTATAAATTACGTTAAATACGGCGTTATAAATAACACCCAAAAACCGGGCAATGGGGCCAACGATCACGCCCGGCTGACCGGCGGCCAATACGGAAAAAATTCCTTCTAACACTCCTGTGCCTCCTTACAAATCGAGTTTTGGTTGGAATTATATGTAGGCGGCATTCATTCCATCAAGGAACGGGATCATATCCGCCTGCATGGAAGGGATGGCATTTTAAAATCCGGCGTACCGCTAGATAACCGCCGCGAAAAGGGCCATATTTTAAAATGGCCTCATAAGCATATTGGGAACAAGTAGGCGTAAAACGGCAGCATGGCCCTTTCATGGGCGAAATCGCCAACTGATAAAACCGAATGGAAAAAAGCAATACTTTTGCAAGAATTTGTTTCAACCTTCTTCCCCCTTTGCTGCTTGGACCGTCTTTTTTTCCTCCCGCAGCAATCCTTGTTTGCGTAACAAATGACAAAGGGCTTTTTCCATCTCATGGTATGAGGCGTCCTTCGCCTGCACCCGGGCAATGACCACCAACCAATATCCTGGGCGAATACGGGATTCATTTAGACGGTAGCTTTCCTTAATGAGCCTGGTGACCCGGCTTCGAACCACACTTTTGCCCACTTTTTTACTCACGGTGATACCCAAACGGTTTTCCTCCAGGGCTTTTTTATTTTTCACCGCATATAGCACCAAAAGCCGGTTTGCCATTGATTTTCCTTTGTTATACACATAGCCGAACTGCGTGTTTTTTTTGATCGACTGGGTAAATTCCATGGCGGCTCCTCTTTTTAAAAATAGGAAAAGGCCACAACAATGCGGCCTTTTTGTCCCATGCCGGTTCCGTTTCTTTCCGGCCAACATCCGGCCGATCTGACAAATCCAGACCCGGCGTTTGTTTTTGTTTGATGTAAAAGTCTAATCAGACCGCACTTAGGCACTCAGTACTTTTCTGCCTTTTCTTCTTCTGGCCTGCAGTACTTTTCTTCCGTTGCTGGTGGCCATTCTTTTCCGGAAGCCATGTTCTTTCGATCTTTGTCTTTTCTTTGGCTGAAACGTCATTTTCATCTTCAAGCACACCTCCTTTATCTCAGCAATCCTCTTGGACTTGCTCCAAATAAGCGCTTTTTTTATTATAGAGGACAAAACAAAGTTCGTCAAGGATAAATCCCAATTTTTTCGGCTCTTTTTGGTGGAAAAATGGCGCTAAAAGTAAAAGAAACTTTTTATTTTTCCACAAAAAAAAGGAAATTTCAAAAATTTCCCGTGGATAAGTCGTGAAGTTTGTCCATTTGTCAAGTTGCGAAAGAAAAAAAACTTTGCTATATTATTATTGGTAGAAGAAGAAAACTTGCAGCAAAGAAAAATCCACAAATTAGTTATACACAAGTTATACACAAATTGTTGATAACTACCCGCTTTTGCTGCCCGAGCAAAAAAGGAGGATACGGATGGATCTCAATACATTATGGCAGCAGACAAAAAAACTGCTGGAAAATAGTATGTCTAGCATCGATTTCAATACTTGGATCGTGCCCACCAAACTCATTAAAATCGATGGGCACGATTTTATTTTAATGGCCGAAAATGATTATGCCAAAGAACAGCTGGAAAATAAATACCTGCGCCTGATCAAAAATGCCGTTTTACAGCTCACCAGCCATAGTTATGAAATCAGCGTGGTAACAGAAGAATTTTGCCAGTCTGTGGAATCTGCCCAGGAACCAAATGCTTTTCCACAGCCAAATTTAAACCCAAAATATGTTTTTGAAACCTTTGTTGTGGGCAATAGCAACCGTATGGCCCATGCTGCCAGCCTGGCCGTGGCGGAAGCGCCTGCCAAAGCATATAATCCTCTATTCCTATATGGAAATGTAGGTTTGGGCAAAACCCATTTGATGCATTCTATTGCCCATTATATCCTGAATAAAAATCCTAAAGCAAAAGTGCTCTATGTCACCAGTGAAACTTTCACCAATGAACTGATCAATGCCATCAGCAGCAATAAAAACGAGGAATTTCGAAATAAATACCGCAATATTGATGTTCTGCTCATCGATGATATTCAGTTTATTGCCCAAAAAGAACGCACGCAAGAAGAATTTTTCCATACCTTTAATGCTTTGCACGGCTCTCAAAAACAAATCATCCTTAGCTCTGACCGGCCGCCGCGTGAGATCAAAACCTTGGAAGATCGGCTGCGTAGCCGGTTTGAAGGCGGACTTATTGCCGATATCCAGCCGCCAGATTTGGAAACCAGAATTGCCATTTTGCGAAATAAAGCAAAAAGCGAACATTGCGTTGTGCAAGATAGCGTATTAGCCTATATTGCCCGCTGCATCGAAACCAATATCCGAGAATTAGAAGGGGCATTGACCCGGATTGTGGCTTATTCTCAACTGACAAACCGAGAAATTACGGTTGAGCTGGCAGAAGAAGCATTAAAAGATATCTACGGCGATCAAACACAAAAACAAATCACCACCAGTTTCATCATCGATGTGATCTGTAACTTTTATCAAATTACGCCAGCGGATATCCGTGGCAATAAAAAACCGAAAAACATTGCTTATCCCAGGCAAATTGCTATGTATTTATGCCGAAAACACTTGGATGTATCTTTAAGTAAAATTGGGGAAGATTTTGGCGGTCGTGACCATACTACGGTGCTGCATGCCTGCAACAAAATTGAAAAAGACATGGAAAAAGAGCCAGAACTGCAAAAAACCATTCTTGAACTGGAAAAACGGATCAAAGGGATTTAAGTTTTCCACTATTTCATCGTGGAAAATCCGTGGAGTATTTGTGGAAGAAATCAGCCTTGTGGATGGGTGTGTGAAAACTGTGGATAACCTTTTAAATTTTTTTCCAGTTATCGACATGGTTGTCCGCAACCATTTTTCCAGTGTTTTCTAACCTGATGCCATTTATCCACCAAACTCACAGCCCCTACGACTACTACGACTAAAATCCATTAATTATATACAGTAAGTTATCCCGAAAGGAGTTATGCACCATGAAATTCATCTGCAACAAAGATCAGCTGCTTAATGCCATCAACATTGTATCTAAAGCAGTAAATCCACGCACCACTTTACCCATCCTAGAATGCATCCTCATTCAAGCAACGTCTGATGGGATCCATCTAACCGCTAATGATCTGGAAATGGGCATTGCTTCTGCACCGATTCCAGCAAAAGTGGATAAAGAAGGGCAGGTTGCTTTAGACGCAAAGCTCTTTGGAGATATCATCCGCCGCGTCAGCGGAGATGAAGTGCATGTGGAAGAAGAAGAGAACCAATCCATTCTTTTGACCTGCGGTACCTCCCGTTATCAACTGATGGGACAAAAAGCCGAGGAATTTCCTGCTTTACCGGAAGTAGAGAAAAATCAAACCGTAATCGTCAAAGAACAAGATTTAAAAGCGATGATCCAAGAGACCATTTTTAGCGTTTCCATGGATGAATCAAAACCTGTCCTTTCTGGAGAATTGATGGAAGGAAAAGATGGTTTTTTAAGCCTTGTTGCCGTTGATGGATACCGCATCAGTTATAAAAAGAGCCAAGCCCAGACAGGTGATAGTCAAATCAGAGCTATCATTCCAGCCAAAACCCTCCGGGAAATTGCTAAAATTCTCAAAGATAGTCAAGAAGAAACGAAAATTTATTTCACAGAAAAACAGGTGCTCTTTGATATTGAAGGCAACCGAGTCGTAAGCCGGCTCATCGAAGGAGAATATATTAAATACGAACAGACTTTCAGCTCTGATTATAAAACGAAGATTGTGGCAAACCGCAGTGATTTGATTGCTGCTTTGGAACGGGCGACTCTGGTCTCTCGAGATGCTCGTAAGGTGCCGGTAAAATTTGAAATTACCAATGGAAAACTGACCCTCAGCGCTTCCAGTGAAATTGGCACTGCACGAGAAGAGGTGTATCTGAATACGGAAGGAAATGATTTGCTGATTGCTTTTAACCCAAGATATTGTATTGAGGCGCTGCGCGCCATCGAAGATGAGGAAGTGGCCATTTACTTCCAGTCCTCTTTAAGCCCCTGCATTCTCAAGGCAGAAGAGGGGGATTCGTATAAATATCTGATCCTGCCCCTGCGGCTATAAGTTAGTGGCGTGAAAGGAGGAATGAAAATGAAAACCGTAATGATCCACACGGAATTTATCAAATTGGGTCAGCTGCTGAAATTGGCTGGCCTTGTTGACCAGGGTTCCGATGCCAAATTGCTCATTGCTTCCGGCGAAGTGATGGTTAATGGCACAGTGGCCCAGGAGCGGGGAAAGAAAATCCATCCCGGAGATGTGGTTCAGGTGAAAAATGGAGAAACGGTGACTGTGGCCCTAAAGGAGGAGGGCGGATGCTGACGCGTCTGATCTTGTCTGATTTTCGAAATATCGCCTCTGGGGATTTAACTTTTTCCCCAGGGGTGAACTTATTGATGGGAGAAAACGCCCAGGGAAAGACAAATATTTTGGAATCTGTCTTTTTGTGTGCCACTGGCCGCAGCCATCGCACCCGTTTTGATAGTCAAATGGTGCGCTTTGGCCAAAAGGAGGCCCATCTGCGGGCCTATGTATCACAAATGGGCAGAGAAGACCGTATTGATGTCCATCTTCGCCGGGAAGGCAAAAAAGGGGTGGCTGTCAACGGTATTGCGGTACGCCGCAGCGGTGAGTTATTTGGCACGCTTTATACAGTGTTGTTTTCACCGGAAGATTTGCAGCTGATTAAACTTGGCCCACAAGAACGGCGCCGTTTTATGGATTTGGAGCTTTGTCAGCTCAGCCGGGTCTATTATTACCATCTTCAGCAGTATCATAAAGTGCTTAAACAGCGAAATCAGCTCTTAAAAACCTTGCAAAAACAACGAAACCTTTTGGATACGCTGCCCCTTTGGGAAGAACAGATGGCACGGTTTGCCGCAGAAGTGATCCACAGCCGTCAAGCCTTTGTAGACAAGCTTTCTGATGTGGCTGGTGTTTTTTATCAAACCATCACCGGCGGACGGGAACATCTTTCTATCCTTTACCGGCCCAACTGCCGTGCAGAAGAACTACAGGAAAAATGGTTACAGAGTTTAGAAAGAGATATTTTTTCTGGCGCCACAGGACATGGTCCCCATAAAGATGACCTGCAATTTTTTGTCGATGGTAATGATGTGAAACTTTTCGGCAGCCAGGGCCAGCAGCGGACGGCAGCACTTTCTGCCAAGTTGGCAGAGATCGCTTTAGTTCAGGAAGAAACGGGACAAAATCCGGTGCTGCTATTAGACGATGTCTTTAGTGAGCTGGATGAGGGAAGACAGCGTTTTTTGGTGGAGGCTGTGGTTGGCCTGCAAACCATTCTCACTTGTACTGGCGTAGAGGGTCCTGTGAGTACGATGGCAAAACAAGCTAAAATTTTTTCTATAAATAATGGGAAAATTTCAGTTGATAAATTTTGACCTGTCTTTGTATTAAGGACAGATCAAGAGAATACCAAGAAAGAAATGCATATTTTCCGAACGTTCGTTTTCCATCATGTCTTTCTTTCCTAGAAGGCAGTGCGGTAGTTTTTTTCTGTCAGATCCAGGGTGAATCGATGTGTCTTCATGGACGCTGGGAGGTTAGAGCAGTTTCATTGTCATCGCATGTTTCCTGGATATTTTTGACTCAAATGTTGTAGATCATTTTTATTTTCTTGCTGTTTTTTCTTTTTCCCCTTTTCCTTTTTTTGAGAAAAAGGGTTTTTTCTTTTTCGCCCCTCATGATTGCAACGGCATAGGGGTATCTTTTTGTATTGTCTTTCCTTTTTTTGGAATTTTCATTCGTCTTTTCTCTTTATTTGCTCTACTTGGTTTTTTTTCTTTGCTACGCATAGGGGTACAACAAGAAAGGGTAATGGCAAATTAGAGCCATTATACGGGATATTCTCGCGATTCCTCTTGTAAAAACTCCGTTTTTATGATATACTTATTATAGTTGACAGCGGCCTTTGGGGAGCGTTTTTCCAAAGGCCGCTTTCCGTGACGAGGGTAGTCTTGTTGTGAAAACAAGATTTGTATAGACCAATAAGGAGAGACGGGTATGTCAAGAGATTATAATGAGGACCAGATCCAGGTTTTGGAGGGCTTAGAGGCTGTGCGGAAACGGCCAGGGATGTATATCGGTTCCACCAGCAGTAAGGGCCTGCATCATCTGGTGTATGAGATCGTGGATAATGCCGTGGATGAGGCTTTAGCAGGTTATTGCACCCAAATCGATGTGACGGTGGAAGAGGGCAATGTCATTTGCGTTCGGGATAATGGCCGTGGTATTCCCACCGGTATTCAGCATCAAAAGGGTATTTCTGCTGTGGAGGTGGTTTTTACCATCCTTCATGCCGGCGGTAAATTTGGCGGTGGAGGATACAAGGTCTCCGGTGGTCTGCATGGGGTTGGCGCTTCTGTGGTCAATGCATTAAGCCGATGGCTGGAGGTAAAAGTATTTAGTGAGGGAAAAATCTATTTTCAGCGTTATGAAAATGGGGGTCATCCCGTGACGGCTTTGCATGTGATTGGCCAGACCGAGCAGCGGGGGACGGAAATCCGGTTTTTGGCTGATGATGCCATTTTTGAAACCATTGAATATGATTATGATGTGCTGAAACAGCGTCTGCGGGAGACTGCTTTTTTAACCAAAGGGCTGAAAATTTGCCTTGTTGATGCCAGAGCCGGTCAGCAGCAGAGTGAATGTTTTCATTATGAAGGCGGTATTAAAGAATTTGTCGCCTATATCAATCAAAGCCGTACTCCTTTGTATGATAAGATTTTTTATGCCGAAGGAGAAAAAGATAATGTCATGGTGGAAGTGGCGTTCCAGCATAATGATGGGTATACGGAAAATATGTATACCTTTGTCAATAATATCAACACCACGGATGGCGGTACCCATTTGATTGGCTTTCGATCTGGTTTATTGCGTACGTTAAATGCCTATGGCAGGAAGATGGGATTGCTGAAAGATAGCGATAAAAACCTCACTGGCGATGATGTGCGGGAGGGATTAACTACCGTCATCAGTGTCAAGGTGCGGGAGCCGCAGTTTGAAGGACAAACGAAAACGAAGCTGGGCAATAGTGAAGTCAAGGGTATTGTGGATAGTATCGTCAGCGAACAGTTGACCTATTTCTTAGAAGAAAACCCGGCCATTGGTAAGACGATTTTTGAAAAAGGGTTGGTAGCCAGCCGTGCCCGGGAAGCGGCAAAAAAAGCCCGGGAGCTGGTGCGCCGGAAAACGGGCCTGGATTCTAGCCGCTTGCCTGGGAAACTTCAGGATTGTACCGATAAAAATCCAGAAAATTGCGAGATTTATCTGGTGGAAGGGGATTCTGCCGGCGGTTCTGCAAAACAGGCTAGAGATCCCCATACCCAGGCAGTGCTGCCATTGCGGGGAAAAATTTTAAATGTGGAAAAGGCCCGGATTGACCGTATTTTGGCCAGTGAAGAGATTAAAAATATGATCACTGCCTTTGGTACGGGTATTTCTGATGATTTTGATATTTCAAAACTTCGGTATCATAAAATTGTGATTATGACCGATGCAGATGTGGATGGTGCCCATATTCGTACCCTTCTTTTGACCTTCTTTTACCGGTATATGCAGCCGTTGATTACGGAGGAAAAGGTGTATGTGGCTCAACCGCCTTTATACCGGGTAGAAAAGAATAAACAGCATTATTATGTTTATGATGATAAGGAATTAGAAGCTCTGTATGATAGAATTGGCCGCACTGGGATCAAAGATATCCAGCGCTATAAAGGTTTGGGCGAGATGGACTTTGACCAGCTGCGGGATACCACAATGGCAAAGGAAAATCGGATCTTGAAAAAAGTGGAGCTCAATGATGCGATTCAGGCGGACGCCATCTTTAGTATGCTGATGGGCGATAAAGTGGAGCCAAGACGAAATTTCATCCGGGAAAACGCTGCCTATGGTACGTTGGATATTTAAGGGGAGAGAGGCAAAGGCATGAGTGAACAGCAGATCGATAAAATGATAGAAGTCGATATTGGCGAAGAAATGAAGCAATATTATATCGACTATGCCATGAGCGTTATCGTTTCCCGGGCTCTGCCCGATGTGCGGGATGGTTTAAAGCCAGTGCACCGCCGGATTCTTTACGCCATGAACGAGATGAATCTGGATCCCTCAAAGGGCTATCGTAAATCTGCCCGTATTGTGGGTGATACCATGGGTAAGTATCATCCCCATGGGGATAGCTCTATTTATCAGGCAATGGTCCGGATGGCGCAGAATTTTTCTATGCGTTATCCATTGGTGGATGGCCATGGCAATTTTGGCTCCATTGATGGTGATGGCGCTGCAGCCAGCCGTTATACCGAGGCACGGTTAAGCCGAATTTCCGCTGAAATGTTGGCGGATATTGAAAAAAATACCGTAGATTTTGTGCCAAACTATGATGGTAATGAAAAAGAACCTTCGGTGCTGCCATCTCGTATTCCGAATTTGCTCATCAATGGGTCATCCGGTATTGCCGTTGGTATGGCCACCAATATTCCGCCGCATAACTTGGGTGAAGTGATTGATGGGGTAGTAAAGATCATTGATAACCAGATCAATGAGCATCGTCAAACGGATGTGGAAGAACTGATAGAGTGTATCCATGGCCCAGATTTTCCCACTGGTGCTACTATTTTGGGCCGCAGTGGCATCCGAGCTGCCTACCGTACGGGCCGAGGAAAGATTTTGGTGCGTGGTCGGGCGGAGATTGAACCAGCCGGACATGGGTATGAAAAGATTGTAATTACGGAAATCCCTTATCAGGTTAATAAGGCCCGCTTGGTGGAAAAAATTGCCGATTTGGTGCGGGAGAAAAAGATCGAAGGTATTCGGGATATTGTAGATCAATCCGCTGGAGAAGGCATTAAAATTACCATTGATTTGAAAAAAGATGTCAATGCCAATGTGGTGTTAAACCAGCTGTATCAGTATACCCAGCTGCAGGAGAGTTTTGGCGTGATCATGCTGGCGCTGGTGGACGGTCGGCCAGAGGTTCTCAATCTGAAAACGGCTTTGGAGGAATATCTCAAGCATCAGGAAGATGTGGTGCGCCGCCGGACCCAGTTTGACTTGGATAAGGCAGAACGCCGGGCCCATATCTTAGAAGGGCTGCGCATTGCTTTAGATCATATTGATGAGGTGATCCGCACCATCCGTGAAAGTTATGATGATGCAAAAGAAAGACTGATGGAGCGGTTTCAGCTTTCTGAAATACAGTCTCAGGCCATTTTGGAAATGCAGCTGCGCCGTTTGCAAGGCTTGGAGCATGAAAAGATTGATGCGGAATATCAGGATCTGCTGCAAAAGATTCAATATTATAAATCTATCTTGGCTGATGAAGCTGTGTTATATGGTGTGATTCGAGAAGAAATTTTGGCCATTAAAGCAAAATATGCCGATTCCCGCCGTACAGAGATTTTGGATAATCCAGGCGAAATTGATATTGAAGACTTGATCGAAGAAGAAACGGACGTGTTTACCATGTCCCACCTTCATTACATCAAACGGACGCCGTTAGATACGTATCGAAGCCAGAACCGGGGCGGTAAAGGCATTATCGGTATGCAAACCCGGGAGGAGGACTTTGTCAAAGATCTCTTCATCTCTTCTAATTTGGATACAGTGCTCTTTTTTACCAACTTCGGTAAGGTATACCGTCTAAAAGGGTATCAGATTCCTGAAGCAGGTAGAACGGCCCGCGGCGTAGCCATTGTTAATTTGTTGGAACTTTCTGCCGATGAAACGATTACTGCTGTCATCCCAGTGAAAAAGCTGCAAAAAGACAGATATTTTGTCATGGTAACCAAAGAGGGCGTTATCAAGCGGACAGATATGATGAGCTATCGGAATATCCGAAAGGGCGGCCTAAATGCCATCAATCTTCGGGAAGGAGATGCGCTCATTCAGGTGTTGTTAGCAGGAGATGGAGATGAAATTTTTGTTGCCACCCGTTATGGTATGGGAATCCGTTTCCATGTGGAAGATGCTCGAGCCATGGGCCGAGTGGCCACCGGGGTGCGTGCGATTAAGTTAAAAGAAGGAGACTATGTGATTTCTGCCGGTATCATCACGGATGGAGATCAGATTTTAAATGTCACAGAAAATGGGTATGGCAAACGTACCCTCAGCTCAGAATTTCACTTGCAGAACCGGGGCGGACAAGGGGTAAAGATTCATGCCATTACCGATAAAACGGGTCCTCTGGTTTCTAGTATCGTCATTAATGACCAAGAAGAAGTGATGTTGGTGACCAATGAAGGCGTGATTATCCGTTTGCGTGGGGGAGATATCTCCACCGTTGGCCGGATTAGTCAAGGTGTGAAATTGATTCAAGTGGCAGATGGCGTCAAAGTGGTGGGGGTAGCAAAAATCCAGGAAGAAGATGTGGAAGATGTGCAGTCATCTCATCCTCAGGAGGATTTAGAAACGCTGGTTGCTCAAAATTTGGCGGATCTGCCGGAAGATGAAGCGTAAAATGTCTCTCTATTAAATACATATCATGTGATCAAATATAAAAAAACAGCCATATTTTTTGGCTGTTTTTTTATATTTTTGTTGAAAAAGTGGCATTGTTTTTCAAAGTATGGCTGATAAAGAAGGGCAGTTGCTATGGCGGTTTCATGTCTGGTAGAGATCGTTTGGTTTCTTACTGATTTGACATGTTCTTTCTGGCGAATCAGAGAAGCCTAACAATTGGCAAAAAATGAATCAAAATGAATCAAAATGAATCAAAGTGGATTCTGTGGGATCTCTATCTTATCGTTTTCGTTGGTTTTCAGAGGATAGCAGATGGCTGTTTTGAAACCTGATGAGGATATCACAGAAATTTGATGCTTTATCCTAACTCAATATGTATTTTTACTTCACATTTATCCTGTTCTTCTTCGATTTCATAAGCGGCTTTGATCCCAGCTTGTCGGATCAGCTGCACTGTTTGTTTTACACTGTTGGTAATGAGCCGCAGATCGCCTAAACTGCGCTTTACTTTTTGGTCATGGCTTTGCACCAACTGGTCTCGTAGGTCTGCCATGACCTGGGATACCAATTCTTCGGTTTTTTTTACATTTAATTCTTCTACTACAACTCGATGCACAACTTCTAACATTTGCTGCTCTTGAGGGATTCGTAGGAGTGCCCGGGCATGACGTTCGGTCAGATGGTGTGTTAAGATCATTTTTTTTACGGGCTCACTGAGCCGAAGAAGCCGAAGCTTATTGGAGATAGCAGATTGGCTTTTTCCCAGTTTTCTGGCAGCTTCTTCTTGTGTCAGGCCATATTCTTGGATCAGGCTTTGGATGCCAGCTGCTTCTTCTAAAAAATGTAAATCTTGTCTTTGCAGGTTTTCTGTCAGCGCCAGCAGAGCGCTTTTCCCATCATTGGCAGATCGCAGTATGGCTGGAATGGTGGTCTGTCCTGCCAGCCGAGCGGCCCGTAACCTTCGCTCTCCACAAACCAATTCATACTGTGCTTCTCCCATTTTTCGCACGGTAATTGGCTGAAGTACGCCAACCTCCCGAATACTTTTAACCAAAGAATCCAGAGAGGTATCATAGAGATAACGGCGGCTTTGGTTTGGACTGGTTTTGATTTGCTCTATGGGCAGCGATTGGATTTGTGGCTGTTGTTTGTCGTCTTTTACCGGATAAAAATCAGAAAAACGGATGGCTTCTGCCATAATGGGTCACGCTCCTTTTTTCTTTTGTGTTCTAAAATGGTTTCTTTTAGTATATCAACCATATTTTTCTATTGAAAGAGAATCTTTCTTTCAAAAAGAAACGAAAAAGAAGAAAAAAAGCTAGTTATCCCCATGTTTCGCTGAAAAGAAGGGCGGATATCCACTGTTTTTTAGAGCATAGCTCCTATTTTGGGGAAAACTTATCATTAGCTCTCTTAGATGAACTATCGTATGGCGTGGAAAGCAACAACAATTTTTGTCTACTTCAATGGATGATCCATAGCTGATGAAAGGGATTGGCAGTAATGAGACACTGTAAAAAGAGGAAATCATTCAGTGGAAAAAGAAGGGATGGCATAAAGACAATATTTCGTATATCTAAAATGAGCTGTTTTTCAGTTGAAAAGATAAATCCATCCGAAGGATAAAGATCCAGGATAATTTCTAGTTAAATCAACTAAATCAGAAAAAAGTAATTTCAAATTCTCTTGATCATTAGCTGGGTATTTGTCAATATGCGATGTAGGCAAATCCGGCATACTATCTTGTTTTTATCATGGCTATGGTGTAAATGAAAATGGGAAGATCCACTTTTTCCCTTGAAAATAGCAATGAATTTTTATTATGGTTATTTTATCATCATATATCACCGTCCCCCCTCAGGTGGACCACTTGAGGGGGGACGGTGTGATTTTTTACTTTAGATTTTTATTTTGTTTCTTCCAGTTCAAAGTTGGCTTTTGCCGTATAGTCTTTTACATCAATGGCATACACTTTGGTAGCTGCCAGGATTTTTTCTCCAAAATGAATGGGCGCATTGGCGTCATACCGCTTTAACAGCACTGTCAAGGCATGGATCTTTTCGTTTGGATCTGTTATTTCACAGGCAGTGCCGGTACCAAGAAGGCTTTCAAATTCCGTACCATATTTGCAGGAGATATCGCTTTTGATCAGTTCTGCTGCCCGGCATACGCAAACGCCGATGGTGCTGTACTGCTGGAGCAAAGTCACTTTCCGGCCCTCTTTGGCGCAATGAAAATAAAACCGAAATCCCTGCTCTGTTTGTTCATATCCATAGCTAATGGGCACGGTATAGGGCATGGGATCATCTGGAATGGTCAGCACCATATGGCTGGTCCGGTCCAACAGTGCGCAAATTCTTGCCTTATTATTGGTAATGTCACGGTCTTTTCTTCTCATAAAAATCCTTCCTTCCTTTTTTGTTTCATTAATTTTGAATGTGTAATTTGTTGATCTGGGTTGGTTTCCCCCGCAGGATCATAAAGGTAGCGCTGCTGGTGGCAACGAGTAATCCGCTGTCCAGATAAGCTTCTCCGGTTAAACTGATGAGCGTGCGGCCTGTGGAACGGGCTTGTACACGGATGGATAAATTGCTGCCGGCAGGAATGGGTTTTAAAAACCGGGTAGAAAGATCCACGGTAGTGATGAAACTGTTATCACTAAAATAATGGGAGATCATGCCATAGGCGTTATCAAAAGCGGCGCATAACAATCCGCCATGCATAGAACCTTGGGGATTTAATTCCCAATCTTCCACATGATGGTGGATGACCACTTCTTTTTCTTTGAGACTGCAGCGAATCAATTCTGGCTGCATTAGTTTCATGATGCCGCTGCCATAATCGCTTTTGGTATAGTTGATGACATATTCAATGACCTCTTGAAAATGTTGTTCTTTTTCTGCTTCCGTCATGGTTTCCGGCTGATTTGGTGTTTCATTGTTCATGGTTGATTCACTCCAATTTTTTTTCTTTCATTTCTTGCTGCAATAACTGTGAAAAGGCGGCAGGGTTTTCCAAATGAGGAAAAAGCCGCGTTTTTTCAAAGATATAGTAGGGCTTTTCCGGGTGCAGTTTCTCCAGCATAGCCATATTTTCTATGGGATTTTCTTTGTTTTCTTCTCCCCAGCCAATGGCATATGGCACGGTAAGTTTTTGGAAAAAGGGCAAAAAGGTCATGGTTCGAAAATGAGCCTTTTGGGATGCATAACTAAACCGAGCGGCTGTATTGGCGCTGTGAGAAGGAAAATAAAACTGATCCACTAGTTCTTTTGTCACTTTTTCCGGGGCATAGAAGCCATCTTTTTTTAAAAAGTAGGCGATTTTTCGCCGGGAAACAGCGGATAGATATTTCATGGTACCATAAAACGGCAGTTCCAATATCCGTTGAATTAAGCGATCTCTATTTTGTGCGACAGGGTCGGTGATTCCTGTGGGAGAAAGCAGAAAAAGACGGCGAAATTTTGTTGGATCAAGCGCTGCGGCCACGGTTAAAGCTGTGGCAGAGCCATTAACGCCTAAGGCAAAACAAGGTGCTTGAATGACATTGGCAATAAAATCCTGGATCATACAGGCATCGGTATAAGAAGTATAGGTGATTTTTGGGCAATCAGAAAAACCATAGCCCAATAGGTCTGGCCGATAAACGGTAAAGTGTTTTGAAAGCTGCTGGATGATGGCAGAAAATTCTCGGTGGCTGGCGCCAGGACAAAGACTGTGCAGCAGTAAAATCGGAGGGCCTTGACCAGATTTTTTGTAATGAATCCGGTTTTGGTGCCATAAATAAAATTGTTCCGGTTTTTCTGGGTCATTTTGTTGGGCCAGAAAAAAGAGACACTGCTGCCAAGCTGCTGCAAAGCCGGCTGTGCCGAGGATGAAAGCAGCTGCGGAGAGGGTTTTTTTCCATTTCATTGGTAGTTACCTCCTTGTTAGTTTTATTATGAACGATTTTATGAAAAAAGAAAAGACTTTTTTTGTTTCACATGAAACAAATTTTATCCCGGATCATTGGGTGCATGGCATGAAAATATGCTTGAAAAATAAGTCAAAAATAAAAAAATATTCCGATTATTTTTTGTTATTATTTTATCTTTGAAAAGAAAATAACAGGGAAGAAGAAAGAAATAATGTTGCAATTTAGAGATAAAGAAATTATAATTTAGATAGATTGCATAAAACAAATGGGGAGGTGTTTTGGTGGCAAAAGAAACATTAGAAGCAATCCGCCAGGCAGAGGAGCAAGCCCAGGCGGCTGTGTCCCAGGCAAAAGCCCAGGCTGAAGCATTGGTGCAGTCGGCGAAAGAAAATGCAGATCAGCTGCGGGAAGAAGCCAAGGCCGAGGCAAAAAAACAGACAGAACAGATTTTGCAGACGGCCAAAGAAGAATGTTTGCAAAAACAAAAAGAAAGTGACCAATGGTTGCAGGCGGAACAGGAACGGTTAGAGGAATGTTATCAAATTCGTAAAAATCAGGTGCTTGAGGCGGTAAGTCAAATTTTCTTGGCGCCAGAGCACTAAGAAGGGAGGCGAAACACCATGGCAGTCATGCCCATGAAGCAGGTGTTGATTTGCGGGATGCAGCAGGATCAATCAGCTGTATTGGCGGATCTGCAGCAACAAGGTGTATTAGAGATTCGGTCCCTAAAACAAGAGGAAGGCGGTGTATTTTTTCAGAAAGATACAGCAAAAAACCGAGAAGAAGCTGGACAGACCGCTCTTCTGGCGGAGCAGGCATTGGCTGTGCTGGATCAGTATGTTCCGGAAAAAAAGGAATTGCTTTCTTTTTTTGAAGGCCGTATCATACTTTCCCCGGCGGAATATGAAGCAAAGGCTGCCCATCGGCAGGAGATACAATCCGTGGCCGAACAGATTTTATCCTTGTCAAAGCAAATTGGTGTTTTAGAGGGAGAAATACCAAAGCTGGAACAGGATCTGATGGCACTGGCCCCTTGGGAAAAACTAGATTTGCCTTTGGATGCTCCCGGCACCAAGCATACGGTTTTTCTTTTTGGTTCTGTTCCTCGTGCTGTGACAGCCCAGGATTTGATGCGTCTTTTGACAGAACAGTCAGAGGCAGAAGTGGATGTGGGCATTGTCAGCAGCAGTAAGGAACAGACTTGCTTTTGGATTTGCTGTTTTAAAGAAAAAAAGCAAGAGGTAGAAGCTGTTTTACAGCAGGAAGGGTTGATTAAAGCCCCAGAGCTCACTGGTATTCCTGCCAAAAAACGAGAGGAGCTTTCACTTAAGCTAAAAGAAAAAAAAGAAGCGATTGCCGCGTTGACGGAGGAAATACGTTGTTTGGGCAGCGTTCGAGCAGATTTGCAGTTTTTGCAGGATGCATCCCAAATGGCCAAAGAACGTGCAAATGCCCAGCAGGAAATGCTTCAGTCCCAGAATGTTTTTTTGCTTTCCGGCTATCTTACGGCAAAAGAAGCGCCAATGATCCAGGCGGAGCTGGAAAAACGATTTGATGTTTTTGTGGAACTTAACGATCCGGCCCCCGGGGAGGATGTGCCGGTGGTGTTGGAAAATCATCCGTTGGTGGCTCCTGTGGAAGGTATTGTGGAAAGTTATAGTTTGCCTGGCCCTGGAGAGAGAGATCCCTCTGCGGTGATGGCGCCCTTTTATTATATTTTGTTTGGGTTAATGCTTTCAGATGCGGCTTATGGTCTGATTATGTCTACGGCTTGTGGGATTTGTTTAAAAAAATTCCCACATATGGAACAGGGAACAAAAAAGTTTTTACAGATGTTTTTCTGGTGCGGCATCTCAACGATTTTTTGGGGGCTAATGTTTGGCAGTTTCTTTGGGGATGCGGTCAATGTCATTGCCACCACCTTTTTTCACCGGCCGGATATCCGTTTGGCGCCACTGTGGTTTGAGCCGGTCAGCCTGCCCATGAAAATGTTGGTCTTTTCCTTCGTTTTAGGGATTATCCATCTATTTACAGGGCTTGGCATGAAATTGTATGAGTGTATTCGCAGCGGCCATGTGGCAGACGGCATTTATGATGCTGTGTTTTGGTACTTATTGGTGGGCGGCGCCATCCTGTATTTGCTGACGATGTCGATGTTTACGAATATGTTAAACCTGGGCTTTACCCTCTCTGGTGTGGCCGTATATCTTTCGGCAGCCATGGTGCTGGTGGGTTTTGTGGGCATTGTGCTCACCAGTGGGCGGGAGTCAAAAAATTGGGGGAAACGGCTATTAAAAGGGTTATATGGGGCTTATGGGATCACGTCTTACCTCAGTGATATCTTATCCTATTCCCGTCTATTGGCTTTGGGTCTTGCCACCAGTGTGATTTCCACGGTTTTTAATCAGATGGGCAGTATGTTGGGAGATACTTTGCCAGGCGTCATCTTGTTTATTCTCGTTTTTGTGATTGGTCATGCCCTGAATTTGGCCATCAATGCCATGGGCGCTTATGTCCATACCAATCGGTTGCAGTTTGTGGAATTCTTTGGCAAGTTTTATGAAGGCGGCGGAAGAAAATTCAGCCCCTTTGGGATTCATACCAAATATTTCAATGTGAAGGAGGAGACAAAATGATGGAGATCTTATCAAACATGGGCGTTGTCATTGCATTGTTGGGAGCAGTGCTGGCGGCATTGGTGGCAGGGATTGGATCTGCTATTGGCGTTGGCATGACAGGGGAAGCGGCCGCTGGATTGGTGTCGGAAGACCCAGCACAGTTTAGTAAAGTATTGGTATTGCAGCTGCTGCCAGGCACCCAAGGGATTTATGGCCTGCTGATTGGCTTTATCACTTTGACTCAAATTGGCATTATGGGCGGCAGCGCAGATATTTCTCTGGTCAAAGGGGTGCTGTATTTTGTGGCCTGCCTGCCTATGGCGCTGGTGGGATATAAATCGGCCATCCGCCAAGCCCGGGCTTCCGTGGCCAGTATTGGGCTGGTGGCAAAACGGCCGGACCAGTTTGGTAAAGCCATGATCTTTCCCGCTATGGTAGAGACCTATGCAATTTTGGCCCTGTTGATTTCTATTTTGGCCATTTTCGGTATTAATAGCCTTGCCATTTAATGAAAGTAGGATAAAGCAAAGGGGGGATATTATGGCTGGATTGGAGACGATCCTCCAAAAAATCGCCTTAGAAGGACAGCAAGAGGCGCAAGATGTGCTCCATGATGCCCAGGCCCAGGCAGACGCCTTTATCGCCCAGGCCCAGGCTGATGCGGTACAAATCCTTCAAACAGCACAGCAAGAAGCAGATCAGCAGGCTCAGCAGTTGCTGGAACGGGGCCATTCCGCATCACAGCTTTCCTTTCGGCAGGGCGTGCTGGCAAAAAAGCAGCAGCTGATTCAACAAGCTTTGCTGGAAGCAAAGGAAGCATTACTGCATCAACCGGCACAATCTTATTTCCGTTTTTGCCTGGCTTTGGTGGTAAAATGTGCCCAGGAAGGGCAAAAAGGGACAGTAGCTTTTTGCGCCAGGGATTTGGCGCGGCTTCCTGAGGATTGGGAAAACCAAATGTCAGAGGCTTTGCAGAAAAAAAACGCCGCTCTTTCAGTGGACCCGGTGGCTGTGCATATTGAGGGGGGCTGTATTTTACGGTATGGCGGAGTGGAAGAAAACTGCTCGGTAGAAGCCCTTTTTATCGCTGAGGCGGAAAAACTGCGGGATCGGCTGCAGGTGCTGCTCTTTTCCTAACAGCATAGACGGAAAGGAGGAAAGGCATGAAAGAAGAATATGGTTATGCAGTGGCCCGCATTCGTGCGAAAGAGACAAAACTATTAGATCAGGGGTTCTTAGACCAGCTGCTGCTTGCAGCAGATGAAGATGCTTGCCTTCGCCTTTTGCGCGATCGGGGCTGGGATGGCAGCTTGGATGAATCGGCGATGCTGAAGGGCGAAATGAAAAAAACCCGGGCACTGCTGCTGGAATTAGTGCCGGATGAATTGGCATTTGAAGTGTTTTTCTGTCAAAATGATTACCATAATTTAAAGGCTGCCGTCAAAGAATGTGCCTGTGGCATAGAAGATGAAGGAGCTTACCTACCTGATGGTCTGATATCCGCTTCTGTCATTCGTCAAGCTGTGCGGGATCATCAATGGGACCTGCTGCCGGAAGGGATGCGTCAAAGCGCCCAAGAAGCCTTGCGGATCTTATTGCAGACAAAAGATGGCCAGCGAACCGACTGTTTGTTGGATCGAGCGGCGCTGGAAGCAGTGCTTCAAGCAGCAGAGCGGACGGGTGATGAATTTTTCTCCGTATATGGCGAGTTAACAGTGGCCTTAGCCGATATTAAAATTGCCATGCGGGCGGTACGGCTGAAAAAAGATCGGGATTTTTTGACATTCGCATTGGCACCTTGTCACTCTTTAGACAAGGAAGAACTTATCGTTTCTGCTTTAGCAGGAGAAGAGACCATGATTACCTATTTAGGCCGGACAGCATATGCCAGTGGTTTACCGGCATTACAAAAAGGAGTATCTGCCTTTGAAACATGGGGTCGGGATCTATTCATGCAGCGGATCCGGCCACAAAAATACCAGCCCTTTGGCTTGGGGCCATTGGCAGCTTATTATCTGGCTAGAGAGAGCGAAATACGGGCCGTACGGCTGATCCTTTCGGCAAAACGGAACCATCTGCCGCCGCAATGGGTTCGGGAAAGGATAGGTGAGATGTATGTATAAGATTGCAGTAATGGGCGATTGGGACAGCATTTATGGTTTTGCTGCCTTGGGCCTTACTCCTGTGGTTGTAACAGATGGAAAACAGGGGACGAAAAAATTGCAGTCATTAGCTGAATTGGGATATGGCATTATTTATATTACGGAGGCCTTGGCTGCGGAAATGACAAAAGCCATTGACGCCTATCGGGATCAGGGTCTGCCGGCGGTTATTCTTATCCCTGGAGTTACTGGCAATACAGGCTGGGGCTTACGGGCTGTACGGCAGTCCATCGAACGGGCTGTGGGCTCCAATATTTTATTGGAGAGTGAATCATAGGAGGTCAGACAATGAGCAAAGGTGTCATAAAAAAAGTCGCCGGTCCGCTGGTGATTGCGGAAGGCATGCGCAACGCCAATATGTCCGATGTGGTGCGGGTCAGCAGTCAGCGGCTCATTGGCGAGATCATTGAAATTCATGGGGATTTGGCATCGATTCAGGTGTATGAAGAAACATCTGGCCTGGGCCCTGGCGAAGAAGTCGAGTCCACGGGGATGCCTATGAGTGTGGAACTGGGCCCAGGTCTGATTGGCAGTATTTATGATGGGATTCAGCGGCCTTTGGATGAAATTATGCGTATCACAGGCAGCAATCTTTTGGAGCGGGGCGTAGAGGCTCCAGCGCTTAGCCGGGAAACGGTTTGGCCTTGGGAGGTATTTAAGTCTCCTGGTGATGCTGTTTCCAGCGGGGATGTCTTGGGCATTGTGCAGGAAACGGAAGTGGTGTGTCATAAGATTATGGTGCCTCCTGGCATTTCCGGTACACTGATCTCGATTGATCCTGAGGATCACCGGGTGGAAGATGTGGTGGCTGTGGTGCGGGATGAAGCAGGAGTTGACCATCCGCTGACGTTTATGCAGCGATGGCCAGTACGCCGGGGCCGCCCGTATCAGAAAAAATTATCACCAGATATGCCTTTAACCACAGGTCAGCGGGTCATTGATACCCTTTTCCCCATTGCAAAAGGAGGGGTGGCTGCGGTGCCTGGGCCATTTGGCTCCGGTAAGACAGTGGTGCAGCATCAGCTGGCCAAATGGGCAGATGCAGATATTGTGGTTTATATTGGTTGTGGCGAGCGGGGCAATGAAATGACAGATGTATTAAATGAGTTTCCGGAGCTGGTGGATCCAAAAACGGGAAAATCCCTGATGGCTCGAACGGTGCTGATTGCCAATACATCAGATATGCCTGTGGCAGCCAGAGAAGCTTCGATTTATACGGGCATTACCATTGCAGAATATTTTCGGGATATGGGCTACTCAGTGGCTTTGATGGCGGACTCCACCTCCCGCTGGGCAGAGGCGCTGCGGGAAATGTCTGGACGACTGGAAGAAATGCCTGGTGAGGAAGGCTATCCTGCTTATTTGGGTTCCCGTTTGGCTCAGTTTTACGAACGGGCCGGCCGGGTGATCGCTTTGGGCAGTGAAAACCGGGAAGGGGCATTGACGGTTATTGGCGCTGTATCCCCTGCTGGCGGAGATACATCTGAACCTGTGACCCAGGCTACGCTGCGTATTGTGAAGGTGTTTTGGAGTTTGGATGCCAATTTAGCTTATCAGCGACACTTTCCGGCGGTACATTGGCTCAATAGTTATTCTTTGTATTTAGATGCGTTAACACCTTGGTATAGAGAGCATGCCGCGCCGCAATGGATGGAGCTGCGGGCAGAAATGATGCAGCTTTTGCAGGAGGAAGCCGAGTTAAATGAGATTGTGCAGTTGGTGGGCATGGATGCTTTATCAGCGCAAGACCGCCTGAAATTAGAAGCGGCTCGTTCCATCCGAGAAGATTTCCTCCATCAAAATGCCTTCCATGAAGTGGACACATATTCTTCTTTGCAAAAGCAGTATTTTTTGATGCGTCTGCTGCTGGATTTTTACCATCAGGCTCAGCAAGCCTTGGCACAGGGAGTTTTGATTGACCGGTTGACAGCATTAGAAGTGCGGGAGGGCATTGGCCGGTTTAAGTATGTACCGGAAAAGGAAACGCAGGCAGCCTTTGACCGTTTAGAAGCAGAGATGACTGCGCAAATGCAGCAGGAACGGGAAAGAAAGGAGAGCCTATAATGCCAAAGGAATATCGGACGATTGAAGAAGTGGCGGGGCCTTTGATGTTGGTGCGTGGCGTCACCGGCGTGACTTATGATGAATTGGGAGAAATTGAGCTGGAAAATGGAGAACGCCGCCGCTGCAAGGTATTGGAGATTGATGGCGGCAATGCTCTGGTGCAGCTGTTTGAAGCTTCTGCCGGCATTAATCTTGCCACCAGTAAAGTACGGTTTTTGGGTCGCCCCATGGAGCTGGGGGTTTCTCGGGATATGCTCAGCCGGGTGTTTGACGGGCTGGGCCGTCCTATGGATGGTGGACCAGAAATTTTGCCCGAAGAAAGAAAAAACATTAATGGTCTGCCCATGAATCCTGCCGCCAGAAATTATCCCCAGGAGTTTATCCAAACGGGTATTTCTGCCATTGATGGACTAAATACCTTGGTGCGGGGGCAGAAACTGCCTATCTTTTCTGCTTCAGGTCTTCCCCATGCCAACCTTGCCGCTCAGATAGCCCGTCAGGCTAAGGTGCGGGGGACGAAAGAACCCTTCGCTGTGGTATTTGCTGCTATGGGGATTACTTTTGAAGAAGCCAACTTTTTTATGGAGAGTTTTCGTCAGACTGGGGCCATTGACCGGAGTGTTTTATTTATCAATCTGGCTAATGATCCGGCGGTGGAGCGGATTGCAACGCCGCGTATGGCTTTGACGGCAGCAGAATATCTGGCTTTTGATCAGAATATGCATGTGTTGGTGATCTTAACAGATATCACGAACTATGCGGATGCCCTGCGGGAAATTTCTGCCGCCCGAAAAGAGGTGCCAGGCCGCCGCGGCTATCCTGGTTATATGTATACGGATTTGGCAAACCTCTATGAACGGGCTGGCCGGCAAAAGGGCAAAACCGGTTCGATCACTCTGATCCCGATTTTGACAATGCCTGAAGATGATAAGACCCATCCCATTCCCGACTTGACAGGGTATATTACAGAAGGGCAGATTATCCTCAGTCGGGAACTGTATCGTAAAAATATTCTGCCGCCCATTGATGTCCTGCCTTCCCTGTCCCGTTTAAAAGATAAGGGGATTGGCGAGGGGAAAACCCGGGCGGATCATGCGGATGTGCTAAATCAGCTTTTTGCGGCCTATGCCCGAGGAAAAGATGCCAAAGAATTAATGGTCATTTTAGGGGACGCCGCTTTGACAGAGATGGATAAGAAATACGCACAGTTTGCGGATGCTTTTGAAAAAGAATATGTCTCTCAAGGATTTCAAACGGATCGGGAGATTGAAACCACATTGGACATTGGCTGGCATTTATTACGGATGCTGCCGCGCAGTGAGCTAAAACGAATCAAGGATCAGTATTTAGATCAGTATTATGAAAAACCGTAAGGAGGGGGGTTTATGAGCGCAAAACACGTCAACCCCACCCGGATGGAGCTGACCCGTCAAAAAAGAAAATTGGTTACGGCCATGCGGGGGCATAAACTGCTGAAAGATAAGCGGGATGAATTGATGCGGCAGTTTTTGTCCTTGGTTCGGGAAAATAAAGCCTTGCGGGAACGGGTAGAAGCAGGGATTCATCGGGCGCATCAAGGTTTTTTATTGGCACGGGCTGGTATGAGTGATGAAGAAATTCGCCTGGCCTTACTGGCGCCAAAGCAAGAGATTTTTTTGCAGGCAGAAACAAAAAATTTCATGAATGTTGCGGTGCCCTCTTTCCATATGACTACCCGCACCAGCGATCCGAATGATATTTATGCCTATGGTTTGGCTTTTACTTCTGCGGACTTAGATCAGGCCGTGGGTGCTTTGGCGGAGATACTGCCGGATTTATTGCGTCTGGCAGAAATCGAAAAAGCCTGTCAGCAAATGGCAGCAGAAATTGAAAAGACCCGCCGCCGGGTAAACGCCTTGGAGCATGTGGTGATTCCGGAAACGCAGCAGAATATTCGTTTTATTAAAATGAAGTTGGATGAAAATGAGCGTAGTGCGCAGACCAGGCTGATGAAAGTAAAAGATCAAATGCTGGAAAATGCGCATCATTATCAACAAAGGTCGGAAGAAAAGACGGCTTTGGCCATGCAAGAAGAATAGGCATGATAGGCATGACTATCATATCGAAAACATATGGCATAGAATGAGAATAAAAAAATAAAAGAAATAAAAAAGCTATGGATCTTCCTATAGCTTTTTTATTTGTCATGATACCATATCCCTTTATGATGGATGGCTTGTGTCAACAGAAGGGGCACTCATTTTTCCTGCAATGCCTCCTTGCTTGTGTTTTTAGGGGAACTATGATACAATACCTTCACAAGGAAGGGGAGAAACCTAGCTTTTTGGCTGATCCCCTATTGGTCTAAAGAGATAATCTTTCCAATGAAATCGTTACCCGGCCTTTTTGGTACCGGAATGGAGGATAAGAAAGGAAGAATGAAATGGATTTTCAACAGGAATTAGCCCAGGCCATTGCTGCTGCTGCGTCTCTTTCCCCACAGGAAGCCCGGCAAGCGTTGGAGGTTCCGCCGGATAGCACCATGGGGGATTATGCCTTTCCCTGTTTCCGTTTGGCGAAAACATGGCGTAAAGCCCCACAGATGATCGCCTCCGAGTTGGCAGAAAAGATTGCTGTGCCGGATTTTGTACAAAAAGTGGAAGTCAAGGGCGCATATTTAAATTTCTTTTTGGATGCAGGTGTTTTTGCCCGTGAGGTGTTGGAAGCAGTGGAGCAGGCGGGCTTACAGTATGGCAGCAGCACAGAAGGGGCCGGAAAAACCATTGTCATTGATTATTCTTCCCCCAATATTGCCAAGCCCTTTCATGTGGGCCATCTGCGCAGCACAGTGATTGGTAATGCATTATATCATATTTTTCAGGCCTTAGGCTATCATGCCATTGGCATCAATCATCTTGGCGACTGGGGTACTCAGTTTGGCAAACTGATTGTAGCTTATCAAAAATGGGGCAGTAAAGAAGCTGTGGAAGAAAAGGGCATTACAGAGCTGATGCGTCTTTATGTGAAATTTCATGAACAGGCGGAACAAACACCCGAGCTGGAGGATGAAGCCAGGGCATGGTTTAAAAAAATGCAGGATGGGGATGAAGAAGCCCTGACGCTCTGGAAATGGTTCTATGATATCAGCATGAAGGAGTTTGAACGGGTATACGGTATGCTCCATGTGACTTTCGATCATTATACAGGCGAGAGCTTTTATAATGATAAGATGGATGCCGTGGTTCAAGAGCTGAAAGACAAAGGATTGCTGGTGGAAAGCAATGGTGCGCTGATTGTGGATTTAAGCGAAGACAATATGCCGCCTTGCTTGATTTTGCGCAGTGATGGCGGTACGCTGTATGCTACTCGTGATATTACTGCTGCCATTTATCGGAAAAAAACGTATCACTTTGATAAATGTATTTATTTGACAGCCTTGGATCAAAATCTGCATTTTGCCCAGTGGTTTAAGGTAATTGAAAAAATGGGTTATGATTGGGCGAAGGATCTGGTTCATGTTCCCTTTGGTCTGGTAAGCTTGGATTCTGGTAAGCTTTCGACCCGAAAAGGTCATGTGGTGCTGATGGAGGATCTGCTTCACCAGTCGGTGGAAGAGACCCGAAAAATCATTGCAGAAAAGAATCCGGATTTGCCGGATAAAGAGACCGTGGCCCGTCAGGTGGGTATTGGTGCGGTGATTTTTAATGATCTATATAACTCTCGCGTCAAAGATGTGGTGTTCAGTTGGGAGCGCATGTTGAATTTTGAAGGGGAAACAGGACCTTATGTCCAGTATACCAATGCCAGAGCTAACAGTATTTTGCGAAAAGCCGGTGAAACGGCGCAGCCTGTGGATTATCGCTTGTTGTCGGATGCGGCCAGCTTTGATGTGTGCAAAGCGTTAGCAGCTTTTCCCGAAAAGGTTCATGAAGCGGCGGAGAAATATGAGCCCTCAGTGGTATCTCGTTCTTTGATGGATATCGCCCAGAAATTCAATAAATTTTATCATGATAATCCCATTTTGAATCAGAGTGATGAGATAAAATATGCTCGTCTGGCCGTGGTACGGGCGGTAACCGTGGTGTTGACCCGTGGGTTGGGCTTATTGGGCATTGAGGCGCCGGAACAGATGTAAGCCATCTTACTTGAAACATATTGATTTGGCCGTTTTCTTTGGAAAACGGTCATTTTTTTGTTTCACGTGAAACAAAAAAATTCATTAAATTGCCATTTTTCTGTTTCCCTTTGGACAGGACTGTGTTAAAATAGAATCAGACAGCAGAGCCAAGTGGGCTTTAGCCACGGGGCTTTTTGGAAAGGAGGAAACCGATTGGGACGGGTACGCATCATTGCCATTGCCAATCAAAAAGGCGGTGTGGGAAAAACAACAACGGCCATCAATTTGGCGGCTGCTTTGGCAGAACAGGGAAAACAAGTGCTGCTCATCGATGCCGATCCGCAGGGGAATGCCACCAGCGGTATGGGATTGGAAAAAAATCGCCTTTCCAAAACGGTATATGAAATGTTCCTTCAGGAGGCTTCCTTGCAGGATGTTTTACAACCTACCTGTGCTGATGGGGTGACCATTGCGCCAGCCAATCAGAATCTTTCTGGTGCAGAAATTGAACTGGTGGGTATCGAGCGCCGGGAATATATCTTAAAGGAACAACTGTCTTTGATTGCATCGCAGTATGATTTTGTACTAATTGATTGCCCGCCATCGTTAAACCTCATTACCATTAATGCGCTGACGGCGGCGGATACGGTGTTAGTACCGATCCAGTGTGAATATTTTGCCATGGAAGGTCTGGAACAACTATTACATACTGTGAATCTGGTGAAACAACGGCTCAATCCTGCCCTGGAGCTGGAGGGAGTCGTATTTACCATGTTTGACGCCAGAACAAATTTGTCCTTACAAGTGGTGGAAGAGGTGAAAAAAAGCCTGGGTCCTTCGGTGTATCGGACCATTATTCCCCGTAATGTGCGTTTAGGAGAAGCGCCAAGCCATGGTTTACCCATCACGCAGTATGATAGCCGTTCCAAGGGGGCGGAAAGTTATCGCCTGTTGGCAGAAGAAGTAATTGAAAAGGAGTGGAAGTAAAATGGCGGCCAAAAAAAGTGGTTTGGGGGCGAAAGGCCTTGGCTTGGGCGCATTGATCCACTCGGAAGCAGATGATGTTTCCTCCAGTCCAGAGCGGGTGGTGGAGCTGGATATTAATGCCATTGAGCCGAATCCTCATCAACCGCGTAAGCGGTTTGAAGAGGAGTCTTTAGAGTCATTGGCCCAATCCATCCGTTCTTGTGGTGTGATTCAACCCATCGTGGTAAAAAAAGAAGGCGACTCCTACTTATTGGTAGCAGGAGAACGCAGATGGCGGGCATCGAAAATTGCAGGGTTAAAAACGATCCCAGCCATTGTCCGGCACTTGCAGGATGATGCATTGTTTCAAACGGCACTGGTGGAAAATCTTCAGCGAGAGGATTTAAACCCAATGGAAGAAGCAGAAGGCTATCTTCGGCTGAAGGAAGAATTTCATCTAAGCCAAGAAGAAATCTCTTCCCGGGTAGGTAAAAGCCGTCCGGCCATTGCAAATGCGCTGCGTTTGCTGCAACTGGATGAGAGAGTTAAGCGCTTTGTGGAAGAGGGACGTCTAAGCGGTGGCCATGCTCGGGCATTGTTGGCCTTGGAAGATGGACAGGCGCAATTTCAGTTGGCGGAACGCATTTTGGAAGAAGGCCAAAGTGTGCGCTCAGCGGAAGCCATGGTGAAACAGTATCTGGCCCGACAGGGAAAAACAGAAAAATCACCAGCTGCTCCGGATGGGAAAACATTGGCTTTGCGGGTGGCAGCGGAACGGATGCAAAGTGCCTTGGGCACCAAGGTAACCGTGAAGCAAGGTGGAAAAAAAGGAAAAATTGAGATTGAATTTTACTCGCCGGAAGACCTGGAGCGTCTGTTGACACAGATTGCCGGGCATCAGGCATAAAGAAAAGGGCGTGAAGCTTGCAATGAATGCATGGCTTAGTGCATTTTTGAATGAAAACCTGCTCAGCGTTGTGGTTGTGCTGGGCATATTGATGCTGGTATTTTTAGTTGTCAGCATTTCCGCACTGTTGATGGTGCGCAAATTGAAAAAGAGATATGAATTATTTACCGGTGCAAAACGCCGGCCAGAACATAATTTGGAAGCACAATTAACAGGATTTCACCAGGAAGCAGAAGCACTGGATCAGAAATATACGGCGCTGGAAAAAACGGTCCGAGATCTGGATCGCAGTGTGGGCAAATGTGTGCAGAAGGTTGGGGTGGTGCGGTATAATCCCTTTGATGAGGTGGGGGGAGATTTATGTTATGCCGTAGCGCTGCTGGATGCGGGAAATAATGGTGTTGTGCTCAATGGGATTCACTCGCGCACGGGTTCTTTTACCTATGCTAAACCCATTGAATTGGGCGTTAGCCCTTATGTCCTTTCCACAGAAGAACAACAGGCTTTGGAACGGGCTATGACCAATGGCTATGTTTCAGAAGAACCGCTGAAAACGCCGGATGAGGCAGAAGAAACATCAGAGCAGTCTTATGTCAGCCGGGCAAAGGATTTAGTGGCTGGTATGGCGCAGAATTTACCAGATACGCCCGCAGCGGATGCTGTGGAATCAGAGGCTGTCAAAATATAAAATAGGCAAAAAGCCCGAGGATCGGGGGGATCTGATCTTCGGGCTTTGGAATAACACCTGAGGGAGATAAAATGATTATTTCTGTTCGGGGAAGCGCTCCCTTCAGATGACAATTTCAGTATGGCCTTTGGCGAAAATTTTATACGCTGTTTGGCCAACTTTTTTCAAAATATCATTCAATTCACAGGAGGCAAAGGTATGTTAGACGTCAAATTGCTCAGAAACGACATGGATCGGGTGAAAGCTGCCCTGGCCAAACGGAACAAGGATTACCATTTGGACCAGTTTACGGATATGGATAAAAAACGCCGGGAACTGATTGGGCAGGTGGAGGAATTAAAAAATAAACAAAACACCGATTCTAAGGAAATTCCAAAGCTGAAAAAGGAAGGAAAAGATACCACCGCTTTAATGGCTGAAATGAAAGAACTTTCTGAACAGATCAAGGCATTGGACGCCCAGGTGGCAGAAGTGGATGCAGCGCTGGAAAAATTTTTGTATAGTATTCCCAATATGCCCTGCGATTTGGTTCCTCCGGGTGCAGATGATAAGGAAAATCAAGAATTGCGCCGTTGGGGTGAACCCACCAAATTTGATTTTGAGCCAAAGCCCCACTGGGAAATTGGGGAAGATTATGGATTTTTAGACCCTGTGACTGCTGCTAAAATCACCGGGGCAAGATTTACCATTTATAAAGGTGTGGCTGCACGGTTGGAACGGGCACTAATGAATTTTATGTTGGATTTGCATACCCAAAAACAGGGCTATACAGAAGTGTTCCCACCGTTTATGGTAAATCGGAAATCCATGACCGGTACAGGACAGCTGCCGAAATTTGAAGAAGATGCTTTTAAAGTGGAAGGAACGGATTACTTCCTGATCCCCACAGCGGAAGTACCAGTAACGAATATGTTTGCCGATACCATTTTGGATGGTAGCCTGCTACCCATCAAATATACGGCTTATACGGCTTGTTTCCGTGCTGAAGCTGGTTCAGCTGGCCGTGATACCCGCGGTCTGATCCGCCAGCATCAGTTTAACAAAGTGGAAATGGTCAAATTTGCTCGCCCGGAAAATAGCTATGAAGAATTGGAAACGTTGACCCATGATGCTGAAGAAATTTTGCAGCTGCTGGGCATCCCGTATCGGGTGGTACGGCTGTGCGGCGGCGATTTGGGCTTCAGTTCTGCGATGACGTACGATATTGAAGTTTGGATGCCCAGTTATAATCGTTATGTGGAAATTTCCAGCTGCTCTAACTTTGAAGATTTCCAGGCACGGCGGGCCAATATCAAATTTAAAGATAATCCGAAGGAAAAGGCTAGATTCGTTCATACCCTCAATGGCAGCGGTTTGGCAGTGGGCCGGACTACGGCTGCAGTGCTGGAAAACTTCCAGCAGGCTGATGGGTCTATCTTGATTCCCGAAGTGCTTCGTCCGTATATGAACGGCTTAGAAAAAATTACAAAAGCATAAGGTTGGTCCCATTGATACAAAAATAGTGATCTGGGCCATTGCCCCAGCGCGGCGTCTGCTGCCTGGATCCCGCCTTCTGTTTGGAAGGGGCTGGGGCCAGCAGCGGTTCCGCCGGCTGGGGCTTTTTCAGATTTTTATCATTCTAAAAATGAGGAAAGGAGGCATGGGATGAAAAAAGGAGACCGATGGGTGCTGCTGGTGGTGTTGTTGGCAGCAGCGGTGTTAGCCATAGTCTTTGCCGTACAAAAAAAAGCTGGGGCGGAGGCTGTGGTATACGTTTCAGGTGTGGAAACAGCCCGGTTTCCGCTTTCCACACCGATCCAGTGGCGCTTAGAAACGGCATGGGGATATAATGAGATTCAGATAGAAGATGGGGTCGTATCCGTAATCGATGCAGATTGCCGGGATGGAATTTGTGTGAACCATGCCCCTATTTCTTCCCAAGGAGAAAGTATTGTTTGTTTACCGCATGAAATGGTGATTGAGATCGAAGGGGAAACGGCAGCCGCTTTGGATGGAGTCGTTCAGTAAAAGGAGGTCCAACATGAGCCGGAAGATCGCTTATGGCGGTATTTTTGCTGCTTTAGCCTTGCTGATGGGCTATGTGGAGGCCATGATTCCTTTGCCGCTACCGGCAGGGGTAAAATTGGGCCTGAGTAATGTGGTCGTGGTGCTATGTTTATATACCTTGGGCGGCCGGGCTGCCTTCGGGATTTCATTGGTGCGAGTGGTTCTGGCGGCACTGCTGTTTAAGGGGTTTTTAAGTTTCTGGTATAGTTGTGCCGGTGCGCTGCTCAGTTTTGCCGTTATGGTATTAGCCAAGCGATCGGGGCATTTTAGTATTCGCGGGGTCAGTATGTTGGGCGGCGTAAGCCATAATGTGGGTCAAATGGTGGTGGCTGTATTATTTTTGGGCCGGGCAGTGGTGCTTACTCTTAGCCCTTTGCTGTTGGTAAGTGGGCTATTGGCGGGTTTTGGCATTGGTCTTGTGTCAGAACGGTGTATTCGATATGTGCAGCAAAGAAAAGGGTAGGAATAATTTCTTTCTTTTTGGCTTATATTAGTGGTGAAAATCACGGACAAGGAGGCCAAAAATGAGACGAAGACAAAACCCAACCACCCTTTCTTCTGGCGAAGTTTCCGAGCGATTGCTATGGATTGAAAATCAACTGGCCCAAGTGCGCAATCATTGGGATCAGACCAGTGATGAGTGCCTGATCGACAGCTATATTTATGAAATATCATCGCTGCATAAACAATACCAATACTATCTGCGCCAAATGAAACAAAAAGGCCAAACGGCATTTTTAAGCCGGAGGCGCTTGATATGAAGCTGGCATTGGTAATAGCGGCGATATTTTTGCTGGGATTTGGCCTGTTGGGCGGCCGGCGGATGCTGGCTCTGGCAGGCCGCTGGCTCGTGCGGGTGGGATTGGGCGGTATCGCTTTATGGCTATGTCACTGGTGGTGGCCAGAGCTATTTTTTGTATCAGGCAATGGCTGGACGGCAGTGGTATTGGCTGTATTGGGATTGCCGGGATTTTTACTGTTGGTGTTTTTCCAGTTGGTCATAGGATACATATGAAAACAAAAGAAAAAGGAGGCACTATGTTTCAAGAAACGGTAAAACGGCTTTTGCAGGATCTGGCAAGCCGTGGGTTTCAAGAGGTGGGTGGACATGATGGGGCATATACGGTATTAAAACCATATCATCCGGTGCTTTATCTTGTGGATATCCTTGATGGAGATCGCCTGTCTGGCAGCCAGGTGTTGGCAAATCTGCCCCATCGGGCAGAACAGGCCCAACATTTTGCACAAAGCTGTCATTGCAGTCAGACGATTTGTTTGACCATTTATTTTGTTTCTCATGGAGCGAAAGCGCAGGAAGAAGCATTGTTTCACAGCCCTTTTCCGGAATCAGATACCTTACATACGGTGTTTTGGCTAGTGGATATAGAAACGGGGCAATGGACGGCTCCGCCAGGGCAGCCCACCCGGCTGCAGGGTATTGATAAAGCTGTTGGTGTTGCACTGGGCCGTTTGGCGCCTTCTTCAGTATCTTCAACGCCTAGCCTGAAGGAAACAAAAGCACCTTTGACTATGGCATTGATCGTGTTTTTGTTTGCCGTCTTTATCGCAGAATGGTTGCTGGACCCAGAAAAAACTTGGGTACTTGCTTTGGCCAATACGGGTACTTTGTGGCAGAGCGGAGAAGTTTGGCGGCTTTTGACCAGTATGTTCCTTCATGGGGGATGGCTCCATTTGCTCTGTAATTGTGTAACACTCTATGTGTTTGGGTCTTTGATGGAACGAGCGGAAGGGAAGAAGCGGTTTTTGGCGCTTTATTTTTTATCCGGCCTTGCTGGCAACCTTCTTAGTTCTCTGCTGCTGGGATCTGGTTACGCCGTGGGAGCTTCTGGCGCTATCTTTGGTTTGGTGGGGGCATTTTTGGTTTTTATCCACCGCGCCAAAGGAGAAATTCAAGGATGGAATTATCCTACCGTGCTCTTATTTTTAGGGGTAAACCTTGTGATGGGCTTTGTCACACCGCAAGTGGATGTGTGGGCGCATGTGGGGGGATTAGCAGCTGGTGTGGGGCTGGAATATTGGTGGAGCCGTCAAAAAGACCACAAAAAGTAAAGTTATCCACAGCCCAATTGTGGATAGGGTGCATAACTTTTTAGGGGAATCTGGGAAATGGAGGCAAAAACGGCGGGACTTTTTAGAAAAAATTGCCGGATATTTTCGAGAAAAGGCTGAAAAATGGGGATTTTTTCTTCCTTTGTCTTGGAACGATTCAGACGCTTTTCTTTCGATTTCCTCATTCCAGTTTGTCAACCGCCAGGGCGTGTATCAGTGCAGATTTTTCCACTGGTATTTTTTCGAACCGAGATTTTGGGTTCGGTTGTCCACTTCCCCCCAAGATTTAGCATAAGAAGAGGATAAAAAGAAAAGTTATCCCCTGTTTTTTGTGGATAACTGAACCAAGTTGTGGACAAGTGAAAGGAGAAAGGAAAGTCATGACAAAGGAACAGGCCCAACAAGCATTGGCCCAGCAATTTCCGAATCAAAAGCTGGTCTTTGGCGAGGGGGAGGGACGAATTATGCTGATTGGTGAAGCCCCAGGCGGCGAAGAGGAAGCGGCGGGAAGGCCCTTTGTGGGAAAAGCAGGAAAAAATCTCAATGGATTTTTGCATCAGATTGGATTGGAGCGCAGTGCACTATATGTGACCAATGTGGTAAAATTCCGGCCAACTCGTCTTAGCCCTAAAACGAACCGTCCCATTAACCGTCCTCCTTCACAAAAAGAAATTCGAGCCTTTTTGCCATTTTTACATCAGGAAATAGCATTTCAGCAGCCAAGGTTAGTGATTACGCTGGGGAATGTGGCTTTGCAGGCGGTATGTTTGCCAGAAAAGGTGGTCATTGGCCAATTTCATGGTCAGATGCTGCGGCGGGAAGGGTTTTGGCTTTTTCCGCTCTACCATCCGGCAGCAGTGATCTATGATCGGAACCTTTTGTCCGTGTATGAAGCCGATTTGCAGGTGTTAAAAGAGTGGCTGCACCAAAGGAAAGATGAACTATTGTATTGTAAAGAGTAAGAAAAGGTTTATTTATTTTATCGGATGAAATAAATTGAATCCATATTGACTTTCACTGTTTTTTTGGTTATACTAAAGACAAGAAAAAGGAAACGGTGATTCGACCAACAAGATCCTTCTTCTTCCTCTTTATTCAACCTCCTTCAAAAAGAAAAACAGAGGCAAGCTGATTGGAAGTTTGAAGGAATTCAGATCCAAACCCCTTCCGGATCAAAGAGAAGAAGAATCAACCGCAATCGGGCGGCAGGATTCGAAACACAATCATTCCAAACCGGCGGTCTTGTTCTCATCGAAACACCAAAGTACTTTTTTCAAAATAGAAGGTCAATAAGGAGTATTCCTGAAAGACAGGAAAGGGGGAAACGGCTAAAAAAACCATGTAGGATATTTTCATCGAAGTAATTCCTTGGAACAAAAGGTGCCAACAGGGAAGAAAGACCAACTGTCAGACGTTTTGCAGTAAAAGACCGATCCCAAGGCGCCACAAGAAACATACCGAAAAGGAATGTTGGGCTAGGCAAAAAAGATCTTCGGAGATACCGGTTTTACTGCCAGAAGTAACACCAAAACGAGATTTTTCCTTTTTTCTGAACAGCCAAAAGGCTGATGGGAAGGACAGGAGAAGGGGAAAACAAAAAGGTTTTTGGTGAAAAAGAAAATCCTCATCTCTATTTCCTGAAGGATCCAATGGAAAAAAAGATGCCGTGCTTTTTTCGACCAGTTCCAAGCCAATGGCAGCAGATGAAGAGACTTTGGAGTCAGATCCAAAAATCCGAATCGGAAAAAAAGAAATAGAAGTAAGAAGTAAAAAAGAAAATAAGAAAAATCCGATAGGACAAAGTAAAAAAATCAGCCATAATGCACTGAGAAAAGGGATTTTCTCATCATAGAGGCTAGGTTCGATTCATCTAATGCAAACCTCACAATCTTCGGAAACAAATAAAGATTGGCGTTTCAGTTAGATATAACGCCCAGGAGTAAGAAATCGAGTGAAAAAAAAGGTTTCCAAAAGAATGTGACAGACAACTGAATACCGTAAATGGAAGAATTCTTTCACAAGAAAAAAGGAGACTAAACTGTGTTAGAACCAGAAATGCAATAAAGGCCTATCTGTTTTTCAAACCGAGAAGAAAAGCAGATAGGTCTTTTATTGTATGATTGGTTATGGCGCAAATGCTGATTTCAGGCATTTTTTAGTGGATAATCGCATAATGATATGATGGTATCAAAAAATCATTTTCTTCTACTTGCATGATAAATTATATGGATAATAAAAATAATTTATAATGTATTGTGCATATTTGCGCCGGGCTTATCTCTTTTTTCTCCGTTTTTATCATAATTGCCAAACTTTTGCCCTTTGATTGACTTCTTTCCTCTATATAGTATAAAATATATAAAAGAGCCGCAAATCCTAGTCCTGAACCAATAGAAAGAGCACAACCGGACCATTATAGAAAAAACGGCGCTTTTCAGCCCGTTTTTTTCTTATCCTCTTTTTAGCACCCATGGTAAGAAAATTCCATGATCACGAATCTTTGATCAAAGATTCGTTTCCCTAAATCCCAGTCAATCTGTTTCCCTTTGTCATCCGGTTACATATGAGAACGGCTCTTTTGTTCCGAACAATGAAAAAGGAGGGAATGCCAATGTATTTTAATACCAGAACAAACCTTCTGGAAAGCGCGGAGCAGAACTATCCTTTGGTTTCGGTCAAGGATCCGAATCTGTTCCGGGAATATTTCCAGTATGATGAAGTACCTAAGGTGGTGTTTAATCGCCGTATTGTTCCTATGGAGATGCCTTCGGAGATTTGGATCACTGATACCACCTTCCGCGATGGGCAGCAATCCCGCCAGCCCTATACCGTAGAGCAGATGACCCATATTTTTGATTTGCTCCACCGGCTTTCTGGTCCCAAAGGTATTGTGCGGATGAGCGAATTTTTCCTTTATACAAAAAAAGATCAGGAAGCGGTATACCGGTGTTTGGAAAAGGGATATGAGTTTCCTGAAATCACCAGCTGGATCCGGGCCTCGAAAAAGGATTTCCAACTGGTAAAAGAGATTGGTCTAAAGGAAACAGGTATCCTAGTGAGCTGCTCCGACTATCATATTTTCCATAAAATGCATATGACCCGTCATCAGGCAGTGGACCATTATCTGGCGGTGGTGCGAGAATGCATCGAAACAGGAATTATCCCTCGCTGCCATTTTGAAGATATTACGCGGGCTGATTTTTATGGCTTTGTGGTGCCGTTTGCTACGGAGCTGATGAAGCTAAGTAAGGAAACGGGTATGCCGGTAAAAATTCGGGCTTGCGATACGCTCGGTTACGGCGTTACCTATCCGGGCTGCTCTTTGCCCCGCAGCGTAGAAGGCATTGTTTATGGTCTGGTCAACCATGCCGGTGTGCCCAGTGAATGGCTGGAATGGCATGGGCATAACGACTTTTACCGGGCGGTGAATAATGCTTCTTATGCTTGGCTGTATGGCGCCTGCAGCGTCAACTGTGCACTGCTTGGCATTGGTGAGCGTACCGGCAATACGCCTTTGGAAGCGATGGTATTTGAATATGCCCAGCTGAGAGGAACTTTAGATGGTATGGATACCACTGTGATTACGGAAATTGCCGAATACTTTGAAAAAGAACTGCACTACCAGATCCCGCCTATGACGCCTTTTGTGGGGAAAAACTTCAATGTTACCCGGGCGGGGATCCATGCAGACGGTCTGCTGAAAAATGAAGAGATCTATAATATCTTTAATACAGAAAAACTGCTTAATCGCCCTGTAAAGATTGCGATTTCTAATACTTCCGGCACTTCGGGTATCGCCCATTGGATCAATACGAACTTCCATCTTACTGGTGATGCCATGGTGCAAAAGACTGATCCGTTGGTGGAGATTATGTATCACTGGGTGAACGAACAGTATAATCAAGGTCGTGTGACAGTGATTACGGATGGGGAATTGGAAGAGCTTTGCTTAAAGACGAAAAAAGAGCTGGATGAAAAGGCTAAGGCTGATCAAGGTACGCAGGAAGAAGAAGGAAGGGAATAACAGTGAAATATACCATTGAAGAGGCAAAAGAACAGTTTGAGAAACTTCTGGAAGAACAGATGAAACGGGCAGAAATGATGAATGCCAATAAAGAGGATTTGGATTTTTCCACCTTAAAGCCCATTGTGATTGGCGTAGCTGGGGGCGATGGCATTGGTCCTGCCATTACTGCCCAGGGTAAACGAGTGATGGAATATCTGTTGGCTGACTGGATCAAAGAGGGCAAAGTGGTGTTCAAAGATATTGATAATCTGACCATTGAGCACCGTGTGGAAGCCAATCAGGCGATCCCTGATGATGTGATGGCAGAGCTGAAACAGTGCCATGTCATTTTGAAAGGCCCCACCACAACGCCCCGTAAGGGCGATCCTTGGCCGAATATTGAAAGCGCCAATGTAAAGATGAGAAAAGAGCTGGATCTGTTTGCAAATGTGCGGCCAGTACGGGTGCCAGAACAGGGAATCGATTGGACTTTCTTCCGGGAAAACACAGAAGGCGCCTATGCCATTGGCAGCAAGGGCTTTGCTGTGGGGGATGACCTGAATATTGACTTTACGGTAACCACCCAGGAAGGTACGGAACGGATCATCCGCGCAGCGTTTGAATATGCCAGAAAAAATGGTAAGACCAGAGTTACCGCTGTAACCAAGGCCAATATCATCAAAACGACCGATGGTAAGTTTTTGGAAGTGTTCTATAACATCGCGAAGGAATATCCAAATATCAAAGCCGATGACTGGTATATTGATATTATGACGGCAAAATTAATTGATGAAAACCGCCGCAAAGAATTCCAAGTGATGGTACTGCCCAACCTCTATGGCGATATTATCACTGATGAGGCCGCAGAATTCCAGGGCGGCGTAGGTACTGCCGGCAGCAGCAACATCGGTCATAAATATGCCATGTTTGAAGCGATTCATGGTTCTGCACCCCGCATGGTGCAGGAAGGCCGCGCTCAGTATGCTGATCCTTGTTCGATTATGCGAGCTGTGGTGCTGCTGCTGAGCCATATCGGTTGTCAGGCAGAAGCTCAGAAGCTGGAAAAAGCATTGGATATTTGCACCATTACGGAACGGAAGGTCTATACCACGGGCCGGGCAGATGGCGCTACCAATGAAGAATTGACCAATTATATCATTGAGACAATGCAGAAATTATGATATTTTCTGCTTGCACTAAAAAAGCCGCCGGAGGACGGCTTTTTTATGTGATATAGAGGGGCGGAAAGCCATGAACACTTTCGTTGTTTTTATCTGAAGAAAATTCTGGAAATGAGAAAAAAGATGGCTTTTCTTTTGCTGCCCTGCTGCCTAAAAAACCAGAATAAAAACTGCCTCTTGCACCATAGATGGATATCCTTTACAATAAAACCAGTATCAAAGAGACACTTTCGGGGAAAGAAGGTAGGAAACATATGGAAATTAAACAATATATTGTGGATGCGTTTACGGATCATCTCTTTTCTGGCAATCCAGCAGCAGTTTGTATGCTGTCTCAATGGCTGCCAGAGGAAACCATGCGTCAAATTGCCATGGAAAATAATTTGTCGGAAACCGCCTTTGCCGTGCCCATAGAAACAGGGTATCATCTGCGGTGGTTTACCCCGGGTAACGAAGTGGAGCTTTGCGGTCATGCCACGCTGGGCACAGCCTTCGTGGTGCTACACCTGCTTCATCCGCAGTGGGACCAAGTGGCGTTTCAGACACGCAGCGGTATTTTGGCCGTGAAAAAAGAAGGGAACCTTTTGGCAATGGATCTGCCCAGTTATGCACTGACGCAGGTGCCCGTAACCCAGGCAATGGAAGAGGCCATTGGCGCCCGACCGAAGGCGGCTTATTTGGGGCTGGATCTAGTGTGTGTGATGGAAACAGAGCAGCAGGTGCGTTTGGCATCACCAAATCTGGAAAAGGTCATGCAGTTAGAAGGGGAGATTCTCCATGTGACGGCGCAGGGGAGCGACTTTGATTGTGTGACCCGCTCATTTGCACCTAAATGCGCTGTGGCAGAAGATCCGGTTTGCGGCCGGGGACATTGTCATGTGGTGCCTTTGTGGGCAAAAACATTGGGTAAAAAGGAAATTTTGGCCTATCAGGCTTCCAAGCGAGGCGGTGTGCTCCATTGTCAAGATGCAGGGGAGCGGACGGTGCTTCGTGGGAACGCCGTGTTATTTTCGGAAGGCATACTTCATTTATGAGAAACAAAAAACCAGCGGTAAGGGACTAGCCCACTGCTGGTTTTTTGTTTTTCCTTCGTCTATGGACGAAAGCAAGGGGTAACCGATAGATGCCCATGCTTGAAGCTTAGCAGAAGCTGCTGCTTATGGTCAAGAATATGTTCACAAAACCGAATACAGAAAGAACCGTATGGATATGTTACCCTACGCAGTAACGATCAAATAGCTTAGGCACGAATCTATGTTGGTACAGAGGGTACTGTTTTAAATGGTGGCCGCCTGTACCAAACCAATGGGCCAAGTTTTGTTCCTCTTCTTTTTCTGTTACATATTATCCAGATGAATGATTAGTGTATCTCCGGTGGCTAATACCGTATCCCCTCGGGGCATCAGGCTGTCTTCTCCCCGGCGGATTTGGATAATCAGTCCTGCTTGTTTTTTACCATATTGGGCTACGGTTTTTCCCACCCAGGGACTATTTTCAGGCAGTGTCACTTCTCGCAGGGTGAATAAAACATTGTCCTCCACTTCCGGCGCTGTCAGCACCAGCGTGTCGTTTTCTTCCAATACGGTTTTGCCTTCTGGCGCAATATTTTGGCCATGGCGGATGATAAGAGCTGCCAGGGTTTGTGGCGGCAAAGTAAGAGAAGAAATAGTCCGCCCCAGCCAAGGATGATCTTTAGTGATGGAAATTTTCAAAAACTGCACGTTTTCATCATCAGCATAGTCAGAAAAGGTAGTCAATACGTTTTGACTATCATCGATCATCTTTAGTTTTTTTGCTGCCCATGGCAAAAGGCTGCCTTGAAAGGTAATGGATAGGAGAACAACAAAGAAAGTGATGTGGAAGACATCGATACTCAGCCCTTGATCCCCCAATGTGGCCATAATGGCAAAAACAATGGAGGCTGCTCCGCGCAAACCGCTCCAGCTGACCAGGCCCATTTGGCCGAGAGAAGAGCGTTGCGGTCCTAGCAGTAAAAATACGGCTAGTGGCCGGGCAATAAAGGTCAGGCCCAGGAAAATCAATAGCCCTGAAGTCCAAATTTGTCCGAATACGGATGGAGTGGCCAAAAAGCCCAGTAAAAAGAAGATCATTATTTGCATCAGTCCAGTGATGCCGTTAAAGAAATGAACTAAGGGAATACGTTCTCGGTAATCGCTGTTACCCAGCAAAATACCGCAGAGATAGGTGCTTAAATAGCCATTGCCATCCACAAAGGAGGCAAAAGCATAACTGAAAACGGCAATGCCCATCACAAAGCACATTCTTATGCCGCTGTTAGAAAAAGGATAGCGTTTTAAGATAAGTAAAGCGATAAGACCGCTGACGGCGCCAATGCCAAGGCCAAAACCAATCTGTTTTACCAGCAGTAGCACAGTCTCCCCCGCGCCTAATGGGTCTGCCATTTGGCTGAGCACTAAAAAGGTGAGCATATAGGAGAAAGGATCATTGGAGCCGCTTTCTACTTCTAATAAAGAAGCTGTGTTTTCTTTTAAATTTAGCCGCCGGCTGCGCAATACAGAAAAGACGCTGGCAGCATCGGTGGAGCAAAGCACTGCGCCGATCAAAAGCCCTTCCATTAAGGTAAAATGTAAAACGTATCGGCATAATAAAGCGATAAATATGGCAGTTAATACAGTGCCTGCCGTGGATAGGGTGATGGCTTTTACCGCAATGGACTTGGCTTGGGCCCATCTGGTACCAAAACCGCCATAAAACATGATAAAAATAAGCCCAACAGAACAGATGGTCTCCGAAATGCCGTAGTTAGAGAAGGGAATGCGCAGCAGACCATCTTCACCAAAAACCATTCCCAGCAAAATAAAAATCAGCAGCGATGGCAGACCGATACGATCGGAGATCCGTCCTGCAAATACGCAGGCAAAAACAGCTAGGGAAGAAAAAAGCAGAATGGTTGTGACCACAAAAACGCCTCCTTTTTGTTAGATTCATTTCATGTCATCAAACGAGGGTGTGATTATGGCAGAAGGAAAAACAGCCAAAAAGGGAACCTACCGAAGCAACAGTGCAGCTTTTTTGGCAGCACAGCCGGCGCAAGACCCTTTTGGCTGTTATAAACCGAAAAAAACAGCGTTAGATTGTTTTACCGGAAATTACCTTTGGCGGCAATGGCTTTTGGACGTAAAGATTCCAAGCGGTTTAAAGCTTCGTTGAGGGTGTCTGCGTTTTTGGCAAAATGGAATCGAACGTAATGCTGCACATTTTCCCGGAAGAAACTGCTGCCGGGTACGGCGCCAACGCCCACCTCTCGGGCCATCCATTCGCAAAAAGCAATGTCGTCTTTTACACCAAATTCACTGACATCTACCATGACATAATAAGCTCCTTCTGGCTCGGTGAAAGAAAGTCCAATCCGGCGCAGGCCGCCGATAAAGAGATCCTTCTTTTCTGTATAGATATCCAGCAGTTCTTTATAATAGCTGTCATCAAACCGCAAGGCAGTGATGATGGCTTCCTGTAAAGGTGCTGCCGCTCCCACAGTTAAAAAGTCATGTACTTTTTTGGCCACATCCACCACTCGTTTTGGAGCCACAATATAGCCTAACCGCCAACCAGTGATAGAATAGGTTTTAGACAGAGAGTTACAGGTGATGGTTCGATCAAACATACCTGGCAGGGTGCCGAAATAGATATGTTTATGGGGCGCATAAACCAAATGTTCATATACCTCATCCACAATGACAAATACATCATACCGTTCGGCTAAATCGGCAATGATCTTTAATTCATCCATAGTAAATACCCGGCCGCTGGGGTTAGAGGGATTACAAAGGATGAGGGCTTTGGGGCCTTGCCGAAAAGCGTCTTCCAGCACATTGGGATCAAAGGTAAATGTGGGTGGGTTTAAAGGAATATAGATGGGAATGGCCCCGGTGAGGATGGCATCTGCACCGTAATTTTCATAAAAGGGAGAAAAAATGATGACTTTATCCCCTTCATTGCAAACGCTCATCATAGCGGCCATCATCGCTTCGGTGGAACCGCAGGTTACCACAATGTTTTCATCAGGATTGATGGTTTGGCCGGTAAAATGACGATGTTTATCCGCCAGTGCCTGGCGCATTCCTTCGCTGCCCCAGGTAACCTCATATTGATGATGGTTTTCGTATACCACTTGGGCTAACCGGTCTAGCAGGGGTTTGGGTGGATTAAAATCAGGAAATCCCTGAGAAAGATTAATGGCGTTATGTTCCAAAGAAATACGAGTCATTTTTCGTATCATGGATTCAGTGAATGTATTGGTACGATTAGATAACTGGGGCATGATGATTCCTCCTTGAAAAAGTTCTACTTCTTTTATTGTACGACAGAAAGCAAGCAAAAGTCCAGTCTTAGCCGCAGAAAAGCTGTATTTATTTTGTTGCCTGCATCCTTAAAACAGTGTATACTAATTCTAAATGACCTTATTGTCAAATCAGAAAGAGAAAGAGAGCGCGAAAGAAGAAGTGGAATTGGTAAACTGGAAAGAATTTTTGTATCCCTATGAACAAGCTGTAGCAGAGCTGACACTCAAGCTGCGCTACATCATGGAGGAATATAAACGTCTGGGCCTATATTGCCCAATGGATACTGTATTGGGCCGGGTAAAGCAGCCTTCCAGCATACTAGAAAAGGCCAGGAAGAAGCAAATCCCAGAAGAAAAAATAGAAGAGGAGATTGAAGATATTGCCGGCGTGCGGGTGATTTGTCAATTCGTTGAAGATATCCCCAAGGTGATTTCTTTGATTCGCCGGCGCAACCATCAAGATCTGATTATTTTGGAAGAGCGGGACTATATTAAAAACACAAAACCCAGCGGTTACCGTAGCTACCATATCATTATCCGTTATCCTGTGCAGACTGTGGCTGGGTCGAAGGATTTGCTGGCGGAAATCCAAATTCGAACCTTGGCAATGAATTTCTGGGCTGTGGCGGAACACTCTTTAAAATATAAATACCATGGCCAGCTCCCCCAGGAATTACAAGACCGGCTGGTGCATTGTGCCGAAGCGGCGTTTAATTTAGATAATGAAATGAGCACCATCCGTAATGAAATTATGTATGCCCAGCGGTATAATAAAATCAAAGACGGTTTGTTGGCGGATATTTTGGACCTGATCCAGGGGCTCTATTCTGTGGCCAGTTTGGAAGAGATGGAAGAGGCCAATAAGCGCTTGGTGGGCTTGTGGGAAACGGGTTCGCTGGATGAATTGAAGGAACTAAAGGCGGATTTGGCCCAGATGGCCCAGGTTTATGGGGTCTGACCAATGGCCATTTATGCATTGGCAGATTTACATTTGCCCGGCGGGCAGAAAAAAACCATGGATCGGTTTGGCGCTGTGTGGCAGAATCATCCTCAAAAAATTGCCCAGCGGTGGACGGAGACGGTAAAACCAGGGGATACGGTGCTTTTACCAGGAGATCTCTCCTGGGCGATGACGGAGGAAGAGGCACAAGAAGATATGGCCTTTTTATCGTCTCTGCCTGGCAGAAAGATCCTTTTGCGGGGCAACCATGACTATTGGTGGAGCAGTGTTTCTAGGCTCCGGCGGCGCTTTACCGGTCTGGAGTTTTTGCAAAATGATGCCTTGGAGTCAGAAGGCTATGTGATCTGCGGCTGCCGTGGCTGGCTCTCTCCTGCCTCAGAAGGGTGCACGGCTCAGGATGCTAAGATTTATGCCCGGGAATTGATCCGGGCGGAACTTTCTTTGATGGCAGGGCAAAAAAAGGGCGGTCCCCTTCTTTTTTGCTGCCATTATCCCCCCTTATGGACAGGAGAAGAGGATAGCCCGCTTTTTTCCTTGGTGCGTCAAGCGGGAGGCAAGGCAATTTTGTTTGGTCATGTGCATGGGCAGGAAAATTTTTGTAAGGCCCAACAAGGAGAAAAAGACGGTATAACACTATATCTTACATCGGCAGATTATTTGAAATTTACTCCCCGGCGGATCGTCTAAGAGGGAGCAAAAGGAGGAATTTTAGGTTATGATGATCTTGGTGATCGATGGCCAGGGCGGCGGTATTGGAAAAACCATCATTGAAAAACTGAAGCCTGTGCTGCCAAAGGAACATATGTTGGTGGGGGTAGGGACCAATACCATGGCCTCTATGGCAATGATGAAGGCAGGGGCAGATCATATTGCCACCGGAGAAAATGCCGTCTGTCATAATGCAGGCCGGGCGGATATCATTTTGGGCAGCTTAGGTATTTTATCAGCCCATGCTATGTTTGGGGAGCTTTCTCCGCAGATGGCCCGGGCTGTCAGTGAAAGTAATGCCATGAAAATCCTCATTCCCATGAAGCGATGCGGGCTATATGTGGTGGGTATGACGGGCGAGGGCTTGCCAGCCATGATTGATGAGGCAGTGGATGTGGTGCTGGATGCGCTGCGGGCACCGGGAAGTAAAGAGCAGGCGTAAGGGGGAGACCAGATGAGTATTTTTTCGGTGTTTTTTATCGCCGTGGGCTTAGCCATGGACGCCTGCGCTGTATCTGTGTCCAATGGTATTGCTTTAAAGAAGGTTCGCCGTAAGGATGCCTTAAAGATGGCCCTGTTTTTTGGGCTTTTCCAGTTTTTTATGCCCTTGGTGGGATATTTTTTGGGCAGCACGGTGCGCCAATATATTGAGGCGTATGACCATTGGGTGGCCTTTATTTTGCTGGCGCTGATTGGATTGAATATGATCAAAGAGGCCCGGTCAGAAAAAGAGGAAGAACAGCGAGGGAGTATCGTGCTTTCTGCAAAGCTGCTGACCTTGCAGGCAATTGCCACCAGTATTGATGCTTTGGCGGTGGGGGTTAGCTTTGCCATGCTAAAGATGAATGTTTGGTCTGCTTCTATGGTGATTGGCGTGGTCTGTTTTGGTTTATCTCTGTTTGGGTCATCTATGGGCCAAAGGGTAGGAACTGTGCTGGAGGAAAAAGCACAAATCGTTGGCGGCATTGTGCTCATTGTGATTGGCACCCGCATTTTATTGGAATCTTTGTTGGGTCTTTAATTGGATATGAAATTTTGTATATTACAGCCATAAAAAGAAGGAATACCTTTTTTGTGGCTGTTTTATTTGGATTTATTTGGGCATTTTGCTTATTTTTTCAGAAGAAATGCGAATGAACTAATTAGAAATGACAGATTTTCTCGTTGCCTAATCATGGGTGATGAGCTATAATAAGACCAAAGAAGCCGTTGCGTTTTTCCAGGATTAAAACGCCAGGTTTCTGCTTTGTTGTGCATTTAGTAATGAAACGGAAGAGAAAAGAAAAGAGGTTGAATGATGTCGAAAGTTATGAAGACGATGGACGGCAATGAAGCTGCCGCCTATGCAGCCTATGCCTTCACAGAAGTGGCAGCCATCTTCCCCATCACGCCTTCTTCCCCCATGGCGGAAAAAACAGACGATTGGGCGGCAAATGGCAAGAAAAATATGATGGGTCAACCGGTGAAAGTGGTAGAAATGCAGTCGGAGGGCGGCGCTGCTGGAGCAGTGCATGGGTCTTTGCTGGCCGGCGCCTTGACCACCACTTATACCGCTAGCCAGGGGCTATTGTTAATGATCCCGAATATGTATAAAATCGCGGGTGAATTGCTGCCCTGTGTTTTTCATGTCAGTGCTCGGGCACTGGCCAGCCACGCGCTGTCCATTTTTGGCGATCATGCCGATGTGATGGCTTGCCGCCAAACGGGGTTTGCCATGCTGGCCAGCAATAGTGTGCAGGAAGTTATGGATCTGGCTGCGGTGGCGCATTTGTCTACCATTGAAGGCCGGGTGCCTTTTGTGCATTTCTTTGATGGGTTCCGTACGTCCCATGAGATTCAAAAGATTGAATGTTTGGACTATGAGGATTTGAAAAAGATCACCAATTGGGAAGCAGTGGAAGAATTTCGGAAACGGGCGTTAAACCCAGACCATCCTGTGACCAGAGGCACAGCACAAAACCCGGATATCTTCTTCCAGGCCAGAGAAGCCTCAAATCCTTATTATGAAGCCATTGTGGATGTGACGGAGCGTTATATGCAAAAGATTAACGCCATCACTGGCCGCAATTATCAGCTTTTTAATTATTATGGCGATCCTGAAGCCGATCGGGTGATTGTGGCAATGGGTTCCGTTTGTGAAGCAGCAGAGGAAACCATTGATTACCTCCGGGAAAAAGGAGAAAAAGTGGGGTTGGTAAAAGTACATCTGTATCGTCCCTTCTCCGAAAAACATCTGTTAGCAGCCATTCCAAAAACGGTGAAAAAGATTGCTGTTTTGGATCGGACAAAAGAGCCTGGCGCTCTTGGCGAGCCTCTGTATCAGGATGTATGCACAGCCATGTTTGAAGCGGAAGAAAAGCCCCTCATTGTGGCTGGCCGGTATGGCTTGGGCTCGAAAGATGTTACGCCTGCCCAGATCATTGCTGTTTATGAAAACCTGAATGCAGCACAGCCGATGCACCACTTTACCATTGGCATTGTGGATGATGTTACCCATCTTTCTTTGCCGGTGGAAAAAGAAGTCAATGTCACCGAAGGGGATGGCACCATCTCCTGCAAGTTCTGGGGTATCGGTTCCGATGGTACTGTGGGCGCCAATAAAAACTCCATCAAGATTATTGGCGATCACACCGATATGTATGCTCAGGCGTATTTCTCTTATGACTCGAAAAAGAGCGGTGGTGTGACCCAGAGCCATCTGCGGTTTGGCAAAAAGCCCATTCGCTCCACCTATTTGGTGAAAACGGCCGATTTTGTGGCCTGTCATAAACAGGAGTATGTGAATTTGTATGACACCTATTCCGATTTGAACCCCGGCGGCACCTATTTGCTCAACACCGAATGGAGCGAAGCAGAGTTGGACAAGCATTTGCCTGCTGCCATGAAGCGGTTCTTTGCTGAAAATAATATCAATTTGTATATCATCAATGGCACAGATATTGCCAAGGAGATTGGCTTAGGCAATCGGGTGAACTCTGTGCTGCAGGCTGCCTTCTTTAAGCTGGCCAATATTATCCCCATCGATCAAGCGGTGGAATATATGAAAGCTGCCATCAAAAAGAGCTACGGCAAAAAAGGCGATGACATCTTGAATATGAACTACCAGGCGGTGGATCGGGGCGTAGACGGCGCTCATAAGGTGGACATCCCTTCGTCTTGGAAAACGGCAGAAGATGCGCCTAGGGCAGAAAAGAAACAGGTGCCTGCGTTTATTCGTGATGTGGTGGAAGTCATCAATGCACAAAAAGGTGACACCCTGCCGGTCAGCGCTTTTGTGGGCCGGGAAGATGGCACATTCCCTCAGGGTACTGCCGCTTACGAAAAACGGGGCGTGGCAGTGGATCTGCCGGAATGGCAGGCAGAAAACTGCTTGCAGTGCAATCAGTGCGCCTTTGTTTGTCCTCATGCGGCCATTCGCCCATATTTGCTGGATGAAGCGGAGCAAAAAGCAGCGCCAGCGGACTTTGGCGGTATTGCAGCTAAGGGCAAAGGGATGGAAGGCTTGCTCTTTAAGATGCAGGTATCGGCACTGGATTGTTTAGGCTGCGGAAGCTGTGCCAATGTATGTCCGGCACCGAAAAAAGCGCTGGTGATGAAACCTGCCGCAACACAGGAAAAAGAAATTGCTAACTGGGATTATGCCGTTTCTAACGTTGCGCCAAAAGAAGTGATGAGCAAAGAATCTGTGAAGGGCAGTCAGTTCAAACAGCCTTTGCTGGAGTTTAGCGGTGCTTGTGCCGGTTGTGGTGAAACACCTTATGTAAAATTGATTACCCAGCTGTTTGGCGACCGGATGTATATTGCCAATGCCACGGGCTGTTCTTCCATCTGGGGCGGTTCTGCACCTTCTACGCCGTATACCGTTAATCATGAAGGAAAGGGCCCTGCTTGGGCAAACTCTCTGTTTGAAGATGATGCCGAGTTTGGTCTTGGTATGGCTACGGCCGTTCGTCATATGCGGGAAGGGCTGCGGGATAAATTGATGGCCTTGAAAGAGATCCAGAGCTGCCAGATGATGACAGAGACCATTGATGCATATCTGTCTACGATGTGGGATGGAGAAAAGAACCAGGCGCCCACAAAGGATCTGATTGCTTTGCTGGAACAGTATGATGGTTCAAATGCAGAAGCAAAAGCGCTGGTGGATGAAATCCTCAAACAAAAAGACCAGCTGGCGAAAAAGAGCCAATGGATCATCGGCGGCGATGGCTGGGCATATGATATCGGCTATGGCGGTCTGGACCATGTGCTGGCCAGCGGTGAAGATGTCAATGTATTCGTGTTTGACACAGAGGTTTATTCCAATACTGGCGGTCAGTCTTCCAAGGCTACCCCTACCGCTGCGGTGGCTCAGTTTGCTGCTGCAGGCAAACGGGTGCGGAAGAAAGATTTGGGCATGATGGCAATGAGCTACGGGTATGTTTATGTGGCCCAGGTAGCCATGGGCGCAAATCCGGCTCAACTGGTGAAGACATTGCTGGAAGCAGAACGGTATCCTGGTCCTTCTTTGGTAATCGGGTATGCACCTTGCATTAACCACGGCATTAAGATGGCCAAAGCTCAAGCAGAGATTAAGAAAGCGGTGGATTGCGGTTATTGGAATTTGTATCGCTTTAATCCTGAGCTGAAAAAAGAGGGCAAGAACCCCTTCCAGCTTGATAGCAAAGAAGAACCCACCGGTTCTTTCCAGGACTTCTTAAAAGGAGAAGTGCGGTATAGCTCTTTGATGCGTACCTTCCCAGACATTGCGCAGGAGCTGTATGCAAAGAGCGAACAAGATGCCAAAGACCGTTTGGCTAACTATATTCGTCTGGCACATCAGCAATAAGTATTTTGTTGTTGTAATTACACGAACGCCGTCCCATCTGGGACGGCGTTTTTGTATGCAGGAAAAGACTTCCGGGGATTTTTAGCGGCTTTTGCTTTCTTCTTTGGGCCAGGTATGGTATAATTTCAGATAAAGTAAAAAGCCTTGGCAGTATGTCGGGAAAGTGGAAATAGAGACTTAGAAACATGAGAAAAGAGCAAGAAGATAAGGTCGGGATGGTATGAAGAAACTGCTGTTTGTATTGGGCTGTTTAAGTCTAGGCTTTTCAGGCTGTGCTGGGCAGGAGGAAACGGTCAGCGCCAGTGTTTTTACATTGCCGGAGGAGACACAACAGGAGTATAAAGCACAGATTGAGGAAACGCTCAATGAATTCTATTGGTATTATGACAGTGAAAGTTTCTCTTATAGCAAGGGCAGAGTGCCGGAAGAAACGGAAGAAATGGCGGGGCTGTTTGCTGCCAGTGCCGATAGCGGTTATGATTTAAGCGCTTATGCCGGGCGACAGGCGGTGGTTTATACTGTGGCATTGACTCAGTTTAACCATACCTCCGGCGGAAACGGCTATTTTTATTTTGTATCCGGTCAATTGGCAGGAGCTTATCATACCTCTGCCGATGAGGATGGCCGTGCCTATTCTTTGCAGGTGCGAAACCCTTTTACAAAGGGAACTACTTGGGCAGGGTATGAGACAGATGCGCCGTATACCTTGGGGAAAGGCAGACAGAGCAGCCGTTTGCCGGCAGGTTTTTGCGCCAGCCGGGCGGCAGAGGATGGAAGTTGCTGGTATCTTTCTTTGGGCGCAGATCGAGTGCAGGTGTACCGAAGCCGAAATGGATCGTTTTCCTTACAGCGCTCCTTAGCTGTGGAAGATTTAACGGGATTTTTGCCTTTAAGTGCTGCATTTACGGCCGATGGCGGTGTTGCCGTTTTGGTGGGCCATGCGCTGGAACAAAGCGGTGAGGGCAATGAGCAGCAGATCATCAGCGATAAAGCGGTTTTCTTTGACCCTTCTTTCCGCTTGACGGAAGAAGAGATTCTCTTTACGGGAGGCGGCTATTCCTGTGCCCTTTTGCTGGATGGAGAGACAGCGTTTATGAATGAAACGGCGGTGGAAGTGTACCAGCAGGAAGGGGATGGCTGGACGCGAACAGCGGCGTATCCTTTAGGCGTGGGCGCCAGAGCTTTTTGCCAAGCCGATTTAGATGGGGATGGCACAGAGGAATACCTTTTTACTGATTATTTGGATTTGTATGTATACCGCCGGGAAAATAACCAATTCCGCCGCATTTGGCGCACCAATGTGGGTGTGGAGAGCTTTAGTGGCTTTTTATATACGGGGGATCTCAATGGAGATGGGATCAAAGAAGTATATCTGGCCGATAACACCGGCACAGCCATTCGTTATGTGCTCACAGAAAATGGTTTTCTTTCCCGAAATGAGGATATTTCGTATCAGCAGCAGCTGTATGTCGATGATTTTAATCAGGACGGACGGTCGGATGTGATTTTGTCCGAAGGGGCGGAAGACCCGGTGCAGACGCTGTATCTGAGAGGAGAAGAAGCATGAGCGAGGATGAGCAGTGGATGGCAGAAGCTCTGATAGAGGCCCAAAAGGCGTTTGCACTGGATGAGGTGCCCATTGGTGCCGTCATTGTTCGAGGGGGAGAGGTAATTGCCAGGGGCCATAATCGCCGGAATACAGAAAAGAATGTGCTGCGCCATGCAGAGCTGATGGCCATAGAAGAAGCCTGCCATCGGGTGGGAGATTGGCGGCTGGAAGATTGCACCCTCTATGTGACCATTGAACCTTGCCCGATGTGCGCTGGTGCGATTTTACAGGCCCGTATTCCCCGGGTGGTGTTTGGAGCCAGAAATCCAAAAGCTGGCTGTGTAGGCTCGGTATTTGATTTGCTGCGGGAAAAGCGGTTTAACCATCAAGCAGAAGTAACAGAGGGTGTTTGTCTTGATGAATGCAGCGGGATCATGAAGACGTTTTTTCGCCGGTTTCGCCGGAAAAAGAATGAATTTGGCCCTCAGTCCACCGTTGACACGTCTAAGGAAACAGGGTATAATAAGGAAGCAACTGAATAAGTTTTATATTTCCGTGCTAGCCGGGGCAGTAGCGGCGCCTTGTACCCACAATCCGCTAGAGTGGGGGTGACGCCTGACTTTGAGGCTTTGCTCTTCTTGGGTCTGCCCTTTGGGCGGAGTGTTGACGGCTGAGTCTTGTGCAACAGGAACTTATGAACCGTGTCAGGTCCGGAAGGAAGCAGCACTAAGTAACCACTTCTGTGTGCCGCAAGGGCGCTTAGCCTGAGCTTCAAACATTGGTTCGCGCCTTGGGGAAAAAGTCGAAAGCAGGCGCACGGATTCTTTTCTTATGTATGGTTGGCTGTTTGGCTAAAAGCGGCAGCTAGATGAAAGCACACAGCATTGCCTGTGTGCTTTTCTTTCGATTGACAAAGGATGGCTCAAAATCAAAAAGAAAGGAGGAAGGCCGTTGGCCTATGTAGCATTATACCGAAAATATCGTCCGCAAACCTTTTCTGCGATTGTGGGACAGGAGCCGATTGTGCGGACGTTGAAAAATCAGCTTCGTTCTGGCCGGATTTCCCATGCGTATTTGTTTTGTGGCACCCGAGGCACCGGAAAAACGTCCACAGCAAAAATTTTTGCCAAGGCCATCAATTGCCTTTCGCCGGTGGATGGAGAGCCCTGTGGTCAATGTGCACTTTGCCAAGCGATGGAGGAAGGCCGTTCGGTCAATGTTTTGGAATTGGATGCTGCCAGCAATAATGGTGTGGACCATATCCGCGAGATTCGGGAAGAAGTCAAATATCCGCCAACGGAGGGCAAGTATAAAGTCTATATCATCGATGAAGTGCATATGCTTTCCACCGGTGCTTTTAATGCCCTGTTAAAAACGTTAGAAGAACCACCGGAGCATGTTATTTTTATTTTGGCCACCACAGACCCTCAAAAGGTACCGGCTACCATTTTGTCCCGGTGCCAGCGGTTTGATTTTCATCGCATTTCGTTGGAGCAAATTGCAATGACCTTGGCGGATTATGTTCGCCGGGAGGGCGCACAGGTAGAACGAGGTGCACTGCGCACCATTGCAGCTCTGGCGGACGGATCGCTGCGGGATAGTTTAAGCATTTTGGATCAATGTCTGGCTTTTTATGGCGATGGTGTGCTGACAGAAGGCCAGGTACTTGAAATAGCCGGGGCAACAGGGCGGCAGGTGTTTTTTGACCTGATGGAAGCCATTCGCACCCAAGATACGCAAAAGACGCTGGAGTTAGTGGATACAGTGGTATCCTCTGGGCGGGAGATCACGGGCTTTGTGACAGATTTCATTGGGCATTTGCGGGCGCTGCTGATTGCAGGCACTGTGGAAGAAGGAGAAATGCTGCTGGAAGTGGGAGAAGAGCAGTATGCGTCTTACCGAAAGCAGGCGGCCGAATTTTCCCCGGAGGAATTGACAGAAGATATTCGCCGTTTTTCAGCCTTACTGCCGGATCTGCGGCTTAGTCAAACACCACGGGTATTGTTAGAAGCAGAGCTGATTACGCTTTGCACGCCGCAGGAGAAGCAGGATCTATCCGCTATTTTAGCCCGGCTGGCCGTATTGGAGCGCCAGGTGGCCCAAGGGGTGCGCGTATCAGCGCCGGCAGCAGCGTCTTCTGCTGAGAAGCCAAAGGCGAAGCAGGCGCCAAAGCCGCTGTCAAAAGCGCTTCCGCAGGAGCTGCAGCAGGTGGTCAGTCAATGGGATGAGATATTGGCTGGGCTGAATATTTCTGCCCGATCTTTGTTTCAAAAGTGTGAGCCTGTTTTCCTGGGGGATGGACGGCTGACTTTGGTGTGCAGCAATATTGCCACGGAGAATATCATGGAAAAACGCACGAGTCAGCTGGAAACGGAGATTGCTGAAAAAACAGGGAAAACGGTGGATGTGCGTTTGATGACACAGCAGGCATGGGAAGAATGGAATCTGACCCATGGCCTGGGGGAAGAATCAAATGATGAAAATACCACTGTGAAAGAGGTTTTAGAGTTATTTCCAGATACGGAAGTACAAGAATGACAGCGGATCAAAATCCCAGTTTTTCTTTGACATCAATGGATAAAGAATTTGACTGGTAAAAATCATAAAATCGATCAAAAGGAGGAATAAACATTATGGCAAGAGGTGGATTTGGCGGCATGCCAGGTATGAACATGAACCAGATTATGAAGCAGGCGCAGAAAATGCAAAAACAGATGGAAGAAGCGCAGGCCTCTTTGGCGGAGCAGATCTTGGAGACCACTGCTGGCGGCGGCGCAGTGAAAGTGGTGATCACTGGGAAAAAGGAAATACAGTCCATTACCATTGATCCCGAAGTGGTGGATGCAGATGATGTGGAAATGCTCCAAGATTTGGTTCTGACTGCTGTAAACGAAGCCATCCGTCAGGCGGATGAGTTAGCCAATCAGACTATGGGCCGCATCACCGGCGGCATTGGCAATGGTTTATTTTAATTCCCTGCCCAAAGCAAAGGAAGGCGGAGTATGAACTATTATGGAAACACCATTACACAGTTGATTGAAGAACTTGGGCGGCTGCCAGGCATTGGCGGTAAAAGCGCTCAGCGCTTGGCTTTTTATTTGATCCATCAGCCAAAAGAACGGGTGGAGGCGCTGGCAAAGGCGATTGTGCAGGCGAAAGCCCAAGTACATTATTGTTCAGAATGTTGTAATTTTACCGATACAGACCCCTGTCCCATTTGTGCAGACCCCCGGCGGGACAGAACCACCATTATGGTGGTGGAATCTCCGCAGGATATGGCGGCTTATGAAAAAACAAAACAATACCATGGGCTTTATCATGTCCTTCATGGGGCGATTAATCCTATGCTGGGCGTAGGCCCAGAGGACTTGAAGATTCGGGAGCTGCTGCGCCGTTTGAACCAAGGCGGCGTAGAAGAAGTGATTTTGGCCACCAATCCAAATGTGGAGGGGGAGGCCACGGCGATGTATCTCAGCCGGCTGTTAAAGCCGCTGGGGGTTCGGGTCACCCGTATTGCCAACGGCGTTCCTGTGGGCAGTGATTTGGAATATATTGATGAAGTTACGTTATCCAGGGCCTTAGAAGGACGCCGCGAAATGTGACTGGAGCAGGACGAAAGAAAGGAGCGACTTTTTTGAGTAAAGCCGACCTCATTTTTCAGGAAAATTGTCGGGATATTTTGGAACACGGCTTTTCCACCGAACATGAAAAAAACCGCCCCGTTTGGGAGGATGGTTCACCGGCCTATACCATCAAAAAGTTTGGTGTGGTCAATCGGTATGACTTGTCGGAGGAATTTCCCATTTTGACATTGCGCTATACCAATTGGAAGGCAGCCATTGATGAACTGCTGTGGATTTGGCAGAAAAAAAGTAACCGTATTGCTGATCTTCATAGCCATATTTGGGATGAATGGGCTGGAGAAGACGGCACCATTGGTAAGGCCTATGGCTATCAGTTGGGCGTGAAACATCAATATGCGGAAGGCTGGTTTGACCAGGTGGATCGGGTGCTGTATGACTTAAAAGAAAACCCATACAGCCGCCGGATTATGACGAATATCTACACTTTTGCAGACCTGCATGAGATGAACCTCTATCCCTGTGCTTACAGCATGACCTTTAATGTGGTGGATGGAAAATTAAACGCCATTTTAAACCAACGAAGCCAGGATACATTGACGGCCAATAATTGGAACGTGGTGCAGTATGCTGTGCTGGTGCATATGATTGCTCAGGTAAGTGGTTTGCAGGTGGGAGAATTGGTGCATGTCATCAGTGATATGCATATTTATAATCGTCATGTGGATATGGTGAAGGAACTGTTAACACGGAAGCCTTTGCCCGCACCCAAATTTCACATGAATCCGGAGATCAAAAATTTCTATGATTTTACAGTGGATGATTTTTCCTTTGAAGGTTATGAACATGGCCCCAGCCTGGGAAAAATCCCTGTGGCAATTTGAGTATGGCTATGGGATTGATTGAAATTGTGGCGGCAGATCGCCAATGGGCCATTGGAAGAGATGGCGGTATGTGCCACCATTTACCGGCGGATATGGCCTTTTTTAAACAGACCACCATGGGCGGTGTGCTGATTTTAGGTCGAAAGACCTTAGACTCGTTCCCAGGGGGACGGCCTTTGCCTGGCCGGGTCAATATTGTGATCACCCGGCAGAAGGATTTTTACCGGGAGGGGTGTATCATTGTCCATTCCCCGCAAGAAGCGTTGCAGCGCGCAAAGGAGTATGTGCCCCGGCCGGCATTTGTGGTAGGCGGCGGAGAAATTTATCGCCAGATGCTGCCTTGGTGCACCAAAGCGTATGTTACGAAGATAGATACCATTTTTGACCAGCCAGATACCTTTGTGGATGATTTGGATGCCCGCCCGGAATGGCAAGTCAGTGCGGTCAGTGAGAAAAAAGAGTACAGTGGCATCACCTTTCAATTTGTAACATACGAGAGACAATAAAAAAGAGCCGAAGGGCTCTTTTTTATTGTTTACAGAAAAACTGTCCCACCTTTTTATGGATGGGACAGCCAGTCGGCTTTATGTTTCTTTTACTTTGTCAGAGCAATGGAAGCATTGTCTTCTTCTGCCTCCAGTTGAGATAAAGCTTCTGCATATTTTTCGAGAATAATCTTTTGGATCATTTCTCGAGTCTCTGCATTGATTGGATGAGCTACATCGCGAAATTCGCCTTCTGCCGTTTTTCGGCTGGGCATGGCGATGAATAGATCCGTATCCCGCTCGATCACTTTGATGTCATGCACGACAAAGGCATTATCAAAGGTCACAGAGACGACTGCTTTCATTTTCCCTTCCGTGTTTACTTTTCTTACTCTTACATCTGTAATTTCCATAATGGAGTCACCCCTTATTTTGTCAAGCCGACAAGTCGCTTTGACCGTTGTAATTTATATCACAGAGCCTTTCGGATAAATTGCTGGAGTTCCTTCCTCTCCCACGATCCGTTTGCTCTCTGAGATAACAACATTTTTATCCAATATGGCATTTTCCACATAGCTGTTGTTTCCGATATAGCATCCTTCCATGATGATGCTGTTTTTTACCACTGCGTTTTCACCAATAAAGACCCGGCGAAACAGGACGGAATGTTCCACAGTGCCATTGATGATGGTGCCGCCGCCGGCAATGGAAGTGTGCACCTGGGCGCCGCCATTATATTTTACCGGAGGTTCGTCTTTGATTTTGGTATTGATATAAGGATATTCTTTACAGAAGATGTCCCGTACTTCTTTCTTCAGAAAATCCATATTGGTCTTATAATAATCTAAAATTCCGCCGCCTACGCTGCTCCAATAGCCTTCAAACTGATAGCCGCGGATGAGCAGATGTTTACGGTAACGCATCAAGATGTCTTTTACGAAGTCGTACCGGCCTTCAGGAACGATAGCTTCCAGCAGTTCAATCAGCTTTGTTCTGGCGATAATATAAATGCCTAAAGAGGCATTGCTGGTTTTTGGTTCCACCGGTTTTTCTTCAAACCCAATGATTCGGTTATCCTCATCCAGCTCTAAAATACCATATTTGGTTAAATCTTTATCTGCTTCACCGGAAAAATCTTTGTACACTACGGTAATGTCAGCGCCGGAGCGATTATGCTCCCGCAGGACCTTTTGGTAGTCCATTTTATATACGGCATCCCCGGAAGCAATCACCACATATGGTTCTACGCTTTTTTTGAGGAAGGTGATATTCTGATAGATGGAATCTGCCGTACCCCGAAACCAAAAAGAATTATCGCTGCTGATATAAGGGGTATAGATGTAAAGGCCCCCTTGTTTGCGCCCTAACTCCCACCATTTGGCACTATTGAGATGGTCATTTAAAGAACGGGAGTTGAACTGGGTGATAACCGCCACTTTGCTGATACGGGAGTTTGACATATTGCTTAAAGGGAAGTCGATGGTGCGGTAACAGCTGCCCACAGGCATGGCCGAGGCGGCGCGGGATTGGGTCAGGGCGCCAAGCCGCATTTCACTGCTGCCACCCGCTAAAATGATGCCAATGGCTTTCATAACTCCACCTCCTCGAGGATGATGCTTTGCCCACTGGGCAATTTTCCTTCTGGATATTGCTCTGGCGTGGTGGCGCCATAGATGACACAGTTTTTCCCGATCTGCATTCCTGGTGGGATAACGGTATCTTCTCCCACAACGGTGATACCGGTATGGTAGATTTTTGGCTTGTCTTCATTGGGAATATTATCCCACAGCCCCATTTGTACCCCTTCGTTTACCACTGTGTTTTCATCGATAATGCAGGTATCAATGACAGCGTTTTTGCCGATCACGCAGTTTGCCATGATGATGGAATCTTTGATTTTGGCTCCTTCTTCTACAATCACATCTCGTCCTAGTACGGAAGAATGAACCGAGCCATATACTTCACAGCCATCAGAGATGATGCTGGTGGTTACCTGGGCGTGTTCGCCAATGAATTGAGGCGGTTGATGTACAGTATTTGTATAGATTTTCCAATCATCCTCATAGAGGTTAAAATCTGGCAAGGTTTTGATCAGTTCTCGGTTGGCTTCCCAATAGCTTTGGATTGTGCCCACATCTTTCCAATATCCATGGAACCGGTAAGCATATAAGGCTTCCTCTTCTGCCAGTAGTTTTGGAATGATATGATTGCCAAAATCGCTGTCGGCATGGATTCGGCTGTCGGCAATGAGCACCTCCCGTAGTTTTTTCCAGGTGAAGATATAAATTCCCATACTGGCCAGATTACTTTTGGGCTGTGCGGGTTTTTCTTCAAATTCGTAGATTCTGTCCTGCGCATCGGCGTTCATAATGCCAAACCGGCTTGCTTCTTCCATCGGCACTTCTAATACAGCAATAGTGGCTGTGGCTTCTTTTTCCTTATGCAGTTCCAACATTTTGGAGTAATCCATTTTATAAATGTGGTCGCCGGAGAGAATCAGCACATATTCTGGGTCATTTTGGTCAATATATTCTATGTTCTGATAAATGGCATTGGCGGTACCCATAAACCATTCTCCGCTTTCTTCCCCGCTTTTTACATGGGGGGTCAGGATGGTAACGCCACCGTTTTGCCGGTCCAAATCCCAGGGGATACCAATGCCGATATGCTGGTTCAGGCGCAGAGGCTGATATTGGGTCAGTACGCCCACCGTATATACACCGGAATTGATGCAATTGCTCAAAGCGAAATCAATGATTCGGTAACTGCCGCCAAAAGCAACTGCCGGTTTTGCAATTTTTTTTGTTAAAATTCCTAACCTGCTGCCCTGACCGCCGGCCAGGAGCATTGCAATCATTTCATTCTTGCTCATAGTAGCCTCTCCTTTTGCCTTCCAAATGCTCTATGGTGCAATAAAAACCAGGATGGTTTTCTCTCTTATTGTATCATAAACAAAAGGAAGAATAAATAGTTTTTATTATTTTTGCCCTTAATTCAGGGTTGTTCTTTCATTTTTTCTAACTTTTTCGCATGTTTTTTTGGCAATTTTCTAATATTTAACAGTTTAATTTCATCAAAATATACGAAATTAACAAAATAACTCTAAAATAATCGACAATTTGTTCAATTTTTTGTATTATCTGCCCTTTCATGGAGAGTTGATTTTTCTTCATCTAGCCTGTTACATGAAACATACAAATAAAAAAAGCCAGTTTCTTCTTCCCACGATTCCATCCCTTCCAGCAGTAACTGTGCGCCAAAAGGTGCCTGAAAATAAAAAAGCCTTCCCATTCCGTTATAGACTTTCTGTTTCTGGTATAGTATACTTTTAACCGTACGGACCAATGAAAAAAAGAAGGTGGAAAGAAATGACCTTGGACTTCAAAACAAGCCATAACAATGTGTATTTCATCGGCATTGGCGGTATTTCTATGAGCGGCTTGGCACAGATCCTGCAAAAAAAAGGATGCCAGGTATCAGGTTCAGATTTAAAACCGTCCAAGACCACAAAAAAATTAGAGGAATTGGGTATTCCCGTCCATTATGGACAAAAAGCTCAAAATATTACAGACGACTTGCAGCTGGTGGTATATACGGCTGCCGTCAAAGAGGATAATCCGGAGCTAGTAGAAGCGCGGCGCCGGGGCATTTTGGCCATTGAGCGCTCGGTGCTGCTGGGCGAAATTATGAAGCATTACAGTCAGTCGGTGGCCGTTAGCGGTACCCATGGTAAAACCACCACAACCTCTATGCTGAGCCAGATTTTTCTGGCCGCACATTGCGACCCTACCATCACAGTGGGCGGTGTATTGCCGGCCATTGGCGGCAATATCCGGGTGGGATATTCTTCCTATTTTTTGGCGGAGGCCTGCGAGTATCATAATAGTTTTTTGGAGTTTCATCCTCTCATTGGGATTATTTTGAATGTGGAAGCAGAGCATTTAGACTTTTTTAAAAATTTAAACGCTGTGGAAGAAGCGTTTCACCGCTTTGCCCAAAATATCCCGCCGGAAGGGGTGCTGATCATCAATGGTGAAATTCCAGGCTTTGCTACAGTGACAAAGGATTTGTCCTGTCCAGTGATCACCTATGGCCGGAGCGATAACGATCAGTGGCAGCCGGCCAATATTCGGGAAAATCAGGGCAGATTTTGTTTTACAGCCATGAAAGACGGTGTATCACAGGGCGAGGTCTGTCTGCAGGTGCCGGGTGAGCATAATATTTTAAATGCCTTGGCTGCGGTGGCAGCTGCTAGTGCCCTTCATTTGCCCATGGAAGCCATTTTGGAGGGGTTAAACAGTTATACTGGTGTACACCGCCGCTTTGAGCGGAAAGGTGAATATCACGGCACATTGGTGGTGGATGATTATGCGCATCATCCCACAGAGATCCGGGCCACCTTGGCAGCAGCTAAGCGGGTAGCCAAAAGCGAAGTTTGGTGCGTATTTCAGCCCCATACGTATAGCCGGGCATTGACATTGTTTGACGACTTTGTGCATGCGTTTGCGGATGCAGACCATGTGATTGTAACAGATATTTATGCCGCGCGGGAAAAGGATACAGGGTTGATCCATAGCCGTGAAATTGCACAAAAAATGGCGGAGCTTGGAAAAGATGCACAATATATCTCTTCTTTTGATGAGATAGTTTCCTATTTGAAATCCACCCTTTCTCCACAGGATCTGTTTATAACTTTGGGCGCAGGAGATGTGTATTTAGTGGGAGAAAAGCTTCTTCAAGACTAGTTATCCACATTATCCACAAAGTTATAAACAATTTGACCGGGGATAGGGGATAAATCTGGTACAAAATTAGTACTATTTTCTTCACAAACTTTCGAGCAAGAAAGAGCTTAAATTTTATATCCCTTTGGATCAAGTTTTCTGTTTTGCACAAAAAGGGGATGTTTGAACCGGCTTCGAAAGGGAAAAAGAAAAGGAACAGAAGGAAGAAAGAAAAGCGAAATGTAACCAAAAAGGAAAAGTAGGAGGCTAGAAAAAATAGCTTTACCCGTTGGCAAGGATGCAGAAAAGGACTGGTTTTCGCGAAGGCACAAAGGCTCGTGTAGGCACAGGATATGGTAAAAGGAGACAGTTGGGGCAGGGCGGCAGAAAACCGAGCACCTGCCCCTTAGATTTTGGGATAAAAAAGCTCCCATCCAATGATGGGAGCTCTTCGCAAAAGGAATTCTTATTTGGAGCTGTTGTGTTTTGCATCCATGAAATCAGGATGCTGAGGACCTCTCTGGTCTTTCTTTGCGATATAAAGGCTGCCAGTGGCAGTAGCGCAAAGTACGGGAGGTACACAAGCGGTAGCGGCGGTGTGAGCAATGCCAGTCATATCCATATCGGTGCGGTCGCACATGGTAGCTACTTTGTAAGCTTCAAAGTGGCAGGTGTAAGAGCAGTTACCGATCTTTTCGATCCAGCCATGATATTCCATGAAGTCGCCAACGTATACGGGAGCGGTAAATTTGATGTCTTTGTAGCCAAGGAACAGGCTGATATCACCATCAACATATACCATCAGTTCGGTACCAACATCGCCCCACATATCAACGATACGAGCGCCGTTTACCAGGCCGCCAACGTAATGGCCGTCAGCGCCTCTCATCATCACGTGATGTACTACTTTAGATCCGATCATGTTCAATTCCTCCTATACAAAAAATTCTGTTTTGGAAAAATAGGTTTGTCCGCTGATGTGGTCAGTTTTATTTCTTTTTCACCGTGTGTTCATGAACGAACGCAGGGTCGGTTTCGCCTCTCTGGTCCTTCTTAGCGATGTACAGGCTGCCGGTAGCAGTGCCGCAAAGGATGGGAGGTACACAAGCGGTAGCTGCGGTATGTTCCAGACCAGTCATATCCATATCGGTGCGGTCACACATGGTAGCTACTTTGTAAGCTTCGAATTTGCAGGTATAGGAAGTGTTGCCTACTTTTTCAATCCAGCCAACATATTCCATGAAGTCGCCAACGTATACAGGAGCGGTGAAGTTGATTTCTTCATAGCCCAGGAACAAGCTGATGTCGCCATCAACACGAACCATCAATTCCGTTCCCACATCGCCCCAGAAATGAACGATACGAGCGCCGTTTACCAGGCCGCCAACGTAATGGCCATCGCTGCCTTTCATCATTGCGTGCAGTACTACTTTCTCTCCTACCATTTGAATTCCTCCTTTGAAGATGGTATTGTTCTGTGAGGAAGCCCCAAGAGAGGGGGGCTTTCCTTTCTTCTTTATTATAAGGCATGCCCACCCTAGAAAGTCAAGCCCTGACCGAAAGTTTTTTAGAAAAAACCTGTTCTGACAAATAGAACGATCTTTTTATTAAATAGAATTTTGGCTGAACCTTTGTGCCGTAAAAAACGTAAAACCCCTGAAAAATCAAGGCTTTATCTAAAAGATGCGCAAAGAAGGATTTAAGGCGATTCCAGATAATTAAAGAAATGTTCTAAATAATAGTGAAATTTACTGGAGGGTTTTCTCCTTCGCCTTTACGAAAAAAGGGAGTTTTGAGCGGATTTTATTGATTGTATTTTCTGATAGTACATAGTATAATAATTTAATTAGCTAGATATCTGTGGTTGTGGCACAGGACAAGCCTAAAGTACACGGCAACAGGGGGAGGAAATCTGGATGGCAGCACCCAAGGCACTTTTTATTTTTAATCCGTTTTCGGGAAAGGGAACGATCAAAAATAATTTATTTGATGTGGTAGATTCATTGGTGAAAGAGGGATATGCCGTAGAGGTACGCCCTACCCAAAAAAAACTGGATGCCTATGAGACGGTGCTGGAAAAAGGCGCCCGTAAGCAGCTTCTGGTCATCTCCGGCGGCGATGGCACATTAAATGAAACGGTGAAGGCATTGATGGAGCTGCCACGGCTGAGCCGGCCGGAGGTGGGGTATATTCCGGCGGGCAGTACGAATGATTTTGCCTCTAGTATGCACATTCCAAAAAAATTGCCTCAGTCCATTGATCCGGCGGTGAGAGGGAAAGCTGTTTCTTGTGATGTGGGCCGGTTTAACGATAATTTTTTTGTGTATATTGCTGCCTTTGGGGCATTTACCGATGTGTCCTATGCCACGCCCCAAGTGACGAAAAATTTGTTGGGCCACATGGCATATATCTTAGAGGGGATTAAACGGGCGGCGACCTTGCGGGGGTATCATGTGGTACTGGAGCATGATGGGCTCCAGGAGGAAGGATCCTTTATTTATGGCATGGTTTCTAATTCCATCTATGTGGGCGGGATGCGGATTTATGATTATGAGGAGGTACGGCTCAACGATGGGCTATTTGAGTGCTTGTTTATTCGGGAGCCGCAGACGCCGCTGGAGATGCAGGAGATTTTGACGGGCCTTTTAATGCATGAATATGAGGGCCGGTTCTTTTTGAAATTTCAGACCAAAGCCCTGCTGTTGACGTTTGATGAAGCAGTGGATTGGACGTTGGATGGGGAATATGGTGGTGCGCATACTTTTGTGGAAATTGATAACCGACCCAAGGCCATTCGAGTGCGGCGTTAAAAAAGAAAAAATCCCTTGACAAGAACGTTCATACTATGGTATACTGATTCTTGCAGTAGGTCATCTGTGGAGAAGTACTCAAGTGGCTGAAGAGGCGCCCCTGCTAAGGGTGTAGGTCGTTTGCGCGGCGCGAGGGTTCAAATCCCTCCTTCTCCGTTCATTCATAAATACCCTTTTTGGTGTTTATGTGCTGGAAAGACAGACTGGAAATTACTTTTGGAGTGGGTGAATTTCCTGTTTGTCTTTTTTTTATGCCATAAGCGCATAAGGTTTTTCCTCCGCGTTTTGCTGACCAAAAGTGTAGGTAATAGATATGTCGAAGGATTTTTCCCCATTTTCTTCATAGCATTCAGAAACGTCAATGTGATCAATTAGACTTACTAATAAATCTCTTGACAGCACATCTGTTTCACAGCATAATTTTATCTTTTTCAACCAGTTGGACACATCGTTTTTCGCTGAACGGCAGCTTTCATATTCCATTTCCAAATGGCTCAGTTTT